>JBMOHS010000213.1:0-6047 GCA_049317725.1 Blastocatellia bacterium
GCCCTGGGCTGGTATGCGGTGTCCCTTCGGGACACGGGGAATGTTCAAAGTTCAATGAGAGAGAAAACTTGCGCCTCGTGCTTGGGTTTGATTCGTATTTGACGAGACTAAGTGGTAGTTCACTCTGAGTGGCTGCCACGTAATACAAAATCACTGAAAAAATCGAAGATCGAGACCACGACGATCTCATTTTTTGCCCAAAGTCCAGAGCCATCCTCGACCGATGGCCTTGAGAACCGATCATATGACGCCAACACTCCCAACAAATTGGTCACTGAAGCGTGGGCTCAACGTGCCGTCCCTGACGGTCGTCGATGAGGCGGGGCGGCTGCTCGAGGCGGAGCAACGCCACCTCCTCCGCTACCTTCTGCAAGAGGGGGCCGGTGCCGACGTCGTCTTTGGGGTTGGAACGACCGGAGAATGGAACCGGTTGTCCAACCCCGAACGACTGCGGACGATGGCGGTAACGATCGACGAGGTCGCCCGGCTCAATCACGCCTACGGAACCCAGGTCGAGGCCTGGGTCGGCGTCAACGGCAAGACGAAGGCAGAGATCCTCACCAATCTCGATGCCGCCTGCCAGCTCGGCGCGGCCGCCGCCGTCATCGCTCCAACGGCGGTCGAAGACCTCCCCGTCGACGAGATGGTCCCCTTCTTCCAGCGCGAGATCACCGACCTCCTCGAAACGCAACGCCGCCCTCTGCCCCTCTTCCTCTATGACAACGCCGACATCGCCGCCCCTGGCAATGCCGCCCACCTCCCGACGGCGATCGTCAAGCGGTTGAGCCGCCTCCCTTCGGTCTGTGGGATCAAGGTCTCGGCCTCCCGACGTGTGCTGGGGAACTACATGAAGGCGGCGCTCCACTACCGACTCCCCGGGGAGTTCGGCATCTACATCGGCAATGCCCTGCTGATCTTCGACCTCTACCAACCGCGCCAAGGCTTTCTCGGGCGGCTCCACGAAGGGTGGCGAGACTTCCTGCTGCACGATACAGTCCCGATCGGGGTCGTCTCCGGCCCAGGCAATGTCTTCCCGCGCGAATGGCAGAAGGCGTGGCGAGTCTGCTGGGCAGGGGATGTCGAGGCCATGGCCACCTATCGTCGGCTCTGCGGTGCCTTCGACACCATCTGTACCTTCGCGGAAGGAGGTCGGACCCAGTCGCGAATGCTGGCCGGCATGAAGTATGCTCTGGAATTGGACGGGGTCCTCCCGGTGAGCCACGTCGCCCCCGGCACCCCGGCCCTGACCATTGAACAACGCGCCCAGTTCGAGGAGCGCTATCGTCGTTTGACCGAGACGATCCGTCGCGAAACTGCTGCCCACTGGATCAGTCGACCGGTTGCCTCCCCCCACACCAGCAACTACGGGGAGAAGCTCTCTGCAGCAGAACGATCAGGATCATCAGGAAAGGAAGCAAGGGTATGAGACGGTTGTTGGGTCATCTTGGAATCTCGCGCATCGTTCTGATTCTGCTGGGCAGCGGACTGCTGCTGCTCCCAGGGTGCCAGCGCCCGGAGTCGTCGACCTCGTCGCCGGCCTCTCCCCCCTCGATGGCCCCGGCCGAGTTGAAGTCGGCCCTCGACAGCTTCACGGGGGAGTCCCTCCTCGACCACATCCGCGTCTTGTCCTCAGATGAATACGAAGGACGCGCTCCCGGGACGCGCGGTGAGGAGCTGACCGTCCGCTACCTCATCGATCGCTTCCAGTCCTTCGGGCTGCAACCTGGCAATCCAGACGGTACCTGGGTTCAGAAGGTGCCCCTCGTCGGGTACACGCCAACGACCGAGGCGACCTTCACTGTCGGCTCCCGGAAGATGGCGCTGGCACAGGAAGATTACCTCGCGCGCTCGTCGCGCTTCGAGCCTGCGATCGAGGTCAAGAACTCCGACGTCGTCTTCGTCGGCTACGGGGTCGTCGCCCCCGAATACAACTGGGACGATTTCAAGGACGTCGACGTCCGCGGCAAGACGGTCGTCATGCTGATCAATGATCCGCAAATCCCCGATCCACAGGACCCGACCAAGCTCGACGAGACGCTCTTCAAGGGGCGGGCCATGACCTACTACGGCCGCTGGACCTACAAGTTCGAGATCGCCGCGGCGAAGGGAGCCGCTGCCGCCCTCATCGTCCACGAGACGGCCACTGCCGGCTATCCGCTCAAGGCGCTTGCCAGCTGGCGTCAGGAGAATTTCGGACTGCGCGGGTCGAAGGAGCCCCGGGTCGCCGTGGAGGGATGGCTGACGTTCGATAAGGCACGGGACCTCTTCACCGCCGCCGGACAGGATCTGGCGAGCCTCAAGGCGGCCGCGCTCCGCCGTGACTTCCAACCCGTTCCCCTGGCCGCCAAAGCCACCCTCTCAGTCCGCTCAACCCTCCGCGAGATCGAATCGCAGAATGTCATCGCCCGGATCGAAGGGTCAGACCCGCAACTCAAGAACGAGTATGTCATCTACACCGCGCATTGGGATCACATGGGACGGGATCCGCGTCTCAAGGGCGATCAGATCTTCAATGGAGCGATCGACAACGCTTCCGGCACTGCCTGCCTGCTCGAATGGGCGCGTGCCTTTGCGACCCTCTCGCCCGCTCCCAAACGCACCCTCCTCTTCCTCGCCGTGACCGCCGAAGAGCGGGGGCTGCTCGGGGCACGCTACTATGCGGAAAACCCGCTCTATCCGCTCGCCAAGACCGTGGCCAACCTCAACAAAGACGGGATCAACCAGTGGGGCCGGACTCGCGACATCACCGTCATCGGCCTCGGCAACTCGACCCTCGACGATCTGCTCGCCGAAGCGGCGCAACTCCAGAAGCGAACCCTCTCCCCCGATGCCGAGCCGGAGAAGGGCTACTTCTACCGTTCTGACCACTTCGAGTTCGCCAAACAGGGCGTTCCGGCGCTCAACACCGACGCCGGCACCAACTACCTCGACAAGCCAGCGGGCTATGCCCAGCAGACCCGTGACGAGTACACCGCGCGGGACTATCACGGCCTGAGCGACGAGATCAAACCCAACTGGGACCTCAGCGGTGCCGTCGAGGATCTCCAACTCTTCCTGATGGTCGGGTACCGCGTCGCGCAGAGCCCTGTCTGGCCGGAGTGGAAGCCCGGAACAGAGTTCAAGGCCAAACGGGACGCCCAGCGCTGATCGTCCCCCCTCACTGCGTCTTCGGACGGAAGGAGATCGATTTGGAACCCTGCGCTCATTCGATCGATGGCCGACGCTCACGACTTGGAGCACTCACCCTCCCGCTGCTCCTCCTTCTTGCCGGCACGTCGTGTACGCAGGGGGAGTGGCAACCGCGCGGAGGGTGGGGCAGCGGCCAGGGGGGAGCCGCCCCCTCGACCCTTGACCCGGAAGACCCCGACGGACTCCCCTTGCGTGCGCTCTCCCTCACCGACGAGCAGCGAGCCCAGATCCGTGCCCTCCAGGAGGCGGCCCGCCCTGCGCTCGAATCTCTTCGCCAACCGGACGAGGCCTACCGTCAAGCGCGCCACGCCCTGCTCCAGGCGACCCCTTTCCAACCTACCGCCGCTCGGCAACTCGCCCTGCGCGACAACGAACGTCGAATCCAACTCCACATCAAACGGCTCGAACTGCAACACGCCATCTACCACGTCCTGACGCCCACCCAACAGGCCCAGCTCGCGACCTGGTGGAAGACGCGCCCTGATCCTCCTCCTCCCCGTCGCCGACGCTGACCTGCCCCGTGATCCCCGGGTCTTGCTCACCCGCCTCCAGAGGATCCTCGCGGGCATTGGTCAGCGAGGATTGAGCCATCTCCTGGCAGAGGTCCCATCTCAATTTGGCCAGATCTGGGCAAGGATGAAAGGAAAAGACGAATCGATCCTGACCTTTCTGGCAAAGTCGTCTTGATCCGTGTAATCAGCCGTCTGATCAGCAGAATCGTTCGATTTGGGAAGGAGGCCGATCTTGCATTCGGCCAACCCGACTCTCAACGACGGAGAGCCGGCCCCAGTCCGGCCCGATGTGGTCGGACTCTTCGTCAATGGGGTGCCGATTTATCAACAGGTCGGACCATTCTCCTATCAGGGTCAGAACATCTGGCACTTCGATCTGCACGCGCTCAACGATGATGGGCGCTTGGTCTCAACCGGACGGCCCCGTGCCGAACTGACTCACGCTGCAGCACCTGGACTGCTCGACCCGCTGATCCGCGGTCAAGGTGGCCACTCTCCGATCATCGGCTTCGCGCTCGATGGATACCCAATCTATGGACCGTGGGGGTATGACCACGCCGATGGGAGCGGCGGAGTGCGCCGTCTTCGCTCCGGCTATCGGTTACGCCCCTTGGTAGACCGAGACCAGCTGCCGGATGGAACCAAACTTCCCCCGGGACAGAATGGCCCCGCAGTGAGCGAGGAGTTCCCGCTGGGTAGCTTCATCGAAGACTATGTCTATGCCCCCGATGCCGGAGATCTCGATCGCTTCAATGGCCGTTGGACCGTCACCCCGGAATACCCAACCGGCACTTACGCCTACTTCCTGACGACCGACCAGGCAGGTCGGTTGGCCTTCCCTTACCTGCTGGCCAGTCACTATCGCGGCACGCTCTCCCCCCAACAGCTGGGGGACGCCTGGCGGGACGAAGCAGCAGGTCAGCCTCGCACCGAGGCAATCGCCAACGAGCGCGAGATCGAATCGATCACCCCACAGCAGGGATTCCGATTGCGGCTCCGGACGCAGCTTCTGGCAGGCGCGGGGACGACAACGACGAGACGAATGCGCCTCCGCTTCGAAGCACAATCGTTGGCCTCTGGTACCATCCGCCATCTTCCGTATGTTCACGAGCGCCCCCTTCACCTCCTGGTGGTCGGGGAGGATCTGGGTGAGTTTCATCATCTCCATCCCGAATTGGTGGCGGGTGACCGTTACGAGGTCGAGCATGAATTTGAGGCTGGTCAGCGATATCGTCTCTATGCCGACTATACCCCACCGGGCGGGGCACAGCAGATCGTCTCCTACCGGATCGAGGCCGTCGGCGGGGGGAGACGTCGACCCTCGCGCCGCCCCACTCGGGCGAGTGCGACTGAGCAGCGAGGGGAGGGGCTGAGTGCTCATTTTGGCCCAATGGACGGAGCCGTGCTCCGTGCCGGCACCGAGGTCGAGTTTCGACTGCGCGTCAGGAATGAAGCCGGAGGTCTAGTCGAGGGACTCGAACCATTCCTTGGCGCCTGGGCCCACTTCGTGGTCATCGATCCAGCCCACCGCCATTTCATTCACGCTCACCCGGTCGGGGCCGACTCGCCCGGGCCAGTCGAACGTGCCGCCGCGGAGAGATTACCCCACGCCCACCTGCCCGTCGATCCAGGACCTCCACCGGATGAGATCCGCACCATGATCATCTTTCCTGCGTCAGGGCTCTACCGCGTTTGGGCCCAATTTCAGGTCGATGGCCGACTGATCACCATGCCCTTCGACCTTACAGTGGGACCTCCCGTCGCCAAGGGGAAGCGTTCCACCCCCAATCAACTGGATCCGGCAATAACGAGAGTGCAGGTCAACAGTCGCGGGTTCAGCCCCACCGAGGTGGTTGTGCCTTCCGGTCAACCTTGGCGAATCGCCATCGAGCGGACGTCGGAACCCAATTGCGCCAGCCAGATCGTCATTCCGGCGCTCGGAATCCGGAAAAAGCTCCCCCTCGGAGAGACAACCATTCTCGACCTGCCACCGCTCCAAGATGGCCGAATCAGCTTCTCCTGCGGTATGGGAATGTACCGGGGCATGCTCCTCATTTCGCCTGCTCCTCGCGCAAAAAAGGAAGATTCCCTCCCACGCTGAACGAGTCAAGCAGAAATGCCGCGCACCCAGGGGGGAGCCCCCCTCCCCCTGCCCTTTCGCGGCTTCGCGCCTTCGCGTGAGCCTCACCCCCTATAAGCCCGATCAATTTCGGAGTCACGGTCGGGTGAGGGGCGAAGGGTGAGGGGCGAAGGGTGAGGGGCGAGGGGCGAGGGATCAGGGGCGAGGGATCAGGGGCGAGGGGCGAGAGAAAGAATGGGAGAAGACGGGCGACTCGCTTCTTGCAA
>JBMOHS010000214.1:0-6000 GCA_049317725.1 Blastocatellia bacterium
TGCTTCTTGCGCGCTTCTGGTTGGGTCCGTCCGACGGGCTCTGCCCCAACCTTCACGATCGAGGATCCCAATCTGCGGGACAACCGGCTGCCGTGAGCCTGACAAGTCAGTTCCACGGGAAGCAACTGGATCGTGGGGAATGGGCGAGATTTGGGGGAAGTCTGGCTTGGCTTCAGGGAGGGGGGAACCTTGACTCGGGTTGCTGACCGCCGAGAAGTTCGCTGACGAGCGCTGACAAGCCCTGCGTCACTTGGAAGAGGCCGATCGCGGCAATTCCCACAGCCCCAGCCGCCATCACCTCCCGGTAGTTCTCTCTTCCCACCCCTCCCAGGGCGAAGACCGGTAAAGAGACGCGCCGGCAGATCTTCTCGAATCGCTCCAGCCCCATCGGAGGCCCATCAATCGATTTCGATTTCGGGGAGAAGACGGGCCCGGTGACGATGAAGGTCGCACCTCTCTCCTCCGCCATCTGTGCTTCCGTCAGGGTGTGGGTTGATACGCCAATCAGAAAAGGGGCGAGGCCGCGTTGATTCCGTACCCGCCGCACGACGTCGACAGGAAGCGAGGTCGACCGCAGATGAACACCGTCGGCTCCGCTTGCCAAGGCGACGTCCAATCGATCATTGACCAGTACCCGCGCTCCTGTTGAACGCGTAACCTCGATGGCTTCTTTTGTCATCTGGGTGAGGAGGCGAGCCGGAAGGTCTCGCTCCCGAATTTGAATCAGCTGACAACCGGCGGCACTGGCTTCCTTGATCTTCTGGAGCTCTCCCGGCCACCCACGCAGGTTTCCGAGACGATGACTGATCAGGTAGAGCCACATCCTTCCTCCATCCCCGCAACCGGTTGATGCTTCAGGAGATCGATGTCGCATCTGATCTAGCTTCCCGTTGCGAAGCGGTGGAGCTTATTGAACGGTTGCCCATCTCCGCGACCCGTTGTCGAAAGTGGAATGCCTCTCGAATCCCGAGAATGATATTGAACAGGCCCAATCCAGCCACCGCTCCTCTGACCCACCCGCTTGAGGCAACCTCAGGTAGCCAGGGGGCCCCGAGCCTCTCCGAGAGAATGTATAAAAAAAAGTTCTCCTCCCAGAATTGGACGGACCAAGGTAGAATCAACAGCAGGATTCCTACTTCAAGGCTGATCAAGATATAGATGATCACGGTAAGTTTTGCGGTCATCGAAACCCCAGTCCGTCTTCCAGTTATCGACTCATCGGCTGTCATTTCTCTCTGCCTACGCAGCATAACAGGTTGGTCCAAATGAATCCAAGCGGGGAGAAGGACTCCTTCTGCGACTGGCGACCCACTGCGGAGCTGGCAGGGGAGGGCGAGAGCTGCTATGGGGTGAGGGCGCCCAGGGGAATGGTCTTCTTCTCCCGATGGCGGACGATGACGAGGGAGAGGGGCTCCCGTGTGGACTGAAAGAGGGATTGCGAGAGGGACTGAATGTCGGTGACCATCGTTGAATCGACTTGGGTCACAATGTCTCCTGCTTGGAGTCCGGCGATGGCCGCCTTGCTCTTCTCGTCGACAGAGGTGACCAACAGCCCATTCGTCACTGCAAAATATCCCATGAGTTGCCCCGACAAGGGGACCGTCTCGACCCCAAGAAAGACACGCACGCGGACACTTGGTGGGGCTGGAATAGTGATCGTCTCGAGAAAGGCCTTCATCTTCTCGATTCTTTCCTGCACCTTGAGACGGGCTGGATCCCCTTCCTCCATCCCACGCAGGGTCGTTTGCATCTCCTCGATCCGTTGAGCGAAGGTGCGCAATTGCTGCTCCGGCTCAATCGAGGGTGAGGCGATCAGGGTCGGTTTTAACACCCGAATCTCACTGCCTCGGCGAACCCGGACAAAGATCTCGCTCCCGGCAGGAAGCTGTCGAACCGCCGTCACCAACTGGGCGTAGTTCCGAATCCGTCGATCATTGAGGGCCAGGAGGAGGTCTTTGGGTAAGATCCCTGCCTTCTCAGCCGGACTGTCCGGCGCGACGGCTGTAATCCGGACCCCCACATTTTCGAGAGAAGGTTGGTAGATCGCGGAAGAAGGACCGATCGTCGCATCGACCCCCGTTGCTCCCAACCACCCGTGCGTCACGCTCTGCTTCGATTGAATGATTGAGTTCGCCACACTGACAATGCGTGAGATCGGGTAGACCAAATCTGGTCCCTGGCCGTTGCTGTCGTAGATGCTCATCCCAAAGATGCGGTTCATTGGTCCCAAAACCAAGCTGCCATCCTGAATCGGGGTCAACCGCGGGGAGAGAAGATGATAGACCGGATTGTTCGGTTGATAGCGAAAATCTTGTGTCGCCTTGACCACCTTTCCCTGGGAAAAAGTTCGTCGTGGATTGGTGTAGACGACATTGGCCTGCAGATTCATCCGTTGATTTGGATGAAACCCGTATAAGCGAACCTCAAGTGAAGCAGGGAGTGTGGGAGAGGAGAAGAAGAGCGCGGTCGGGAGCATTCCGCCTTCCGCTTTCAGAATGCAAAGTCCCGAAACTTGGTCCATTCCGATAAATCGGGCGGCCACTGGCCTGGTGGTCAACGATCGGACCGAGAGGTCGTTCGGTGGACTCGATGCGGAGACGTCGATCAATCGCGTAACAATGTGTCCCTCGTTGTCGATGACAAGGCCTAAGGTTACTCTCCGGCGCAATAAAGAGGGAAGAGGCTCGCCATCCATCGTCAAGATCGACTCTCCCTCTCCGATCTGCTTGGATAGATCGAATGTTTGGCTCACCCAGACCCATCCCACTGGTTCTTGCTGTCGAAGAATTTCGCGGGGCTCTGCTCCAGCACCCGCGGGAACGACGGGCTGACCCACCGGTTGCTTCCCGGCAGGCTTGGAGGATCTCTTTCCTCCCCCTTTTGATTGATCGATTTGTCCCCAGGAGAGGGTACTGCTTCCGAGCAAGATCGTCACCAAAAGAATGATGATCTTGCAAGAAGGCCGAATCTTAACACGGCAGGTGAGAAACTCTGGCGATGGATGATCCATTTGGCAGACGGTCCGTGAGATGACCTCAACAGAGGGTTGTCAAGGAAACGGAGAGGCCGCAGAGCCCAATCAGCTCCGCGGCCCGAAGAGGATTCAACTTGATTCCCCTGTTTTGTGATGATGAGAGCGCGCTGTACCTTCCTTCCGGCTCCTCGAATCTTCAAAAAAGAGAACTAGATCGAGGGGACGAACGCAACCTCTTTTGTTCCAGTTCGTGTCAATCTCGGAGCAGACTCCGCACCAAGATAAGTTGTCTGCTGAGCGGATGAGATCATCTCTCTGCGCTCCGCATTATAGACACGCCAAGCACCCTCTGTAGAGAGGTCAGCGTGCGTCGCTGAACCTCCGAAGGCGATGGTCTGCCCAGCAATGGAAGTCTGTGAAAGCTCGAGAGATGGCTGGGTGAGAGCTGCACGGCTTCGAGAATGACGAATCGTCCGGGCAGGTGTTACCGCTGCCAAAGTCGCCCGACGCTCTTCACTGTCAGAGGGCGCGGCGAGCGAGGAGGAATGGTTCTCCTCGACGCCTTGGCGCACGCTCGCGACATCGGAGGTCGGCACAGAGGGAGCTGTCTCTTCGGATGCTTGATAGAGTGAGAGACCTGCCACCAGGGCGGCGACTGCGGCCGTGGCCGCCACTCCTCCCCGAAGATTGAGCGCGAAGTTCGTCGGAACACTGCCAACCCACTCCGTCACCGCACGCCAAAAGTCTCTTCCTGCCAGCGAGAAGAGACCGGTTGTCGCCGTCTGGCGGTCCGACTGCGCCCGGGCAATCCGGGCTCGCAGATGAAAATCATAATCCCCTGGAACCTCCAGCCGTGGCTGCTGCCGGAGCAAGGCCCGGAGTGAGTTCATCTCCGCGACGTGCTGGCGGCAGGAGGAACAATCTGCCAAGTGTGCTTGAAAAGAAAGGTTCGTCGAGGCGATGTCGGTGGCGCTTTTAATCTCTTGACAGTTCATGTTCGATTCCAACTCCAGGTCCAATTCGAAGTAGTCCGTTCTACTCTTTTTCAGCTCTTTCGCTGCCCTTCTCTCTATTCTCAATCTCTCTCAATCTCTCTCAATCTCAGATCGTGACGATTGACCGCATTGCTCTATGGTCTCAAGGGCCAGATGGGCTGTCAGTTGAGGCTGGCTCATCGACCAGAGTTAGATGAAATCCCGCAGCTTCTCTTTGAGAAGGTTGCGAGCGCGGTTGATTCTCGATTTGACCGTCCCGGTCGGAAGGCCGAGAACCTCGGCAATCTCGTCATAGCTCTTCTCTTCCAGATCACAAAGAACAAGGGGTGCGCGATATTTCTCAGGCAGGCTCGCGATGGCCCGCGTCACTGCCGCCCGTCGCTCGTCGGCAATCAGGGCCGCATCCGCTTGGATCTGCCGGTCATCTGGCAGCTCGACCTCGATCTCTTCACTCTCTTTGTCCGAGAAGAAGGTTGGCAAGGGGATCAGCCGCCTTCGCTTGCGTTGTCTGAGCTCAGTAATGGCGAGATTGTGAGCGATTCGATAAATATAGGTCGAAAAGCTGTAGGTCGCCTGATACCGCTCCACGCTCATATAGACGCGGACAAACGTTTCTTGAGAAAGATCCACCGCCCGGTCGTAATCGTCGATCATCCGATAGACGTAGTTGGTGATGGGGTTCCGATATCGCCGGACAAGCTCCTGAAAGGCAAACTCGTCACCTTCGCGGATCCTTGAGATCAAGTGGTGATCGTCGAGTTCGTCCGTCGAGGCTTCAATCGGGACTGCAATCGGGTCTTCAATCAACTCTTCAATGCTCTCCTCCTGGTCATGGATCGGAGAGGAGTTGGTCGCGACTGCCTGCCCAGAGCGGTCAAGGTGACCAGTGGTCGTCGCGGCAGTCGACTCGTCCGTCGGATGAATCAGGGAGGAGGAGTCGGCCACACGAAGCGGTTCAGCAGGGATGGCAGCGGCATCTGTCTCACGCTTTCGTGAGATTTCAATCCAGCTAAATGTTGCCAATTGAGGTAGTTCCATTCATTCTGCTCTGGCTTTACCTGAGGTTTGTCATAGAGGAACTCCAGAACAGTTCGATCTCTCCGCAGGTGGGCAAGTACTGGGCGACTTGCCAAGTCAGGTCGTGTGGGGCCAGCCAAGAGGCACCCACGCCAGTGAATTTGGAAAGACCTCGTGTGCTGTCACGCCCACCCAGGAAAATTGTTCCATCTTCTTTTTTCTTGCTCAAGGTCTTTCTCGTTGAACATTGCCAGGAAATGATCGATTTCCGATCCAATAAGCTAACGAACTCGTGCGGCGTTGTAAAGGAACAGGGAAGCACTTGTCGTTCGGGGGGAGCCAAACTATACTACCGGTGTTTGATGAGAGGAGTAGATGGTCGGAGCGTGATCGACGGATTGGTGGCGTTCCCGACCTTCCGATTGACCGCTCAGTGCAACGCTGGAATGTTCTGGCAGTGAAGCTGAGCGAAAAACCTAATCAGGAGAATGTATGAGCGTCGAAGTTGGTATGTTGGCGCCTGATTTCGAGCTGAAGAGCCACTTGGGTGGTACGGTGAAGCTCTCCGATTTCAGGGGCAAGAAGAACGTGTTCATCGCGTTCTACCCGCTTGATTGGACCCCTGTCTGAACGGTCCAAATGCCGTCCTACGAAGCGGATTTGAGTCGCTTCGAGGACGCCGATACCCAGGTTCTGGGTATCTCCGTCGATTCCATTCCGAGCCACGTCGCCTGGGCCAAGAGTCTGGGCGGGATCACCTATCCTCTGCTCGCCGATTTTGAACCCAAAGGAAAGGTTGCACAATCGTTTGGTGCCTATCGGACAGCCGATGGGATTACCGAGCGGGCGCTCTTTGTCATCGACAAGGAGGGCAAGGTTGCTTATAAGGATATCCACGAAATCAGCAAGCAGCCGGACAACCAAGTGATTCACGACGTACTGCGTAAGTTGTAGGGTAGATAGGACGAATAGGACCGATAGGTTAGAAGGATTGTATTCGTCCTATTCGTCCTA
>JBMOHS010000215.1:0-5901 GCA_049317725.1 Blastocatellia bacterium
GCGCGGATGAGCTCGCGCCAACGATCGAGGGTCCGGTCAAAGGCCGCCGGGGCTTGGCGGATCACCTCGTCGAGCCAAGCCTCCGTATACCACCCCGCCTCGGCCAACTGTGGTTGGATCGTCTGGAGCACCTCGCGGGCACGTGCGGCCGCCCGCTGCCGGGCCGGCTCCGATTGGATCTGCTCCTGGACCCCTTGGTTCAACTCCAGGCTCGGCGGATCCCCCCCGGATTCGACCAGCTCGACCAGTGAGGTCCCGAGCGAACGTTGGGTCTCGGCCAGCCAGATCGCCTGGACGTGTGATCGCACCAGATCCTCATTGGCCAAGTCGAGCCGCGGCGGTGTCACCTGTCCCGCCACCATCAGCTCCGGCCGCTTGAAGAAGTACTGGTCGTGGGGGCTGCCCGTCGTGCAGTAGGTGAAGACCAACGCTGGCTGCCCACTTCGCCCCGCACGCCCGCTCCGCTGCGCATAGTTGGCCGGTGTCGGTGGCACATTGCGCAGGTTGACGATGTTCAGATCGGCGATGTCCACCCCCAACTCCATCGTTGGCGAGCAGTAGAGGATCGGCAGACTCCCTTCGCGAAACGCCTGTTCCCGCTCCTCCCGCAAGCCGTTGGGAACCTGTGCGGTATGCTCCCGCGCCTCCAACCCCGGAAGGTCTTGGAGATCTCCCTGATAAAAATCCACAAAGTAGGAGTTGGTGCGGCCTCCGGCGGCGGGCGGCGTCGGCATCCGGATCGGATCGGGGAAGGGCTGCTGGCCACTCCCCGCCTTCCAACGCATGACGGCGGCGTTGAGCTGATACCCCGGTGGCTGATCCTTCCGCTCCTCGACCACTTGGTGGAGCAGACCCGCCCGGTGCAAGACCCGCAGCAACTCCTCGATGATCTGCTGCACCTCCTGGGTCGTCAGCCGCGGCCCCTCCCACCCCAGTGTCCGCGGCCGCCGGAGGTACTGCCCAAACCCGCTGCGACTCGAGAGGTAGCGATTGAACTCCGTGTCCCCCGGACGACGCGGCCCCGGGAAGAGGATCGAGGCCTTGCGCATCGGCTCGTCGCCGATCGCCCACGGTGCCTTCAACCGTTGGTAGCTCTGGCTGGAAATCCGATCCTGCTCGCCCGCCTCGAGATACCGCACATCGATCGCCAGCTCCCGCCGCAAATGGTCGAGCAGGACCTCGGCGATGCGCTGCCGCGTCGCCGGTCGCGCACCCTGCAGGGCTGGGTGGAGCGACACCCACTCTTCCTCCTCCTCACAGAGCTCGGAGAGGACCTGGTACTCGATCCGCAGCAACCCACACTGCTCCAGATTGGGGAGCGTGATGCGCCATCCCCGCTCCAGATCGCGGTAGAGGCGGTACCCCAACAGATTGAGCAGCGCAATCTCCGTGTCCTTCTTGTTCTGGAACTTCTCATCGGGGTAGAGGGAGTACTGCTGTGGGGTGAGCCGCAATGCCTCGAAGACGCGCCTGGGCAGATCCTCATGCCCGATCCCGGACTCCCCGGCAGCGGCGAGCGCCTGCCGGAGCGCGACGCGAATGAGGGTCGTCTCGAGGAAATCGTTGAAGTGGCCCGCCTGCAACGAGGCATCCTGTCGATTGTCGGTGAAGGTCAGCAGCTTGCGCGCCGAAGTGGGGAGTGGCTCCTGCCGCAGGCGACGGATCGCGGCCAGATTAGTGATCGTCGTTGCTGTGCTGCGCCCCTCGGAACCGAGCCCCGTCACCTTGCTGAAGTCGTTCCGCTGTCGGTAACTCCACGAAACCCCACAGGAGAGGCAGAAGCGGAAGGGCGAGGTGAAGTAACTGTACGTCAGCCCCTCGCCCCCAACTCGTCCATCCGTCCCGACGACTACTGGCTGCGGCAGATCGGCCTCGCGCTCGGGATTGATCTGCCCATCCTCCCGCAGCCACTCCTCTGGCACCCGATTGACCATCTCCCGGCGGTCGATCGGGAAGGGCCTCGTCGAGCTGAAATAGAGAAAGCCGGGTTGACTGACCCCCTCTTCGCGCCCCTGATCGTTTGTCGCGCGCGCCTTGAACCGGTCGGGCTCCCCTCTCTTCCCAAAGACTCGCATCACCGAGTAGTACTCCTGCCCACACTCCCGGCAGAAGGTCAGCGGCAGAAGAAGGTGTTGGCGTGACCCTGGCCGGTAGTACTGCCCGAAGAGGGTCAGGTAGCGGGTCGCTTCGTCCTCGAGCGTCGCGTGGATCGTCTCCCCGCGGCTGATGAACTGGTGGAGGCGGAAGCTGAGCGGAGCCGCTCCCGTCACTGGATGGCGCCCGCACTCTGCCCCGGCGAGCAGGGCCCACTGCAGTGCGCGCTGACACTCCTCAGGCGAGAGCCCCAGCTCGTGCGCCAACCTTGCCGCAGCGCCATCCGCTCCCGTGATCCGCGAGGGGCGCCGCCGGACCAGCCGGCCTTCCTGTTCTTCTAATCCCAACTGTCGCTCGATCCAGGCAACCAACGGATCGCCAACGAAGGCGACATAGTCTGTCGGGAACGAACCGCCCGTCGCCACCTCCTGGACCCGCTGCCGCAACTCTTCCGGCGTCGGCTCGCCCGTTGTCGCCCGCTCCAGTGTCTCGAGGATGACGCTCTCCGGTCGCACCTCCGCCCCGAAGATCGTCGTCGCCACCCGTGCCACCTCTTCCCGCTGCGACGCGAAGCCCCCTCCTCCCGCAATCGTCGCCGAGGTGCCGATGCAGAGAAGATCTTTCGCCGCCAACCGGTTCCGCAGCCGCCTCACCAACAACGAGACATCCGCCCCTTGTCGCCCGCGATAGGTGTGCAGCTCATCCAGCACCAGAAAACTCAGTCCTTGTGCCGACTCGATGATCTTCTGCTCGAAGGGGCGCGTCAGCAACAGGTCGAGCATGACGAAGTTGGTCAGGAGGATGTCCGGGGGGGACCGCAGAATCCGGTCGCGCGTCTCTCGATCCTCCTGCCCCGTGTACCGTGCATAGCTCACCAGGGCCTCGCCCGGAGACCCGAGATACTTCTCCAACTCCCCTTCCTGGCTGTTGGCGAGGGCGTTCATCGGATAGACGACGATTGCCCGGATCCCCTTTCCCGTCCCCTCCCGCAAGACCCGGTCGACGATCGGGATCATGTAAGCCAAGCTCTTTCCCGATCCAGTTCCCGTGGTCAGCACATAGTTCCGCCGGGCAGCCGCCTCCTCAATCGCCGCCACCTGATGGCGGTGCAACTGGAGCGGCTGCCCCCCTCCCAGCCCTCCCACCCCTCCCACCCCTTTCTCACGTCGAAAAATTCTTTCGCACTCGGGGTGGAGTACCCCCTCCCGGATCAACCAGTCGAGCGAATCCCCCCGCGCGAACGAGGGATTGAGCTGGATCAACGGGTCCGGATAGAAGACGCCCTCCGCCAAGCTCGCCTCCACCTTCGCCGCAATTCGCGCGTCTTGGAGCTGCATGAAGCTCTTGATGTACCCCTCATATTGGGCAATCAGGTCATCGCGAAACTCAAAAATGTTCATCATTCGCTCTCGAAATCCGGGGTCGTTGACGAGGCTGAAGGCGTCCCTCCTCTGGCCAAGAAGGGGAAATCTGCTCCAGTCCAGGAGTCAAAGCTGAGATGGTGGAGTTCAAATTACCGTTGGTGGGGGTTCCATCGGCAGATGGCAGTTACCGAGAGGGTTGGTCCGGCGTTTGGCTGAGCTTCCTGTTTCGGGGCATGGCAGCTCCGCATGAAACCTTGAGTTGACAATATTGGACTCTGCGCCAACCCACTGTCAACAACTCGGCAAGATTTCTTCCCCCCATGACTCCGAACATGACTCCGAACCGGCTTTCTCACTTGATTTTTTTCGTCCATTCCGGTCCCACTGGTGTATCCTGACACGCGAACGAAGCGGTGGGCGATCGGCTCTCGGCCAACAGCTGATCAAATCCAGCCCGTCACCCAACCACCCCACCAACCCACCAGGAGGAGAGAAGAATGTGGATCTTTACCAAGCACGGCTTCTACAGCGCAGTCTGCGCGCGCCAGGGAGATGGGGGCCACGGTCAACCCGTCGATCCTGACCGGGTCATGGTCCGGGTCAGGCTCCGACAGCACCTCGAGGCGCTGCAGCACCGCTTTCCCGAACTGCTCTCCTCCTATGAGATTCAGGAGTTTCAGGGAACCGACTATGCCTACCGGATCTTCCTTCCGAAGAGGGTCTGGTCGGAGGTTCTGGCAGGACTTGGCGAGGAGACGGACTACGATAACTTCAAGTCGGCAGTCGCCTGCCATCAGGGCGCGCCTGGGGCCGCCTACGAACACGCCCTCCACGATATCTGGTCAGTCATGTACCGCTTGCAGAGATGACGGGAGGGCTCAGGGCCCCCAAGGTTGGCGGAAACAGGAAGAGAAGTCCGGCGGCTTGCCCTCCGCGCACCAAGTGGAGGGATTCGAGGGTCTGCTCGGAGATCATCACGCTATCCTCCGAGGGTCAACTTGGTATACTCCCGCCGCTCCGCGATCTTCTCCAACAAGTTGGAGAAGGTGCGAGCCTTGTCGATCGCTCCCTTGGGATTGGTGATGACGGGAATCTGGTTCCATTGGCAGAAGCGCTTGAACTCTGCGGCCTTGAGCGTCTTCCAGCACTCCTTGACCTCCGCGTCGGTTCCGAGCACCATCCGGTGAAGCAGCTCCTCCATCTCGCGCCGCGGGGCATCGTTCAGCTCGCGGATGACCTGCGACGAGACGCTCGCCTTGACCACCTCGAGCGCAAACTGCTCCTTCTCCTTCTTCCCGTTTTTCAGATACCGCGTTCCGACCGGGGACTGCCCGCTCATCCAATCAGCTGTCACCAGAGGGCGATTCTCGGGTTGGGCCAGCAAGGCGATCAAATCGGCATAGGCGGCCGTATTTCGGTAGGCCTGCCCTTCAGCCTTTGCTGTAAAAGCACTGAGCTGGTCATCCAGCTTCCCGGCCAAGCCAACCAGCGCTGGGTCCCGCAGCAGGCTCGGGTGTCGATCCATGATCTCGAGCAGGTCACGCAGTCGTCTCGCCAAGTCCATCGCCATTCTCCTTTCCGTGTAGTGGGGAGTGGAAGATCTTTCGTGTCAGGTTGACATAGTCTTCCCCGAGTCCATTGCTGTTGGGGATGAGAACAACGGGCAGACCACTCTCGACGGCCCGCGGCGCCTTGACCGTGCTGCGGATCCGCTGGGGGAGGATGTCGGCATCCGGCGCCATCACCCCCGCGTGGTTCAGTCGGGCCGAGAAGATGGTCAGATACATATAGTCCAGTACTCTGCCGATCGCCACAATGGTCGCGACATCGTTGAGGATGACGCCGCGAATGGACGCCGGCCGATAACCTGGAATCGACTGCTGCGAGAGGAGCGATCGCTGATGAAAGCCAGCAATCTTGTTGATCAGGAGTGCCAACCCAAGCTCACTCAGCTTCTCCGGTTGGCAGGGCACGTAGATCTCCTGGCTGCAAAAGATGGCGCATTGACTGGCCCGCAGCAGGTTGGGCGGACAGTCAAAGATCACATAGTCATAGTGTTGGAAGATGAATTGGATCTGCCGGTAAAAGAGGTCGTAGAATGGATACGTCCCAGGATCCAGAGGTGCCTCCTCGAGCCGCATCAGCTCATAGGTCGCCGGCAAGAGATCCAGATTGGGAAGGAGGTGCATCCCCTTGCCTCCCCGCACGACACTCGGGACGATGTTGTTGACGACAGGAGAGGCCCCTGGCAGGAAGGCTCCATAGACCGATCGTCCCCGGACGGAGTTGATCAGATTCCACCGCTCGACCCCCATCAACCAGATGCTGGCATTGCTTTGTGCATCAAAGTCGATCAATAACACCTTCTGCCCGAAATTGTGGGCGAGGCAGGCAGCGACATTGACCGAGAGCGAGGTCTTCCCGACCCCGCCCTTGAGATTGA
>JBMOHS010000216.1:0-5885 GCA_049317725.1 Blastocatellia bacterium
GGCTCGGACTGCTCCTTCCTCGAAAATCCCGATGCCTACGAGGGCCTCGACGGACGCCACCGGATCGACCTCTCGCGGCGGACCGAGGAGGTCACCGGCGAACTGCTGATGCGGACAGCGGCCACCCTCGTGCCGGCGCAGGAAATTCCCCGCCGCAACTTCATCGACCAGCACGTCTTCGATCGAATGGCGCGAGCAGGCGTCAACGCTGCCCCCCTCTCGACCGATGAAGAGTTCCTCCGCCGCGTCACGCTCGACCTCACCGGCCGACTCCCTGAACCAAGTGCCATCCGGCAATTCCTGCTCGACACGTCGGCGAACAAGCGGGACCAACTGGTCGACCGCCTGATCGGCTCCCCGGAGTTTGTCGACAAGTGGACGCTCTTCTTCGGGGATCTCTTCCGCAACAACTCGAACTCGACCGCGATTCAGCGGTTCGCCTCGGGACGCGAGGCGTTCCATCAATACTTGCAAGACTCCCTGAGGAATAACCGGGGCTACCATCTGATTGCCACCGACCTGCTGACCGCCGAGGGGAACAGCGAGACCAGTGGACCGGTCAACTTCATCGTCGGAGGGAACGTCCCGATGGGGCCGGCGCAGGACACCTATGACGGGCTGGCCGTGCAAGCCTCGACGATCTTCCTCGGGCTCAACTCGATGGACTGCCTGCTTTGCCACGATGGCGCTGGCCATCTCGACGCGGTCAACTTGTGGGGAGCGACAGTGACACGGGCCCAGGCCTACGGCATGAGCGCCTTCTTTGCCCGCGCGCGCCGCACGTTCCAACGGGGGCCGTCCAGTACCATCTTCTACGGGACGTACACCGTCACCGAAGCGGCTACCGGAGACTACACGCTCAACACCAACTCCGGCAACCGGCAGACACGCAGCCCGATCAATGGGCAGCGAACGGTCGCGCCGCAGTATCTCGGGACGGGAGCCGGAGCCAACAGTGGGGAGACACGGCGGCAAGCCTTCGCGCGCCACTTGACGAGCGATCCGCAGTTTGCACGGGCCGCCGTCAACTACCTTTGGGAAGAGTTGATGGTCGAGGCCCTCGTCTCTCCCTCCGACAACTTCGATCTGGCGCGGCTCAGTTCGAGCGCCCAGCTCCCGGATGGATGGACCCCACAACCCCATAATCCGGAACTGCTCGAAGCGCTTGCCCTCGACTTCCGGAGCAATGGCTACAACCTGCGCCGGATGATCGGAACGATCGTCAAATCATCGGCCTACCAGTTGTCCTCGCAATACCCAGGGACGTGGAAACTGGAGTACGTGCCCCTCTATGCCCGCAAGTTTGTCCGGCGGCTCAAGGCGGAGGAGATCCACGACGCGATCATCCAGGCGACCGGTCTGCCCCCGGTGACGACCTATCGTGCCCCGGGGGCGTCCGCTAACACCTCGGTCCTGGGGTACCCAATCATCAACGAAGAGGGCCAAAAGCTGCGGGAAGTGCTCTGGGCAGGGCAGTTTCCGGAACCCTTCGAGCCACGGCAACGCGCCGATGTCAGGGCGTTTCTCGACTCCTTCCTGCGCGGTAACCGCGACAACGTTCCCCGCTCCGATGAGTCGTCGATCATGCAAGCGCTGAACATGATGAACAACACCTTCGTCACGACCCGGGTCCGCAACGCGGACCAAGTGACGTTCAATGGCCAGACCTACCGTTCCGCCGTCTATCAACTGCTCAATACCCCGGGGATGACCAATGACCAGATCGTGACGGAGCTATCCCTGCGCACCCTCTCACGGATGCCGACGGCAGCCGAGCGTGCCAAGCTAACCCCCTACTTTACGAGACTCAGTCGCCAAGCGGCGACCGAGAGCCTGCAGTGGGCCCTCCTCAACAAGGCCGACTTTCTCTTCAACTACTGATTGGGCAGAACAGGAACGGGAGGAGATGACCATGCGTCAGAACAAGAAGATGGGAAAGCGCCAGGAAGAGGGGCAGCCCGAGGGCTTTGCGAAACTGACAACCGATGGCAGTGGGTTTCGGGGGCTCTTTGATGGGCGAATGACGGGCCGGCGCGAGTTCTTTCAGATCGCTGGCACCGGGGTGGCAGGAACGTTCCTTGTGCCCTCGCTGCGAGAGCAGGTCCTCGGGGGAACGGGACAGAATCGCATTGCGGCACAGATCGTCGACCGGGCACGGAACTGCGTCTTCATCCACTTGCAGGGAGCGGCGAGCCACGTCGACACCTTCGACCTCAAGGTGGGACCGTGGACCCCGAGTGATTTTGGAGCAGAGACGATCAAGGGCATCCACTTCCCGGCGGGACTGATGCCCAATCTGGCAAAGCAGATCGACCGGATGGCGATCGTGCGGAGCGTGAGAGCCCCGGCACTGGTCCACTCGCTGCAGCAGGTCTGGTCGCAGATCTCGCGGAATCCGACCTCGGCGATGGGCAAGCTCTCTCCCAACCTCGGGGCTGTCGTCGCGCGCCAATTCGAGGGAGAGCGGTTGCCCAGTCAGAAGCTGCCCGGGTTCGTCTCACTCAACGGGGGTGCGACGGTCGGCGCGGGCTATTTCAACTCGAAGTTTACTCCCTTCTCGATCATTGCCAACGCCAATGGCCTCAACAACCTGATCAATAATGCAGGGCAGGCGGCCTTTGAACAGCGCTATCAGATGCTCGCGGACCTTGACGGCAGTCTGCGCACCAATTCGCCCCTCGGCGAGTCGGTCCTCGACATGGATGGCTTCTATCAGCAAGGGAAAGCCATCATGTACAACCCATCGATCGACGCGATCTTTCGCTACACCGGAGACGAGTCGACCCGGTATGGGAGCAGCGGCTTCGGCAACTCCTGCCTGGTCGCCCGCAACCTGCTGCAGGCCAACCAGGGAACCCGCTACATCCAGCTCAACCTCGGAGGCTGGGACAACCACACCAACATCTACACGGCAGGTGGGGGAATCTACGGGCCCTCCCGGCAGCTCGATCGGGGGCTCGCGGCGCTGCTCAACGATCTGGCGCAGATGCCGGGACAGGTCAGGGGATCACTCCTCGACGAGACGCTGATCGTCGTCATGGGCGAGTTTGGCCGTACCGTCCGCTCGGGAGGCACGGTTGGATTGAACAGCAGCGCTGGGCGTGACCACGACTTCCAGCACTTCGCCGTCTTCTTTGGAGGTGGCGTGACGGGAGGAAAGGTCATTGGGCGGACGACCGATGACGGATTTGCGGTCGCCGACCCGGGGTGGTCTCACGCCCGACCGATCGCCAACGAGGACATTGCCGCGACGATCTACTCCGCGCTTGGAATCGACTACACGCAAACTTTGTGGGATGATCCATTGGGACGGGGATTCGACCTGGTGCCCTTTGCGAGTGACGGGGCCTGGTATCCGATCACCGAACTCTTTAACCGCTCGGTGCCGCAGCGGACCGGCCCTGCCACCGAGATCGATCGTCGATCCGGTCGCGCGATCGAAATCGGCAAGAGAAGTTGAGTCTCGCCCCAACGAGACGTCCACAGTGAGCAGGTGACGATTGGAGCTTAGAGACACGTCCCAGTGGGACCTTTCATTTCTCGCCGACAACCAAGTCGTGCGATCTCCCGAGTTTGGCATTGCCCCCGGACATCAGCGGGTGCGTTATCCGATTCGCCTGCTCCGCTACTGGTTCGGGTACCAGTTGCTGCGGGAGGAGTCGGAGCGGATGGGCCGCCCCCTCGACGTCCTCGAGGTCGGAGTCGATGTCGGTCAGATGCTTGCCTTCACGCGCTCGGGGCCGAGCACGATTGCGGTCAACAGCTGGACGGCGGTCGATGCGGTCATGCGGTGGGAACGGCTTGCCGGAGCCGGCTACACCGACTTCCTGGAGGTTCATCTTGAGGACGGCACGCTGAGCTTCCCTCGCCAGTACGACGTGGCAATCCTGCTGCACGTCCTCGAGCACCTCTTCGAGCCGGAAGAGGTCTTCGCGCAGATTGTCGGGGCGATCCGGCCCGGTGGAGTCCTGATCGGTGGATTTCCTGTCGTGCCCCGCCTTCTCGAACGGCAACGGGAGCGGCAGATTCGGCAAACGGCACCTCCCCTTGGCCATGTCAGCGTCTTCTCCCCGAAGCGGGTGCGACAAATGGCCGCGGGGGCGGGCCTCGAGCTGGACTTTCTGAGCGGGGCCTTCCTGATGCGGAGTCAGGGGAGCGCGCTGGAGAACTCGGCGGCGTGGGTCCGCTTCAACTTGGCTTGGGGAAGGCTCTTTCCCGGTTGGCCAGGAGAGATCTACTGGCGGATGCGGAAGCCGAGTTAAGGCCCCTTTCGCCGGTCATCCGATCAGGCGGGTGAGATCTTGGTGTCTCGGGCATGATCACGTCATCGCCCTCTGTGACATCCCGAGATGTGGTCGGTGTGATCGACTCTCCCGGACGTGCACCTCTGGATGATGCGGCACTGGCACCGGGATTGTCAGCAAGACAAGAATGCGAATTAGATCGTGTGGTGCAGATTCCTGCGATCACGAGGCCTGTGCCTGCAGGCAAGGTGGCCCTTCCGCTCTGAGACGATTCCGATTCCCCGCACAAACGTCTGAAGCCCCTGAATCTTTATCATTCAATGGCATTTGGGAGAAGATAGCCAAATGAAAGTACGAAACTGTCTGATCTTGGCTTGGGCGACGATCGGCTTCCTGGCCGTCGAGGGGATGGCGCAGCGGCAGGTCGGGGATGGCCGGCGTCCGAATATTCTTGTCATCCTGACCGATGATCAGCGGGCCGACACGATTGGTGCCTGGGGCAATCGCCATATCAGCACACCGAACGTCGATCGGCTGGTCCGGAACGGCTTCAGTTTCCGACGAAATTACGTCTTTGGGAGCAACAATGGTGCGGTTTGCGTCCCGAGTCGCGCCATGCTCATGACGGGACGAACCTGGATGAGCATCGAGGCACCGACCATTGCGGGGACGAAGATGATGCCGGAGCTGCTGGGTGAATCGGGGTATGAGACATTCGCCACTGGCAAATGGCACAACGGCGAAGCCTCCTGGCAGCGGGGCTTTCAGCGGGGCAAGGCGATCATGTTCGGGGGGATGTCAGATCATACGCGGGTTCCACTCCGCGATCTTGGTTCTGATGGGCAGCTGACCCCAGTGAGGATTGGCGACCAGTTTTCCAGCGAGATCTTTGCCGATGCGGCGATCGAGTTTCTCGAGAATCGCGATCGGCGCAAGCCCTTTTTCGCTTATGTTGCCTTGACAGCACCGCACGATCCGCGTCAGCCACCCGATCGATACCGCGAGCTGTATGCCCGGCGACAACCGCCACTGCCATCCAATTTCCTGCCGCAGTTGCCGTTCGACAATGGAATGATGTCCAACCTGCGTGATGAAAATCTGGCGGCCTGGCCAAGGACTCCCGAGGTGATCCGCGAACAGCTTGCCGAGTATTACGGGATGATTTCGCACATGGACGAGCAGATCGGGAGAATTCTCGAAGGCCTGCAGCGCTCGGGGGAGGCGAAGCAAACGATCATCATCTACGCTGCCGACAACGGGCTGGCGCTGGGCAGTCACGGGCTGCTCGGCAAACAGAGCCTTTTCGAGCACAGTGTGCAGGTGCCGCTCGTCTTCTCTGGTCCTGGAATTCCACGTGGGCGATCGACTCAGGCCTTCACCTATCTATTCGACATCTTTCCGACGGTCTGCGAACTGACGGGGATTCGTCCGCCCAGCGGACTGGAGGGATCAAGCCTGCGCCCGCTCTGGCGTGGCACAGCATCCTCGCTGCGCGACTCGGTCTTCTTGCCATTCCAGGATTTTCAACGCGCCGTCCGCGACGAGAGATGGAAGCTGATTGCCTACCCGCGAATTGGCTACCTGCAGCTCTTCGACCTGCAGACGGATCCCGGTGAGACGCGCAACCTGATCGAGCAGCCC
>JBMOHS010000217.1:0-5864 GCA_049317725.1 Blastocatellia bacterium
CGTTGGGGCGCTGGTGGAAATGCCCCCTTTTTGGCACGAAATGTCCAAAGTCCAGAGCCATCCGTTAAGAATGGCCTATCTCCTCTTCCAGAGGACAGCAACAAAGAAGGCCTCGGTCTGGTGGCGATGCGGGAAGGTTCGAGCCCCGCTCTGCGGAGTGAGCAGACCTTCCGGATCGAGCCCGAGTTCGACGAGTCGTTCGCGGGTGACCTCCCGGAACGCTGGGTGGCGTGCCCGAAAGCGGGTGACGATCTCCTCGCCCTCTTCCGCTTCCGTCGAGCAGACAGCATACGTCAGAAGCCCACCGCTCGAAAGGGCCGTTGCCGCGTGGGTGAGCATCTCTTCCTGGCGTCGCGCGAGCGATTGGAGGATCGCCGGGGTCAGCCGCCACTTGATCTCCGGGTGCTTCTGGAGCGTACCCAATCCCGAGCAGGGGGCGTCAACAAGGATCTGATCAAAGGAGTTCTCGGCAAAGGGTACCCGCCGGAGCAGATCCGCCTGGGCCATCCAGATCTCCGGGGTCCCTTGGCGCTGGAGAAGGCTACGGGTCGTCTCTAACCGCGACCAGTTCCCATCGGTGAGGACGCGCTGGCTGCTCTCCGGCAGGAGCGACGCCATGAGGGCCATCTTTCCCCCTGGCGCGCCGCAGACGTCCCAGAGACGGTACGGAGAGGAGGGCTCGGCCGAGAGGAGCGGGGTCGCGAGTCGGGCCACCCATTGCGAGCCCTCCTCCTGGAGGTAGATCCATCCTTCGGCGACCGGTTGGGATCGTGGCGTCAGCACTCCCTGGTCGACGACCCTTGCTTGTGAGACGAGCTGGCCCGGGGAGTGAGTGATCCCGTGGGTCGCGAGCCACTCATCGGTCACCGATTGCGGCGCGCGGGACTCGTTGTAGCGAAAGACCTGTCGTGGGGGGAGGTTGTTCTGGGTGGCGAGCGACCTCGCCTCGTCGGCCCCCCAGCGCGCGATCCAGCGGCGCAGCAGCCAAGTTGGGTGCGAGGTCTCGATCGCCAGTCGGGTCAGTGGATCGGTCGGCCAAGCCTCGGCCGGGATCTCCGCTTCGCGCTGCGCCGCGCGCAGGACGGCGTTGACGAAGGGAGCGGCGCTCTTCCGGCCCGCTTGGTGGACGAGGTTGACCGATTCGTGGAGCGCGGCGTGGGCAGGAATGCGCGACAGACACTTCAGTTGGTAGAGGCCGAGCCGCAGTGCAAGCAGGGCGACCGGATCGAGTTTGCTGATGGGCCGGCGCGCGTAGCGCTCGATCAGAAAGTCGAGCCAAGCTTGGCGGCGCAGGATCCCGAGTGTCAACTCCTGCGCGAGATGTCGATCCTCCGGCGAGAGGCGATCGGCCGCTGGCCCGTGGAGGAGTGGTGAGACGGTCTCCCCCTCTTCCAGCACCTGCCGCAGGATGTCGAACGCGAGTTGGCGGGCGGGGCTGACCGTTCGTTTCACGACTCGGCTTCCATCCCGTCGAAGCCATCTCCGACTGTCAGGCGAACTCCATTGAGAAAGTCACGCACGGTCATGCCACGTTTTCCCGCTGGCTGCACCGAGCGAATCCGCAGTTGTGTGCCGCCTCCACAGCGGACCGAGAAGCTCTCGCGGTCGGTCGCGACGATCGTTCCGGGAGGAACTGCTGTCTCGCCAGTCGGCTCCTCCGGGGCAATGCCGATCAGCTCGATCCGTTGTCCGAAAAGGAAGGAATGGCACCCGGGGAAGGGCGTGAAGCCGCGTTGACGGTCGAGGATCTCCTGCGCCGTCCGCTGCCAGTCCACCCGGCCATCCTCCCGCCGCAGAATCGGCGCGAGCGTCGCGTCCGCGGCCCGCTGGGGCTGCGGTGGCAACTCGCCGGCGACCAGCTTGGGGAGCAGTTCGACGAGCAGCCGCGCTCCGAGCTCGGCCAGCCGTGGTGTCAGGGTCTCGGCCGTCTCTTCTGGCCCGATCGAGGTGCGTGCCTGTCCGAGGATCGGCCCCGTGTCGAGCCCGGCGTCCATCTGCATCAGCGTCACGCCCGTCTCCCGCTCGCCGCTGGCAATCGCCCAGGCGATCGGGGCGGCGCCACGGTAGCGCGGCAGCAGCGACGAATGAATGTTGAGGCATCCATACCGCGGCGCCTCCAACATCCATTCCGGCAGAATCCGGCCATAGGCCGCGACGATCACCGCCTCGACCGAACGGAAGAGTGGCTCGAAGAAGGCCCGGGCCTCGGGGGTGCGGATCTTTTCGGGTTGGTGGACCGGGAGTCCGAGGGAGAGTGCCCGCACCTTCACTGGAGGGGGCGTGAGGATCTGCCGCCGCCCGACCGGGCGGTCTGGCTGCGTTACGACCGCCTTGACCTGATGGCCAGCCGCAACCAGGGATTCGAGGGCCGGGACGGCAAAGTCCGGTGTCCCCATGAAGATCACTTCCATTCCGCTCCTTCGCTCGCCTATTCCCAATCTCCGACCTTGATCCGCTTGCGAATCTTCTGCTTGATGAGGTCCCGTTTGAGCGGGCTGAGGTACTCGATGAAGACCTTTCCGTTGATGTGGTCGGTCTCGTGCAGCACGCAGCGCGCAGCAAAGCCCCGCGCCTCGAAGGTAAACTCCCGCCCGTGCAGGTCGATCGCCGAGACGGTGATGACCTCGGGCCGCTCAACCTCGATGGTGAAGCCCGGGAAGCTCAAACAGCCCTCCTCGCTGATCTCTGTCCCCTTGGTCTCGACGATCTTCGGGTTGATGCAGACGATCCGCTCCTTCGACTCCTGCCCCGAGCTGACATCCATGACGAAGAACTTCTGGGAGCGGGCGACTTGGGGTGCCGCCAGCCCCGCCCCGTGGGCGTCATACATCGTCTCGAACATGTCGTCGACCAGCTTGGCAAACTGGCCGTCGATGTTGGTCACCTCATCCCCTTCCCGTTGCAGGATCGGGTCTCCGTATTTGACGATCGGCAGTTTCATGGCAACGATCCTCCCTGAACTAATAGTGCTTGATCTGATCGAGATAGCCTGCCAAGTTGCGTTTCATCTCGGTGAGCGAGTCCCCGCCGAACTTTTCGCGCAGGGCCCGCGCGAGGACGATCGACGCCATGGCCTCGCCAATGACGCCGGCCGCCGGTACGGCGGTGACATCGGAGCGTTCGAAGTCCGACTCCATCGCCTCTTTGGTCTCGATATGGACGCTGCGGAGTCGCTGCCGAAGCGTCGCGATCGGTTTGAGATAGCCGCGGATCCGGAGCTCCTCGCCGTTGGTCATGCCGCCTTCGAGGCCGCCGGCGCGGTTCGAGTAGCGGTAGAAGGACGAATCCTCGGTGTGATAGCCGATCTCGTCGTGGACCTGTGATCCTGGGCGACTGGCGTTGGCGACCCCCTCGCCGAGTTCGACCGCCTTGACGGCGTGGATCGACATGATTGCCTGTGCCAGTTGACCGTCGAGTTTGCCGAGCCAGCTGGTGTGGGCACCCAGTCCGGGAGGGCAGCCGCGCACGACCACCTCGAAGATCCCCCCGAGCGTATCCCCTTCGGTAACCCCGGCTTGGTCGATGCGAGTGATCATCCGGGCGGCCGCCTCCGGGTCCGCGCAGCGCACCATCGTGTCGTCGGCGAGGTCACGGATCTGTTCCCACGGGATGGGCGTCTCGGCCGTGGCGATCTCTCCGATCCGCAGGACGTGGCTCGCTACTTCGATGCCGCATTCCCGGAGCAGCTCGCGGGCGAGGGCTCCAACGGCGACTCGCATCGTCGTCTCCCGCGCGCTGGCCCGCTCGAGAATGTCGCGGAGATCGCGCCGGTCATACTTGAGGCCGCCGACGAGATCGGCGTGGCCCGGTCGCGGTCGAATCACCTTGCGGTCGCGCGCCGGAGGGACCTCTGGTTTGGCGACGGCCATCACCTCCAGCCAGTTGGCGTTGTCCCGGTTCTCGACCATCAAGGCGATCGGGGAGCCCAAGGTCTCGCCGTGGCGCACCCCACTGAGAATCTGCACCTGGTCGGTCTCGATCTTCATCCGACCGCCCCGCCCATACCCCTGTTGCCGTCGCCACAATTGGTGGTTGATTCGTTCGAGGGTGACAGGCAGGCCTGCCGGCAGCCCCTCCACCGTCGCGATCAACGCCCGTCCGTGTGATTCGCCTGCCGTGGTAAACGTAAATCCCATATCCTCTTTCTCTCTTCACTCTCCCGCCCACACGGGCAAAAAAGCAAGTATAGATTCTCACCATCAGCCCGGCAACCGTCAGGGGAATTTTGCCTACCGCTGGCAGTTTTGGCGCGGAAGCGCTACACTCTGCCCCGTTTGACGACCCCCTCTCCTCTCAAGCGACGGACCGAACCTGCGACTGAGGATGGCTGGGACGACTCTTCTTCACGAGAATGATGACGGCTTGAGCTTTCGGAGACCGGCCTTGAGGGCTGTCTCCGGCAATCTTCCATGACGAGGCATATGAACAATCTACCCAAAATAACACGTCGAGCATTTGTGGCAGGTACGTTGGCGACGACCGCGACCTACGCCGCCAGTCGGGACCGGATCCTCGGGGCCAACGAACGCCTGCGCGTGGGCGTCATCGGGTGCGGAGGTCTCGCCCGTGGGGCCCATATCCCGGCACTCCTCAAGATGAAGGAGACAGATCAGGTCGAGATTGTTGGCGTCTGTGACGTCTACCAGAAGAACCTCGACGCGGCAGTCGGGTTGACCGGTGCCAAACCCTACCGCGACTATCGCGCGATCCTCGATTCCAAAGAGTTCGACTACGTGACGATCGTCACCCCGGAACATTGGCACGCCAAGATGACGCTCGACGCTGCGGATGCTGGCAAGCACATCTACTGCGAGAAGCCGATGACCTGGTCAATCGACGAGGGGCGCAAGGTCGTCCAGAAGATCCGCCAGACCGGCGTCAAGCTCCAGGTTGGCGTCCAGGGGATGTCAGATGACTCCTACGAGACGGCTTACAAGTACATCCAGCAGGGGGCGATTGGTAAGGTCGTTCAGGCCCAGATCGACTACTCCCGCAACAATCGCGGGGACTTCTGGGTCGGAAAGATGGATCCAGACGTCAAGCCCGGCGTCAATCTTGACTGGAACGCTTGGCAGGGACCGGCGCGAAAGCACCCCTTCGATCCTGATCGGTTCTTCCATTGGCGGCGCTACTGGGCCTACTCCGGGGGGATTGCCACCGACCTCTTTGTTCACCGGATCACCCGCATGATCAAGGCGATCGGCCTGACCTTCCCGGAGCGCGTCGTGGCCACCGGCGGCAAATGGCTCTTCACCAACTCGAAGGCGGAGATTCCTGATACCTTCAACATGATCTGCGACTACCCGGGAGGCCCGTCCGTCCTCTGCCTCTCCTCGATGGCCAACGATACCCCGATTCCGCACGTCATTCGCGGGCATGAAGGGACGATCGAGTTTACCCGGACCGGCTTCACCATCAAGCCGCAGCGCCTCTATGGCGAAGGCAAGCAGGAGATCGTGCACCAGAAGTCAGGGGGGGAGGATATTCTGCTCCACCACCGCAATCTCCAAGAGGCGATCCGCAAGGGGGCCGCACTCAAGTGCGATGTCAATCTTGGGTACTACGGAGTGGTCGCCGTGGGACTCGCCATCCAGTCGTTCCGCAAGCAGCGATACATGACGTGGAATCCGCGCAACGCCTGATCTTGATGGGCAGGAGGTGGGCGGGTTTCAATACGGCCGGTGTGAGTTGGAGGGGCAACCCTTGCGGTTGCCCCATCACTCCTTCAAGCGAGACTGGGGCAGGCAGGGCAGGCACAAGGCCTGCCCCTGGAGTTTGGACATTTCGTTCCAAAAAGGGGGCATTTCCACCAGCGCCCCAACGGGGCGCCGCATACCAGCCCAGGGTGCAACCCTGGGTAGACG
>JBMOHS010000218.1:0-5838 GCA_049317725.1 Blastocatellia bacterium
ACCTTGGCCGACATCCCCCGGCGTTCTGTAGGAACGCCGCATATGCCCGAATGACTGGTTGGAGTCCGGTCGGAGGACGTGTGTCCAATCAACATCTATGCGGCGTTCCTTCAGAACGCCTGAACGGGGTGCCACGTCTACCCAGGGTTGCACCCTGGGCTGGTATGCGGCGCCCCGTTGGGGCGCTGGCGGAAATGCCCCCTTTTTGGCACGAGATGTCCAAAGTTTAGAGACGAGGCTCCCCTCTTCCCTTTTCCTCGATGGATGGATCCACTTAGTGCGCAGTCGCCGTCGTCGGCTCAGCAGGTCCCGCTCCGCCTTCCAACGGGTGGTTCTGGCGCTCGCTGAGGTAGTAGAGGATTGGCACGGTCACCCGGGAGAGGAAGAGCGAAGCGATCTCTCCCGCCATGAGCGAGATGGCCAGTCCCTGAAAGATCGGATCGAAGAGGATGACGATGGCCCCGACGACGACCGCCGCCGCCGTCAGCATCATCGGACGGAACCGGACCGCACCGGCATCGATCACCGCCTCGGCCAAGGGCATCCCCTGCTGGAGGCGCAGCTCGACGAAATCGACGAGAATGATCGAGTTGCGGACGACGATCCCCGCCCCTGCAATGAAGCCGATCATCGAGGTGGCAGTGAAGAAGGCGTCCATCAACCCGTGCGCCGGCAAGATCCCGACGAGGGAGAAGGGGATCGCCGCCATGATCGTCAACGGCGTCTTGAACGACTGGAACCAGCCGACCACCAGGATGTAGATCAGGATCAGCACCGCGGCGAAGGCGATGCCCAGGTCACGAAAGACCTCGTAGGTGATGTGCCACTCCCCGTCCCACTTCATCGCATACCGATCGGTCGTCGTCGGCTGCGAGGCGACATAGCGCTCCATGGCGTACCCTTCTGGAAGCCGGAGCTGGTCAAGGGCCTCGTTGAGTTGAAGAATCGCATAGACGGGGCTCTCCGCACTGCCGGCGACATCTCCCGTGACATAGGTCACCGGCATGAGGTTCTTGTGGTAGATGCTCTTCTCGTTCTTCTCCTCGAGGATGCGAACGACCGAGGAGAGGGGCACGAGTTGGCCCTGCTGCCCAGCGACCCGCAACTCACCGAGCGCGGCCAGGCTCGACCGCTTCTCACGGGGCAGTTGCAGGACGATCGGGACGTCCTCCTTCTCGGCGGGCTGATGGGCGAGCCCGACCGACATCCCCTCAACCGCCATCCGTAAGGTCACGGCAACCTGCTCGGTCGAGACCCCGTGAAGGGCCGCCTTCTCGCGATCGACCTCGAAGCGGTACTTCGTCTGCTCGTCCTCGACATAGGAGTCAACATCGACAACCCCCTCCGTGCGATCGAAGATCTCCCGGACCTGCGCAGCAATCTCCATCTGGCGGGTGTAGTCTGGACCATAGATCTCGGCGACGAGCGTCTGCAGGACGGGCGGGCCGGGCGGAACCTCCGAGATCTTGACGCGCCCCTGGTAGCGCGCGGCGATCTTCTGGATGGGCGGTCGCACGACTTTGGCGATCTCGTGGCTCTGCCGATCGCGGTGCTCCTTCGAGACGAGGTTGACCTGGATATCGGCGACATTCGGTCCGCGTCGCAAGTAATAATGGCGGACCAGCCCATTGAAATTGAACGGGGAGGCCGACCCGACATAGGTCTGGAAATCGACGACCTCCGGGACGGTCCGGAGATAGTCGCCAATCTCCTGGGTCAAGGCCGCTGTCTGCTCGAGGGTCGTTCCCTCCGGCATGTCGACGATCACCTGGAACTCGCTCTTGTTGTCGAAGGGGAGCATCTTGACGCGAACGACCTTGAAGGCGAGGAGCGAGACCGAGCCCAAGAGGAGGAGCAGGACGATGCCCAGAAAGCTGTAGCGCCACTTCGGAACCCGGATGAGGACGCCCATCAGGCGGCGATAGAGCTGCGTCGCCCGCCCCTCGGCCTGCTCCTCGTGCGATGAGCCGCCCTCGCGCTTGAGAAAGCGCAGACTCGCCCACGGCGTGACGATGAAGGCGACCAGCAGCGAGAAGATCATCGCCGCCGAGGCCCCGATCGGAATCGGCCGCATGTACGGCCCCATCAATCCACTGACGAAGGCCATTGGCAGAATCGCCGCGATCACCGCGAAGGTCGCCAGAATCGTCGGATTCCCTACCTCGTCGACCGCCTCGACCGCGACGTCGATGATCGCGCGCCCGCGATTGCCGGGCAGGTGATAATGACGGGCGATGTTTTCGACGACGACGATCGCGTCGTCCACCAGAATCCCGATCGAGAAGATCAGGGCGAAGAGCGTGATCCGGTTGAGGGTGTAGCCATAGAGGTAGAAGACCGCCAGGGTCAGCGCCAGCGTCACGGGAATTGCAATCGCGACGATCCCCGATTCCCGAAACCCGAGGGTCAGCCAGATCAGCGCCGCCACCGAGAAGATGGCGATCAGCATGTGCAGCAACAGCTCGTTCGATTTCTCACTGGCCGTCTCGCCATAGTTGCGGGTCGTCGAGACGCGCACGCCGGCGGGGATGAGTGTCCCCTCAAGACGCTCGACCTTTTCGAGAACCTGCTCAGCGATCTCGATGGCGTTCTTCCCTTTCCGCTTGGCCACGGCGAGGGTGACCGCTGCCTGTGGTGCGCCGACTTGGCTCCCTGGCGCGGCGGCGGGACCAGTGGCGAATCCGACATAGTCGGCCGGCTCCTCCGGCCCATCCTCGATCCGCGCGACATCCCGCAGGTAGATCGGACGCTGCGACTGCACCCCAATGACGACCCGCCCAACATCCTCCGCCGTCTTGAGAAATCCCCCACTCTCGATGAGAAACTGACGATTGCCGGCGGCAAAGCTGCCGGCCTGCAGTTGTCGATTCACTTGTTGAAGGAGGGGAACAATCATGGCGGGTGCGATCTGGTAGGCAGCCATCCGCACTTCATCGAGCACGACCCGCACCTGGCGCCGCTGGCCACCGATGATCGTCACCTCCGAGACATCCGGGACCTCCTTGATCCGGTCGTGGAGCTGCGCGGCGACCCGCCGGAGGGTGAAGTGGTCGTACTGATCGCTCGACAAGGTCAGGGCGACGATCGGCACGTCGTCGATCGAACGCGGCTTGACGAGCGGCATCGATGCCCCTGGCGGAATCAGGTCGGCGTTGGCCATCAACTTCTGGTTGAGCCGGACAATCGCGTCCTCCTCGTTCTGCCCGACGAAGAAGCGAACGATGACCATCGAGCTCCCCGGCGAGGAGGTCGAGTAGAGGTACTCGACACCCGGAATCTCCCAGAGCAGCTTCTCCATCGGCTTGGTGACGCGCTCCTCGACCTCCTGCGCCGAACTCCCAGGCATCTGCACGAAGACATCGATCATCGGGACGATGATCTGTGGCTCCTCTTCCCGCGGAAGCATGACCACCGCTCCCAGGCCGAGGAGGATCGACGCGGCGATGATCAAGGGGGTCAACTTGGAATTGATGAACGATTGGGCCAGTCTCCCGGCGGTGCCGATCTCCTTCATTGTACCTGCACCCCCTCCCGCCCGATGCGAGCGCTCTCCACCACCAAGCGCTCGCCGGGCGTCAAGCCCGAGAGAATCTCGCGGCGGCCCTCGCGCTCATCCCCAAGGGTCACCAACCGCAACCGGGTCCGCCCTCCCTCCCCAACGACAAAGACGCCCGTCAACTGGCCCTGCCGGACGACCGCCGAGCCCGGGATGAGAATTGCTGGCCGCTCTCCCATCTGGAAATGGGCCCGACCAAACATTCCCGAACGAATCCGGGGTTCGATCGGCAAGGTGACCTTGACAGTGTAGGTTCGCGTCGCCGGATCGGTCGCCGGAACGATCTCGACCACCTGCCCAGCCATCTCCCCCAACCCGAGCGCGTCAATCTGGACCTTGACCGGTGTCTCCCGCGAGATCTGCCCCATTCGCAGCTCATCGATCGCCACCTCGAGGCGATAGTTTCCTGTCTCCTCCACCGTCAAGAGAGGCACCCCAGGAGAGGCCAGCGTCCCGACCTCGACGTGACGGGCCGTGACCACCCCCGCGAAGGGAGCCGCGACGCGGGCATACCCCGCGACGACCTCGGCCGCGGCGACATCGGCGCGCGCCTGCTCGATCTTCGCCGTCACCATGGTCCGCCGCGCTTCGACCACTTGCACCATCCGGTTGGCCCGCTCCAGTTCCGCCTCCGCCACCCGCGCGCGCGCCTTGACCTCGTCAAACTCCTGGTCGCTGACCGACTTTCGCTCGTGGAGGCCCTGGTATCGCTGCAGCGTCGCCTGGGCCAGCTCCCGGCCCGCCTCCGCCGCACGACGCGCCGCTTGCGCGGCCTGGGCATTCTGCTCGACCTCCTGGATCCCCGCCTGTGCTTCGCGCAGCCCCGCCTGCGCCTTGCCGAGAGCCGCTCGCGCCTCCTGATTCTCGATCTCGACCAGCACCTGCCCAGCCCGGACCCGCTCCCCTTCCCGGACTCGCACCGCCGTAACAACCCCCATCACCTTGGCCGAGAGGTCCGACGAGGTCTTCGATCGCACCGTCCCCGAGGCCTCGTAGCGATCCTCAATCTTCGATTCGACGACCTCCTCGGTCTTGACCCCCGAAACGACCGCCGGCTTCTCTTCGCGCCCGCTCCCGCTTCCCTGCTCTCCCCCGCACGAGGCGCCACCCCCCGCCAAGAGACCCAACGCCAGAAGAAGAATCCCCGTTTTTTTCATGATCTGATCACTTCCTGTTCGATCTGCCTCACCCGCACCATCAAGAGACAAATGGCTCGACTCCTGTCAGCCGACCCGTCGTCAGCAGCAGCGCCGCATAGCCAACATAGTAGTCATACCGTGTCGCGAGCACCTGCAGTCGTGCGCGCGTCAACGCCGTCTGCGCCCGCAGCAGCTCGGTCATTGTCGTCAGCCCCTCCTGGTAGCGGTCCTGAACGATCCGCAAGGCCTCGGTCGCCCGTTCGGTCGTCCGCTCCGCGACGACCATCCGCTCCGCCGCCGTCCGGACGCGCTGACGGGCCTCGACGACCTCATACCGGACCTGCTGCTGCAGGTGATCCCGCTCCCCGGAAGCCATCTCCGCCGCCGCCCGTGCCTGCGCGACCCGCGAACTGCGCCCCGCATCGAAGAGCTGAAAGGTGACACTGACCCCGACCGTGTAGTCCCCACTGCCATTGAGCCAGTCGTGTCGGCTCGCTCCCGCGCTGGTAAACAGGTCGACCCGCGGCAGATACTCGCTGCGGGCCCCACGAACTCCCACTTGGCCACTCTCCCAAGCCAGCCCAGCCCTCACCACCTCGGGGCGGTGCTGCAGCGCCTGCTGCAGGAGCCCCTCCTGGCTCTCCAGGGGAAAGGTCCGCGCTCCGAGCTGACCCGAGGGAATCTGTGGCGTCTCGATCGCCATCCCCATCGCGGTGTTGAGAGCCGCCAACGCTGTCACCTCCTCCCCCTCCGCCTCGATCTGCTGCTGGCGAACCTCCGACAACTGCACCTCGGCGGCAAGCAGGTCTGACACTACCGCCGTTCCCAACTCGACCCGGTTGCGGCTCAACTGCACATCGGCCTCTGCCAATTGGACCGATTCGGTGGTGACTTGACGCCGCGACTGCGCCAAGAGCAGCCCGTAGTAGGTCCGGATCACCTCGAAACGGATCCGCTGTGCCACCTGCTCCGCCTGCGTCCCCGCCTGATCCCGCCGCAATCCCGCTTGGCGGATTCGCGTCGAGGCCTCCCGCTGATCGAAGACCGGCAGGCGAATCGAGACCCCAACCCGGAAATTGGTCAATGCTTCGGGATTGTTCAACCGCGGCAGGCTCAAAGAGACAAAATTTACCGCGATCTCGC
>JBMOHS010000219.1:0-5768 GCA_049317725.1 Blastocatellia bacterium
TTCTTCGCGTCTTCGCGGCTTCGCGTGAGATTCTTCCGTCGCGTCCCGGCGCTTCCGGGCGAGATGTATCCCCGGTCACCGAGACAACTCACTCCGCGACTTCCTCCTCTGACATTCTTCGCGTCTTCGCGGCTTCGCGTGAGATTCTTCCGTCGCGTCCCGGCGCTTCAGGGCGAGACGTGTCCCCGGTCACCGAGACAACTCACTCCGCGACTTCCTCCTCCGACATTCTTGGCGGCTTCGCGGCTTCGCGTGAGATTCTTCTCGACCTTGCGTGAGATCTTACCCGTGAGATCCTTCCCTGCCGTTCAGATCTTCCTGCCGCACATGAAAAATCCCGAATCTTTCCCAGGGGAGATTACCATGGGGCTGGGCGAAGGCGGAATGGACGGACAGCGGGAGTGGAATCAAGGTGGAAATTCCGTTTGCGAAGGGGGGAATCGAGAGAGTATTCTTTCAATTTCACGATTCCGGCAGGTGAAACGGCAACTGCGAGCCAGCTCTGACTCCAGTTGAGGAGAGACATTCGAGGAGCCTGCGGGAGAAATCAGACCAAAAGCAGACAGGCATTAAACAGACATCTGGCAAACGTCAGGCAAACGTCAGGAAGAAGGGATAGCGAGGACATGGCGACAAATCCGACGGTTTTGGAGACAGTACTGAGCGAGTGGACAGACAGCGACTGGGCGAAGTTGGTCGACGAGTTGGGACAGGCGATGCACGAAGTGGACCGGACGGCGACGAGGATCTGGTTCTCGTTCTTTCCGGTCAAGCTCTACCGGGCCTTGAGTACGGCGGAAGACCCGGAGGCGGTCGCAAAGAAGTTGATCCTCAAGGGGCAGTACTGGTTGAAGGACCAGATCGATCAGTCGGCGGAGTTCCTCTACGGGTATCGGTACTGGCCGCAGGTCCGGGCGGAGGTGGCAGCAGCGGCGGCGAAATTCAAGGAGGGGGAGACGGTTGCGGGAGCGATCCGATCGGTCGCGGCGACCGTGGCGGCGCAGGTCAAGGTGCCGGAGTCGCTCGTGTTGGGGATCACGGCCGTTGGATTCGGGACGCTCCAGCAGGTGGGCTTGGCGACATTGGCGCAACCGGCGCAGCCCGGGACGTATGGGAAAGGGTGGAAGCAGTCTCCGGAAGCGATCGTCGCGCGTCGTCGGGAGGATGACAAGCCGGGGCTCTTCGGGTTTCTCAAGTCGGTCGACAAGCAGTTCAGCGTCACCTTCCGTGAGCAGGAGCCAGGCTGTTCGTTCAAAGTGGTCAACACGCAGGACGTGACGATGGCGGCGGCGGCGGATCAGCGGGATTGGCACACCAAGGACGGACGGTGCCGCCCGAAGGAGGGGCCGATTCCGGTCGAGTGTCGGACGGCGGCCTGTGGGACGTGCTGGGTGGGCGTGCTCTCCCCGACCGAAAAGATCTCTCCCCCGAACGACCGCGAGATCAATCGCTGGGTCTATTTTGGATACGAAGGTTTCAATGGAGAGGCCAATTCACCGGTCCGGCTGGCGTGTCAGCTCAAGGCCTATGGCAACATCACGATCGTCATTCCGCCCTGGCACGGCCTGATCGGCAAGCTGAACGAGAAGGAGAAGGCGCAAGGAGCCTGATCTGCGGCGGTGCCATCCCGCCAAATCAGAAGAGGCGGGTTCAAGCAAACAACAGGATGTCGGTCAAATGGGAGGGTCGATGCGCAGTCAAGGAATCTGCTGGAGAAGCTGGGGAATTGGCGTAGTGATCGCCCTCCCGATCTTGTTGGGAGCCGTGCTGCTGCCGCGCACTGGGCCGAGCGCGGCGGCCGAATCGCCAGAGATGGCGAGATGGACGAAACAGGCGCGGGCAGTTACGGTCTACCGCGACGAGTGGGGCGTGCCGCACGTCTACGGCCCGACCGATGCGAGCGTCGTCTTCGGCTTCATCTACGCCCAGGCCGAGGATAACTTCTGGCAGATCGAGGACAGCTACCTGCAGGCGATCGGGCGGGCAGCCGAGGTCTACGGCGAGAAGATGCTCGACTCGGACCTGACCAACCGCGCGCTCGGCATTGTCGCGCAATCGAAGGCAGAGTATGCCTCAATGTCGAAGCCGATGCGGGAGCTCTGCGAGGCGACGGCCGACGGGCTCAACTACTATCTGGCACGCCATCCCGAGATCAAGCCGAGACTGATCACCCGCTTCGAGCCCTGGCACGCGCTGGCCTTTGGGCGGTTCGCGCAGTACCAGCTCTTCATCTACCGGCGCGCCGTGCGCGAGAACGAGATCCGGGGCGCCGTCGTCGAAGAGGGAGCTCCTCGGAAGCAGGCGCGATTGGGAGGGCCCACCAACCCAGATCTCCAGCAGGTGGGAGGCGGAGACCTGGGGAGGCTGGCGCAGTGGCTCGACGGGATGGATAGTGCCGGAGAGGATGCCTGGGCGGCGGGGGTCGTCGGCTCGAACACCTGGGCGGTGACGCCGGCGAAGAGTTCGTCAGGGGCCCCCTTGCTCTTCATCAATCCGCACCAGCCATTCTTTGGTCCTGGACAGTGGATTGAGGGGCACGTCCACAGTGGGACGGGCTGGAATATCTCGGGGGCAACCTTCCCGGGATCACCGATCATTGGGCTCGGCCACAATGAATCACTCGGCTGGAGCCACACGGTCAACACGCCCGATATCATTGACCTCTGGGAAGAGACCTTCGACGATCCGCAGAATCCGCTCCACTACCGTTACGGCACAGGCCATCGCTTGGCGACCAGTTGGCAGGAGACGCTCCTCGTGCGCGATGAGAAGGCAGGGGGCAGTCTGGTTCCGCGCACCTTCACCTTCCGCAAGACCCATCACGGACCGATCGTCGCCGTACGGAACGGGAAGCCGCTGGCGGTGCGCATGGCCAAACTGGAGGAAGGTGGCCTGATCGAGCAGCGGTACTGGATGGGGAAGGCGCGAAATCTGACCGAATTTCGACAGGCAATGGCCCGTCTCGCGGTGCCGATGTTCAACACAATGTACGCCGATCGGGATGGGCAGGTCTGGTACGTCTACAATGGCGCCATCCCCCGTCGCGATCCGAAGGTCGACTGGTCGAAGCCGGTCGATGGCAGCAAGCCAGAGCACGAGTGGCAGGGTTATCACCCCTTGGAGGAGCTCCCTCAAACGCTCAACCCGACGTCGGGCTATGCGCAGAACTGCAATGCGACACCGTTGCTCGCCGCGGGCGAAGTAGCGGGCCAGGATGGCAACCCGGACCCGGCACGCTTCCCCGGCTACATGATCGGCGAAGAGGACAACTCCCGGTCGCGGATGTCGCGCCGGCTCCTCTCGGAGCGAGCCAAGTTCAGCTTCGAGGACTGGTCGAAGGCGGCCTATGACACGCGCGCCCTTGAAGCGGAGCGGCTGATTCCCGGACTGGTCGCCGAGTGGGAGAGCCTTCGTCAGCAGGACGCCGCTCGTGCATCGCGAATCGAGGGGCCGATCGCGGCCCTCCGCGCCTGGAACGCGGTGAGCACGACCGACTCTGTCCCGATGACGATCTTCTCCCTCTGGGCCTACACTCGAACCCTCCCCCAAGCGAAGCAGTTGACCAAAAACATGGCCGCCCCGGACGTGGCCGTCCTTGACTATGTCGTCAGCGAATTGCAGAAGTCGTGGGGCACTTGGCAGGTGAGCTGGGGAGACTTGACGCGGCTGCAGCGTGTCCACACCAGTGGATCCCTCGAACCCTTTCTCGATGAGAAGCCGAGCCTGGCAGTGGCCGGTGGGCCGGGAGAGTTCGTCGGGATGATCTTCAACTTCTACGCTCTGCCGGCGAAGGGGCAGAAGCGGCGCTACGGCACCGCCGGCCACTCCTACGTCAGCGTCGTCGAGTTCGGGCGGGAGGTTCGGGCACGTTCTGTCCTCCAGTTTGGCCAGAGCCACGATCCAGCGTCGCCACACTACTTCGACCAAGCCGGCCTCTATGCCAAGGGACAGTTCAAACCAGCGTGGTTCACACGCAAGGAGGTACAGGCCCACGCCAAGCGGACCTATCACCCAGGAGAGGGATCTTCGTCGAAAGGGACCAAGGGAGCAACTGGGGGTCACTCTTTGGGAACGCGGTAACCTTTGCGGGCGCGGACGACGGCATCCGGGAGGCTGACCTTGACGCGGATCGTGCGATAGGTCCCATCGCGTCGGGTGTTGGTCGGATAGTAGCGCAGGGCGTACTGATTGCGCAGCTCGTCGGCGATGAGGGCGAAGGTGTTGGCGAGACTGCCGAGAGACGGGGCGATATGGAAGCGCCCTCCAGTCGCTTCGGCCAACCCTTCAAGGTATTCCCGTCCACGGCTGATCTCCTCTTGGCGCTGGCCCGGCATCGGCTGTCCTGTCCCTGGCCACTGTGGAGCGGTGAGGGGCCAGCGACCGGGAGGAAAGCGGGGCCCGGGAAAGAAGATGGGAGGGGTTCTCCGTGAGCGGCCCCCTCCCGGATAGCCTCCCCCAAAGAAGGTCTGGGGTTGGTACCAGATGGGATAGAAGAGGACACCCGACTCTTCGGCACGGGCAATGGTCGCCTCTCCCGTTGATCGCTTCCCCATCGAATCGATCCCATCCGAAAAGAGGACGATCGCCTTGCGCCCCTCAATCGATTGAAACCGGCGTAACGCAAAGTCGACGGCACTGTAGATGCGCGTCCCTCCCCCTCCACGAATCCCCCGAATCGCGTCATAGAGAACCATCCGATCCTGGCTGAAGTCACACTCGACATTGACCCGATTGGCAAAGGTCGCAACCATCACCTGATCGTCTGGACGGAGTTGGCGAACAAACTCCATCGCGGCCCCCTGGATCTCATCGAGATGATCGCGGACGCTACCCGACGTATCGATCAGCAGGATGACGTGGAAGGGGACCGACTCGCTCAGCAAAGCGTCGATCCGCTGCTCGACATTGTCTTCGTAGAGGCGGAAATGCGACTGGCGAAGGTTGGAGATGGGCCGGCCTGCCCGGTTGATGACGGTCAGCGGAATACTGACCATGGTCGTATCGAGCCGGATCGTGCCGTCATCGGTAACGCTGACCGGCGTCGGATCGGGTTCGTCGATTGGCGCGGACTCTGCTGCTTCTGGAGTGGCGGGAGGCAGGGACGGGGAGGACGGAGTGGGTGCAGGAGCGGCGGGGGGAGGGGGCGCGGACGGGGGACGGACTGGACGGCGCCCCGACTGGGCCATCGCGGCCATGGTCAACGCCAGCAGAACGATCCCGCTCCCGCAGCAGAGGCGCCAGGAGAACTCCCAGCGTGGGTGTCTCGATGGTCGGGCAACGCCCGGAGTCTTCCCTCTCTCTTGAATTGTTGCGTCGGTCTTCATCTGATCTCCTCCCGGTGAACCTGCGTGGAGCCGTGCCATTCTCAGCGCGAGGAACGATCCGGGTGATGCTTTCTTGCGCCACGGATGATCTGTACAGTCTGGTTTTCTCTGTCTCCACGGGGAATTCTCCCTCTCTTTGGCGGAAAATGGAGCAAGCTCAACCTGTCACCGAAATCTGTTGGCCGGGGGTGACGTCTCTTTTTTGAGTCAACTGACTTTTTTACTTGCGGAAAGAGCCAGCTGACGTAGTCTACAACCGAAGGTACGAAAGGTGTGGGAAAGGCAAAGGGAAGAAGATTGACCAATTTTTCTTGCGCAAACCAGACGACGACGTATCCATTATCGAAAAACATTGACCCGAGATAAGCCCGAATCGTAATTACTCACGAAGAAGAAGGTCGGGAAGTGGGCCGGGCCAACCAGCAATCAACGTCAGAACGGAAG
>JBMOHS010000220.1:0-5767 GCA_049317725.1 Blastocatellia bacterium
GGCGTGGTGGCCGGCGTGGTGGCCGGCGCGGTGGGTGGAGGGGAGGGTGGACGCGAGGGCGTCTGCGCGAGCGCCGTCCCGACTCCCAGGTATCCCCAGAGGAGCACGGCCGACATGACTGCCCACGTCCGATTGCAAGTCGGACGCCGGTCTGGTTCCTTATCCAATCGATCCTTCATTCTGCGTTGCTTCCTGTCTCTGGCAAAAGGGTTGCTGACCGGGATCTACGTTGGATCCCCTGTTCTCCAATTCATTCTTGATCTGTCTCGATTCGCCCCGGGCGATGACTCAATAGGGTCCACGATCGGGCGTGGGGGAGACCATTTCGAGCGCTGGCGGGAGGATCTTGGTGATGGTCTCCCGCAAGACGTTAGCGAAGGCGATGCTGTAGTCGGGATGGCCGCCTCGGGAGAGGGTCAGCCAGGGGGCCATGACCGTGCACCGCAGAACCCGAATCGTCCCGACACGCGCGAACTCCCCCGGAGCAATGCCGAGCGCGGTGAGGTGCTCCTCCATGCTGTTGGTGCCCTTCGACGTCGGGCAACCATACTGCGGATAGTGGAAGGAGGTGCTCGACAAAATGAAGTTGTGCTCTTGCAGAACGCTGCCCGGTTGAAACTTCAGCTCGTCATAGATGGCACGGTTGACCCGATTCATCGTCGTCAAGCACGAATTGCCCTCCTCATTGACGACGAAGCAGACGATATTGCCATTGGGCGGGTCGGTCAGCAACCGCAGCAGAACCCCGCGGGCGGCCATCTCCGGGGCCAGTTCCCGCCCGACGCGCCAGGCCAGTTCCTGGGCGCTCTGAAAGCTCTTCCCGATCAACAGGCCATAGCCGCTCTGGTTGAGCGGGACGACCCGGTGGGCAAACCAGACGGCGGCGGCGGCGGCACCCGGCTTCGATCCTTCGAGGATATATTTGCCGATGAAGGGGCGTTCGGGTCGCTCCTCACCAGTGAAGATATAGGGGGCATCGACAGTCAAGAGGTCCCGCACCCGCGGGTCTCGAAACAGCACGGTCCCGCAAGGGTAGGGGATGTATCCCAGCTTGTGGGGATCGATCGTCACCGAGTCTGTCTCGTGCATGGCTTGGTAAGCGGAGAAGAGGGCATCCTCCGGCCAGCTGCGCGTCAGATCCCGAATCTGGGATGGGGTCTCGACGGGGCGGTTCTCGCTGTCGAAGAAGAGCGAGCGGACATAGCCTCCCCAGGCACCGTCGGCGTGGAGCGAGAAGGTGAGGCCGCGCTGCCGCATCTCCGTCCGGATCTGCACCACCTCGTCGAGCGGGTCGACCGCCCCCTCTTCGGTCGTTCCCATGACCGCGACGACCGCATAGACAGGGCGTCGCTGCTCCCGGCAATGGTTGAGCATCTGTCGCAAGGCGCCGGACTCCATCCGGAAGCGTCCATCGACCGGGACCAGTTCCACCTGCTCCTTGCCAATGCCGAGTGCCTCGGCCACCTTTGCCAGGGAATAGTGGGCGGTCGCCGGGACGAGCACTACCCCCGCTTCGAGCAGCGGTGCTTCCCAGCCCTGTGACCCGCGGCGCAGCTCGTCGAAGAAGCGCGGTAACCCCTTGCCAGAGACGGTCGCCTGGGCCATCCGCTGGTCGACCTCCCCCCGAATCTCCTCGCCAGATCGCTCCGGATGGCGCTCGATTAGGGCCTGACAGAGCCGCTCCCGCAGCGAAAGGATCTCGCTGCCTTCGAGGTTGGCAACCAGCCACGGATCCGCGAGCGTCGACAGGTTGGTCATCTCTCCGGTGGCCAGCCGTACCGGGACGACCGGGCTGCCCATCCCACGTGCCACCTCCCGAACCGCGAACGGTTGCCATTTGAGGTTCCGTGCCACCCACATCGCCTCAAAGTTGGCGATCGTTCCCCCAGATGTCAGGTGGCCCCACGAGGGGGCCGGATAGCCACACATCCGCGCCAGTTGCCCGGCCGCCTCCATCTCGTACTCGGTGGTGATCGGGGAGGACTCCTGACTGACATTGTTGGGATTGTGCAGCATGGCCGCAAAATAGGCCGCCATCGCCGGCAGCAACTGATCGGCCAGCATGTGCCCGATGTACCGCGGGCTGAAGAAGGGGATGTCCCGTTTCAAATTGGCGAGCATCCCGAGGAACTCTTGCTGAATGCGCGCGTGTGAGTCTTGAAAGTCCTCTGTCCGCTTGACCCGTTCGGTGATGAGGATGTCGTCCTCTGGATGGAAGTTCCGTCGCCAGAAGACACAGTCGCGCAGGGCTTCCAAGACCAGCCGTTCCAGAAAATCGGCATTCTCCGCCTTGGGACCGAGAAACCAAGAATAGAGCTGATGATCGTTCATCGATTCCGCCCTCCCTTCCTGTTCATTCTTCTTGTCGAGAGCCGCCATGGTCACAGAAACGACCGGGGGTGTCAACGTTCTCCGCTTCCTCCCTGGCTCTGCCGTGGAGGAGCCAATTGCGAATCCACAAGAATTGTGACGTAATACGGGCTGAGCCCGAATGGCGGAGGTGGCCCTCAGCAAAGGGCTGGAGCGGTACGCAGGAGAGGAGCCAATGCCCACAGAGGAGGTCGGGATGGGATCGCCAAGGCTGATCTACGACGGAGAGTGCGGGATATGCCGCGCCATGGTCGAACGGCTCCCCTGGTTCGATCCGGAGGGGCGCTGGGAGGCCCTGCCGTACCAATCGCTCGGGGAGGCTGGGTTGCGGGAGCTGGGATTGACGCCGGCGGAATGTGCACGGGCGGTGCAGGTGGTCACCGGGCAGGGGCGGATCTTCGCCGGTCCGTGGGCGGTCAACTACCTGCTCTGGGAGCGATGGCCGGGGCGAATCCTCGTCACGATCCTCTTTATGTTGCCGCCCCTGCTGCTGCTTGAATGGATCGGCTATCGCTTCGTCGCGCGCTATCGATCGCGCCTCTCGGGGTGGCTCGGGCTGACGGCTTGTGCCGTCTCCCCACCGCCGGCTCTGACGCCTGCAGAACCAAAAGAGAGAGGACAGGGAAGCCCTTCGCCCCTTCGATTTGACACAAGGTGAGGCCGTGGCCCCGTGCTGGGGATCGCGAATGGCTGGAGATCTGAGGCTGATATGTTCGACTTTCCATTGGACGTGCGGTTGCGGGAGGGGGCGATCTTGCGGATGCGGCCCATCGAATTGGGCGATCGGGAGGCCCTGCTCGCGCTCTTCCATCGTTGTTCCGCCGAGACGAAGCGGTTCCGCTTCTTGCGCATGGTGACCTCCCTGCCGGACACGATCCTCGATAAGCTCGTCACGGTCGATGGGCGGCGTCACGTCGCCCTGGTCGTCGTCCAAGGCGAGGGCGACGCCTCCCAGATCGTCGCCGTGGGGCGCTACCATGCCCGCAGCGAGTCCTCCGACGTTGCGGAGGTCTCCTTCCTCGTCGAAGACGCGATGCAGCGCAAGGGGATCGGGACGGTGCTGCTCGACACGCTCGCCGAGATGGCGCGCGAGAATGGCCTGACGCGCTTCAGTGCCGATGTTCTCGCCGACAACCGGACCATGCTCTCCGTCTTCCGCAAGGCCGGCTATGCCATCACCTCGGGGATCAGTTACGGCATCACCCACCTCGAATTTCCCATTTTGCGGTCGGAGGTCGCGGAGTCACGGCGCGAGGCCCAGGAGGCCCAGGCCGAGCGCGCCTCCCTTCAGGCGGTCTTCGCCCCCCAATCGATCGCCGTGGTCGGGGCGAGCCGGAACCCCGCCTCGGTCGGTGGCTCGCTCTTCCGCAACCTGTTGCGCTGGGGATCGTGCGGTACCGTCTATCCGGTCCACCCACACGCCCGGTCGATTGCTGGCGTCCGCGCCTATCCCTCGATCGAGGCTCTCCCCGAAACGCCTGAGCTCGTCTTCATCGTCATTCCGGTTGAGCAAGTCCTGACCGTTGCCCGCCAGTGCGGTGCCAAGGGGGTGAGGGCCCTCTGCGTCATCACCGCCGGATTTGCCGAGGTCGGATCGGCGGGAGAGGCACTCGAGCAGGAGCTGCTCGCCGTTTGCCGGGCCTCGGGGATGCGACTGGTCGGTCCCAACTGCATGGGGCTGGTCAACACGGCACCAGAGGCCCGCCTGCTCGGCACCTTCGCCCACGTCGATCCACCGGCTGGGAATGTGGCGATGAGCTCCCAGTCAGGTGCCCTGGGCCTCGCATTGATGGAGCAGGCGGGCCGCCTCGGCCTTGGCCTCTCCTCCTTCATCAGCATCGGGAACCGGGCCGACGTTTCGAGCAACGACCTGCTGCTCTACTGGGAGTTCGACGAGGCGACCGATGTCATCCTCCTCTACATGGAGAGCTTCGGGAATCCGCGCCGCTTTGCCCGGACGGCGCGTCTCGTCTCCCGCGCCAAGCCGATCGTCGCCGTCAAATCGGGGCGCAGCTCGGTCGGGGCCGAGGCCGCCTCTTCCCACACCGCTTCCCTCGCCGGCTCTGACCAGGCGGCGGACGCGCTCTTCGAGCAGACCGGCATCATTCGGGTCGATACCCTCGACGACTTCTTCTCCGTGGCCCGCCTGTTGGCGACCCAGCCAATTCCGGAAGGCAACCGCATCGCGGTGCTGACCAATGGCGGGGGACCCGGCATCATCGCCGTCGATGCCGCGGTCGCGGCTGGCTTGGAAGTGCCCGCCCTGAGTGAGGAGACCCAGGCGAAACTGCGCGCCGTCCTGCCGCCCCACGCCTCTGTCCGCAACCCGGTCGACACCATCGCCGGCGCCGGTCCGCAGACCTACCGCGACTGTCTCGAGATCCTCTGCGATGATCCCGCGCTCGATGCCCTGGTGGTGATCTTCATTCCGCCACTCGCCACCCCGACGCAGGAGGTCGCGGCGGTCCTTGCCGACGTCCTTGCCCAACGCCCCGCGATGCGCAAGACCGTCGTCGCCGTCTTCTTCGACCCGGCGACCTCGCTCGTCTCGCTCCCACTGACGACGAAAGAAGCGGATGGCGGAGAGAACCTTGCTCTTCCGCGGGCCGTTCCTGTCTTCAACTTTCCCGAAGCGGCAGTTGCGGCCCTTGGGCGTGCCGCACGCTACGGCACTTGGCGCTCCCGACCGCTCGGCAATCAGATCCACTTTCCCGTCGATCAGGAGGCGGTGCAACGGATCGTCGCCGCCCATCCAGAGGGTGGATGGCTCTCCCAGCCAGACGTCGCCTCCCTGCTGGCGGCGGTGGGAATTGAGATTACCCGACCCGAGCTGGTCTCTTCCGCCGAGGAGGCGGCACGGGTCGCCGCACAGATCGCCGCCCGTGATCGAGAGAAGGGGGGCAGCGGAGAGCTCGCTCTCAAGGTGGCCGATCCGCCTGTCCTTCATAAAGCCGATGTCGGTGGGGTCCTCCTCGACATTCCCGCCGAAGAGATGGCCGTGGCCTATCAGAAACTGGCCGAACAGGTCGGCCGCCACGGCATCGATCTGCGGGCAGCCAGTCTGATGCCGATGGCCCGCCCCGGTGTCGAGGTCTTGGCTGGTGTGACGCTCGATCCCGTCTTTGGTCCGCTGGTCGCGTTTGGAACCGGCGGGTATTTTGTCGAGCTGATTCGGGATGTCGCTTTTCGGGTCCTGCCGCTGACCGATCGGGATGTTTCCGAGATGATCGCGGCGACCCGCGCCGCCCAGCTTCTGCAGGGATACCGCGGCTCCCCTCCCGCCGACACGGAGGCGGTCGAACGGCTGCTTCTCCAGCTCGGCTCCCTCGCCGAGTCCGTTCCCGCCATCGCCGAGATCGATCTCAACCCGGTGATCGTCCACCCCCGCGGTCAGGGC
>JBMOHS010000221.1:0-5684 GCA_049317725.1 Blastocatellia bacterium
ATCAGCATCGCCTCTCCCACCCTCTCCGCTGCTCCTTGCCCACAGTACCACTCACACCCCTGCCATTCTACCCGGCTCTCCCGGCTGTAAGACAGCCATCCCCAATGATGACTCAGATTTTACCCAGAAACCGGGACCGGGCGGTGAATTAGGTGAATGATCTCACACGAAGACACAAAGACTCGAAAAGATCAGGAAGAGCTCTCCCCAGCGACCACTCGGATTCTCTCGCTGGCCCCTCTCCCACAATGCAAAGAGCCCTGGTTGCCTTCAACCAGGGCTGCTTCTCGTCAATCGATCGAACTTGAGAACCCAATTCTTGGGAGAGCCTCATCACGCGGCTTGGAAGAGCACCGGACTCTGCCGCGACGGCTCCCCTTTGGCTGGTACCGACGACCCAATCTCCCCGTCCACCAGGTCGACCACTGCGCGCACGACCTGCTGGACACCTGCCACCGCCGGCCGGAGCAGCTCCCCCCCTCGCACCAGGCCACTCCTCTCCAGAAACTCTGACTTGGCCTGCACCACCCGGACTGGCTCGAGCCGCACTCCCTCCAGTCGGATCCGCCGCTCCCCCAGACCCGCTCCCCCGCGCGAGAAGAGGTAGTTCGACTCGGTCGGGAAGGGGACTGGTGCTCCTGACTCTTGCTCCCACCCTGTTGCCGCAGTGCCCACCGGGGCGAGCTCCCACCGGGAGTTGTCCCACTGGCTCTGGGAATGGAGCCGGTACTCCCGGCACCCCCCTCCAGACGATTGCCACGCCACCTGCAACTCAATCGCGCTGAGGTGCCACGGCTGGGCCCAGAGGTTCCTCGCCCCGACTGCCGAGAGCGACCCGATCGCGTGGCCCAAGAGGTACTGCCCCATTCCTTGCGTCGACTCGACGCTGACGCTGTAGGTCGTCTGCTCGAAGCCCTCGGAGCGATCCGCGAGCCCCCATCCTCCCTCGTCCCGGAACGACTGCACCCACACCCAACCAACCTCTTCCCCCTGCCGCTCCTCTTTCACCAACGAGAGCCACTCCGGGAGGATCTTCGTCAGCCGGCTGACCGGTACCTCATAGCCCAACAACGAATAGTGATGCCATCTCGCACGCAGCTCCGTCCGCTTTCCGGCCGCTGCCGAGCCGTGTCGGAGACTTCCCCCACTCGCCGTCCAATCATTGCCCCGCCCAAGGCCCGCTCCGATCCCCAACTCGAACCCCACCCGATCCCGACTCGACGCAAAGAGTACCCCATCTCTCACCTGCTCTCCTCTTCCCATCATCGTGTCCTTTCCGGTTGGGGGACTCTCCCTCCCCACGTTCAGTTCGTTCAATCGACTTGGTTATTCAACTGTTGTCCAGGTTTCGTTTTAACGTTACCTGGACAATGCACGAACCGTGCCAAAGAGGAGTGGCGGGTGGCGGGGAATGTATCTTAATGATTTATAAGAGCTTATCGCCTTCGCTCGGTTTAGGCTGTTCAGTTCTTCACTGGCGTTTTGCCAAATTGTCGCAATTCTTTGGCAGAATGCAAAATTCAGTCTTGGACAGTTGTCCAAGAGGACGGGCCTGGGCGAGCGAACGACTACTTTGAACTCGGGGGGAGCGGCTGGGAGATGAATCTTGGACCTGTCACCTGTTTTCGCCTCAGCGAGGAGAAGAGCTGGGCACTGAACAGCGTCCACCATTTTGGGGACCCCGGGTTTATGGACCGAACCGTTGTTCCGTTTGAAAGGGATGAGAAAAGTGGAATAAGATGCCGCTTCATACGGCATTGACGGATGAATGCTTCATCGTGGCCATCTTTTGTCCTGAATGCGCAAATCTAACACGCTGTAATCATATCGAGTAGACGAGTTACGTATCAGTAAGACCATGCCTGGACGACATCTTTGTTCCGAAGAAGAGGCTATCGCTCGTGGCTACCGCAGCCGCGAGTGTGCGAGGCGGCGTGCCGTGTTGCGGGAAACCATCGACGCCTTTCAACACGCTACTCCAGCTGGAAAGTACCAGGCACAGGCCGCACGGAACCTTGCGCGTTGGAGGGCGCAGGTCAGCAACCCTGACTCCAACGTCCAGGTTCGAGTTCTTCCCGGTGACTGGGGAGAGGTGACTCGTTCGTTGACCCGCGAGTTTGGGACTTGTTTTGCTGTGCTGAATATGGCGAATGCGTATGTTCCCGGTGGTGCCTACGTTGAGGGCGCGGTGGCACAAGAGGAGAACATGTTCCGCCGAACAGACTGCCATTTTCACATCTCAGATGAGGATTACGATCCCGTATTTGATCAATATCACGCAGAGATGACCAGTCTGCTTCTCGCAAAAAAGGGGCGGGTCTATCTCGATGTGACCCGTCCAAGGGTTTGTCTCCGTGGTCCCGAAGATCTCCAGGCGACCGATCTTGGGTACCGCTGGCTGTCTGATGATGAAGTGTTCCCCTTCTTTGAACTCCGGGCTGCGGCTCAGGATCTACGTGGTGGCGACCCCTTCGATCAGTTCGAGGCCAGACGTCGCATCGCTGCGCAATTTGATACCCTGCAGGAGAACAACGTCGCCCATGTCATTCTGGGTGCCTTCGGATGCGGAGCTTTCCTCAATCCGGCTGATCAGGTAGCCCGGTTGTACAGGGCGGAAATCGACAAACGCGCCGGGCACTTTCGTGTTATCGCATTTGCTGTCTTCTCCGCAGGCTATGGTCGAGATAACTTTGTTCCATTTCAAGAAGCATTTCGCGATTTTTCTGCATAGAAGTCATCTCCAAAAGAGCGCAGGCCAGCTCTGGCAGGACAATCAGGAAACAGGACAATCAGGAAAATGGAGAATGGGGAGCAGCCGTTGGGGGAGTGACCTTTGCCCGCCGAGATGGTAAATGAAAGAGCCGCTGCGATTTGTAGGGGCAGGCCTTGTGCCTGCCCTATTTTCGCTCAAGGGAACGATGGGGCAACCACAAGGGTTGCCCCTACAACTCACACCGGCCGTGTTGAAATGAAGCACCCAGGGCTTGTGCCCGCCCCAATCCCGATGAGGCAGGCAACTATTTCTTTCAAATCATTCTCCATTCTCCATTTGCCCCATTCTTGACATCCTCGGCTGGAGAGCCCAATATTGATATGTGATTCGAGGGGAGGCTCCCGGGGCTCAGCCGGGGGCAAAGCCGATCGCCCGGATCACGACTGACACCCCGACCGTGCCCTCGGCAAATGGTTCCCTCCGTTCCCACTTGGCCATCGACCCCCTGAGTCTGGACCAACATGAAGATTGCCACCATTCTCGACCATATCGATAGCGGTCACATGGCACTTCCCGAGTTCCAACGCGGCTATGTTTGGAACCGGGATCAGGTGCGCGGCCTCTTCGATTCGCTCTATCGCCGACATCCGGTGGGAGGGCTCCTCGTCTGGGCAACGCAGTCACAATCGGCCCACCATCGCGGGGATGGGCCATTGGCGAGCGGCGTCGTCAAACTGCTGCTCGATGGCCAGCAACGGATGACCTCCCTCTACGGGGTCTTGCGCGGCCATCCCCCGCGATTCTTTGACGGAAATCCAGCCACGCTCACCGGACTGCACTTTCACCTCGAGGATGAGATCTTCGAGTTCTATCAGCCGGTCAAGATGCGTGACGATCAGTTGTGGATCGACCTCACCGAACTGATGAAGGGAGGGAATGACGGGCTCGGAGCCTTTGTCACCCGCCTCTCCTCCAACCCTGACCAAGCCCTCAATCTCGGCCAGTATGTCGGGCGATTGAGCCGGCTGCTCGCCATCCGGGACATCGAGCTGCACATCGAGGAGGTGACCGGTGCCGACAAGACCCTCGATGTCGTCGTCGACATCTTCAATCGGGTCAACAGCGGCGGAACCAAGCTCTCGAAGGGCGATCTGGCGCTGGCGAAGATCTGCTCCGATTGGGAGGGTGGCCGCGTCGAGTTGAAGCGCCAGCTCGATCGCTGGGCCAAGAGCAGGTACGAGTTCAGCCTCGACTGGCTCTTGCGATCGGTCAATACCGTCCTCACCGGAGAAGCAAAGTTTCTCTACCTGCACGAACAGACCGCAGAGGATGTCCAAGCCGCGCTCCAACGCGCCACCCATCACATCGACACCATCCTCAATCTGATCAGCGGGAGGCTCGGGCTTGACCACGACCAAGTCTTCTTTGGCCGCTTTGCCGTCCCGGTGATGGCCCGTTATCTCGACCTTCGCCAGAGCCGGAAGCTCGGCCCGATGAACGAGAAGGAACGCGACAAGCTCCTCTTCTGGTACGTCCAAGCTGCCATGTGGGGAAGATTTTCAGGCTCCACGGAGTCGTTCATCGATCAGGATCTGGCCGCGCTTGAGGCCAATGACGGAGCGCTCGACAAGCTGCTCGAGACCTTGCAACTCTGGCACGGTGGCCTCCGTGCCGCTCCAGGCCATTTCACCGGATGGAGCCTTGGCGCACGCTTCTACCCCGTCCTCTACATGCTCACCAGAATGGGCTCAGCACGCGATTGGGGAACGGGACTGCCTCTCACCGCCAGCCTGCTTGGCAAAATGAGCCGCCTCGAAGTTCATCACATCTTCCCGAAAGCCCGGCTCTACAAAGGCCACTTCAAGAAGTCCGAGGTCAACGCCCTCGCCAATTTCTGCTTCCTTACCAAGGAGACCAACCTCGACATCAGTGCCCGACTCCCCGAGGACTATTTTCCCCAGATCGAGGCCGCCCATCCTGGCGCACTCGCGTCACAGTGGATTCCGGAGGATTCGCAGCTCTGGCGCATCGATCGGTACCGCGACTTTCTCGAAGCGAGAAAGGAGCTCCTCGCTGCCGAGCTCAATCGCCGGATGGAAGAGCTCCTCCACGGGGAGACCCAGTGGCTCGACTCTTCCGCCGCACTGCCTCGGGAGCCGGTTGTCCTTGGCGGAATTGCCCATCCCGAGGAGGAGGCCGAACTCTCCGCCCTCAACGACTGGGTCGAGTCGGTCGGCCTGCCACGTGGCGTCATCGGATACGATGTCGTTGATCCAGAGACTGGAGATCAACGGGCCATCTTGGACCTCGCTTGGCCGGATGGGTTACAGGAAGAGCTGAGCCAACCGGTAGCGGTGTTGCTCAATGAGGATGCCGCTGTCATCTCATTTGCCAGCCAGTCAGGGTACCGATGCTTCGATGAGATCCGCTCGTTTCGGCAGTATGTCGATTCGATCTTATCGTAGTCAGGTGACCAGTGATGAGAGAAGAATCGAGGATGGGGAGGCTTCGCTTCCAAATGGCCTGCGCTTGCCACGTTTTCTGCCTGGCCGGAACGACCTGTAGTGGTTGCCCCCTCCGTTCGAAATCAGGATAGACGAGTCTTCCCGATTCTCTATTCCCCAGGCTTCCCAATGGAGAAATAGTTGACTTCCCGCACTGATGAGCACAATATTAATGCCGAGATTTAAGGAGGTCCCTGGGGCTCAGCCGGGGACAAGGCCAATCGCCTAAATCTCGACCAGTGTCCCGTCCTCGCCCATTCTGACTGGTGGCCCCTCATCTTGCGGTCATCATGCGGTCTTGGGAAAGCGATAATCGATGATATCGACATCAATGCAGCCAAGACGATAGTGATCCATTTCACTTGGTGAATGACCCCCATCACCACTGTTATGGTTGAGGATTGACCTCTTCTTACTAAAGAGTAACCCAATTACTCGACATTATGTTATAGTGCCGTTTATGAGCA
>JBMOHS010000222.1:0-5676 GCA_049317725.1 Blastocatellia bacterium
GTCTACCCAGGGTTGCACCCTGGGCTGGTATGCGGCGCCCCGTTGGGGCGCTGGTTGCCATCCCGCCTTTTCGAACACAAAATGTCCAAAGCCCTGGCCCGGAGCAACGCTCCGGGTAGGCTCACACCCCCATTCCCCGCGTTCCTCCATCACTTGTCAGGCTCCACAGGGTTGTACTTCGAGTTTCTCTCTCTCACACTCTGTCCTCATAAGAATGCTCCTGTTTCTTCCCATAAGTGATTGTGCAGAAAGTTGTTATCACCTCAACAACAGCCTTTTTCCAAACGCTGATGAGAAATCCAGGCTACATGGCCCTTTCCCATCAATTACGACGGGTGACTGCGTAATAGCCCTCTTTATGCTGTACTTTGAGGTTGGGAAGTCCCCGGGGCGGTTTGACCTGCACCTTGATCTTGTGCCATTGCCCATCCCGTTTGACGTTGGTGGGCGTGTATCCCAAGCTGTACTGGTGGCGAAGTTCGAGCGCGATGCGGGTCGTAGCATCTTCGAGTTCCGCTGCTGAGCGAGGGAAGAACGCCTTCCCCCCCGTCACCTGCGCGATCTCCTCGAGAATAGCCTGCCCCTGCAGGTCGAGTGTTCCGCCGGCGGCCCCGCCGAATTCGACGATTCCGATGCAGTAGATCTGGACGCCCGCCTCACGAAGCAACTTGCGCAACTCACCATACGTGTACCGGGAGGAGTTGTCCTGACCGTCCGAGATCAGCAGCAGTGCCCGCTTGGTGTGGCGTCCCTGCTTGACCTTTTCGATTCCCAAGTAGGCGGCGTCGTAGAGGGCGGTCTGCCCTTTCGGATCGACCAAGGTCAGTTTGTTGACGAGCGTATCTCCGTCGGAGAACTCGGCAATCAAGTCGGCGCGCTGATTGAATCCGACGAGAAAGAAGTCATCTTCCTGGTGGCTGGTCTCGACGAATGCCCGGAGGGAATCCCTTGCACGATCAAGCTTTCCTTTCATGCTTCCGGACACGTCGAAGACGATCCCGAGGCTGACTGGCACGTCATCATCGTTGAAAAACTCGATCGACTGCTTGACCTTATCCTCGAAGATCTCGAAATGCTGCGGATCGAGCCCCGTGACCAGCCGGTTGTATGGGTCGGTCACGGTCACTGTCAGCGTCACCAGGTCGGTGTCGAGCTTGATTCGCTCGTCTTGAGAGGGGGTCTGCCCGATTCCAGACCCACCAGTCTTCGATGGTACTGGGGAGGTGGTTGGGGGGGGAGGGGGAGCAGGATTTGGGCGAGGTACGACTGGAGAGGGGGAAGGGCTGGAGCCCCCCGCTCCTGGCGTTTGTGCCAAGATCATTCCCGGTCGCCCACCTGTGATTCCAATCGCGATGAGAAGGCCGTAGAGCAAGACCCCAATCGAATCCCGCCGCGAACTCTGGTCGAACAACTGACTCCTCAAGGCATCCTCCCTTTGATGACTGGTTCACGGGTTCAAGAATGTCCGTTCCGGCATCTCTTCCTGCCTTCTCTCTTTTCTGGCGGGAGAGAGCACTTGGGGCGGACGGGAGACTTACGCGCATCACCCTACCATCGATCTTGGCTGTTCACCAAACAGAGAAAATTGTAGCACAGGGTGAGAGGGCCGCAATCGCCCATTCCTGGCAGGAGGGAAAAGGAAGAAAATCGACAAGGAAACGCGAGAATCGGAGGTCGATCAAGGCCGAAGAGGGATGGGCTGCTGGCCACTCTGATAGAGAAATCCTGTCTGCTGGTCGAGCAGATGGTATTCGAGAACTGCCGGAGGGCGGAGAGAGGTTGGCAGAGAGAAGACGAGGGAGAGCAGTTCAGATGAGTCCTGGACCTCGGTCTCCGTGCGAGAAAAGATGGACCCATTCACCTCGCGACCGATCACCACCAACCGGTACCCCGCGCTGGCTCGCCCTCGGATCCTGAGCCGTGCCTGGAGGGAATCCCCCGGTAGATACTCTGCCCGATCGAACTGGAATGGGCCGACCTCTCCTTCTACCACATCTTCCTGCTCGAACAGTGTGACAAGGGTGACCTCGCCGGAGAGAAGAAGGTCGCCTTGTGCCCCTCGGAGGGTATAGCGAATCGGGTGCGCGTGATCCACGTGATCCAGGACCTCCTCCCCCGTCAGCGGTCCCTCAGGGGAGGGAAGTGGCATCCGTAGACTGGTCTGTGCTCCCAACCGGAGCCGACACTGACTCCGTTTTCCTTGCCACTCGATCTCGAAGACGCCCTCGCCACTCAAGTCGGGCGCTGCCACTTCGACGATCAGCCGGCCGGCCTCCTCCTCCGTCTCTGCTGCCAGGAGTCGCATCGCCAGCGAAACATCTTTTCTGTCCGCCCGTGCCGGGGCGAGGTCTGAGATCCTCGAAGAGCCGGAGGGATCTTCTGTCATGCCTGCCTTGGAGACGAGAGATCGGCGCGAGGGACGGTCTCGTTGTGCGAGCTGCAGCGCGGTTCCCCAGGGCGGACGTTCCGTGAGTCGAAGGGGACCCTGACGATAGAGCACCAACCTCCTTCCCCAGTGAATGGTGAGAAGGGCGGAGGTTTCGGGATCCATCCCAACTTGGATCCGTTCGCCTGACTCCTCAAGAACGATCGGAAGCCGAAGTGAGGCGCCAGGGAGAATGGCAAGCGTACCTATGCCAATACTGGAAAGACCTGATGCCCCTTTTTCGAGAGAAATTTCGACTTGCAGGTGGATTGGTTCTCCCAGGGCCTCAGGTATTTGCGGAGAAGCGCTCACCGCCAAGACCAGTTTCCCCTCCACCGCTTCGAGCGAGGCTTCGATCGTCAGGTGGGCCACTGGCGGCATCCGTTGCGCCCGGGTCTCCACCTCCAGCGCCAAGAGCAGTGTGATCAGTATCCCTGCGATCGGACATCGGCACCTTCCCATCCGATCATCCCCCTCATTGTTCCTCTCTCGCGACCCAAATCCCAAGGGCTGATACCGCGAGAGGGAGTTTGACATCGGGAATGGATGTTGACCCATTCCCGTCCGTCTCCCTCCCTCTTTTCTTGGGCTTCTCATTGATCCTCGGTGGAAAAACGAGAAAACTTCACGTTATTCAGGCTCGCCATTAATCGTACGATTGAGGCGGGAGATGACCCCACGGGCCTGTCGTCCTGCATTGATCTGGCGGGCCCAGACCGTCAGGAGAACCTCCACCTCTTCTGGGGAGTACTTCCGGATGGAGGCATTGCCTTCCCGTCCGTTGACATCGACAACAATCCGATTGAACCGCATTTGGGCACCACTGACCGTCACATCCATCGGGCTGATCTCGAGGTGAATCACTGGCGCTGCGGTCCCTGCCTGGAAGTTGGCAATGACCCCCGTCTGACGGAATGAGGATTGAACACTGGCGAGAGGCTTCCCAGTCAGCGTCGCAATCTGCTGTCGCGCGTCGTCTGGAATGCTATAGTCAATCGTTCCGACCACGGTGTCATCACTGTTCGCGGCAGTCAGGGTGAAGGTGATCTTCCCCCGAACATCATAGACGTCGACTCCCGCATTCGTCAGTTTGGCGATGACCAGTTTGGGTGCAGTCCTGTACGCGACTGGCTTGGCCTGATCGCTCCCCTGTGCCAAACCAACCTGGGAGAGAAAGAAGAGACTTGCCACTAAGGTAAGCAAATTCATTGGGTTGTGGATGATCTTGATCCTACGCATCTGATCGTTCGCCTCCGTACTAGAGAAATGGTTCTGCTTGCAGGTGAAGATCTCGTTCCGCTTGCAGAAATGGGTCACTGGTAAACCGTCTTTCGGAAATTGGCCTGACAGGCTTGAGTCATCGAATAGATCGCAACAGCCCTGATGGCCACACTGGTGATCGACTCCCTTTGAGCCGGCTGGATCCGCATCTTCGTGCAGGCGGGGCACCATCAGTACAAGGTCCATAGCTTACGGATTCAATCATCGAAGATCAACCTCAAAAATGGAGATCTCCGGTGGACACTGGGGAGGGTCTATTCGGGTCGAGTGAAACCTCCACGGGGGGAAGAAGAATGTGGTTGAGGGCACGAAGAATACCGAGTCGTGACCGACCCGCATTGATCTGCCGGGTCCAACTGCAGAGTAGTTGGGGGATCTCTGCCTCTGTCTCCTCCACCTTCAGGGCGAAGGAGGGAATGGGTAGGGGCCCACTCTCCGCCGGCAGTTCCAAGGCGGGAATGCGCAGAATCAGCGTGGGACACGAGGTCCCTTTTTGCCAAGAGGCACGAACCTCAAGCACGAAAGGGCCTGGCGCCTTCTCCCACAGGTCAGATGGGGGATTGCGGCGCGAACCGCGCAACGAGGCCAGATGCAAGCTCGCCCGCAGCGTGTCGTCCTCTGGATTCGCTTCGAGAAGGGTCAGGGTCACTTGTCCAGTGATCGCCTGCCTTCCCATACGCCACTCAACCTTTTGTGGTGCCGTTGTATATCCCCTTTTGATTTTTTTGCTTTGGCGATCTTCGCGATCGTCTTGCTTGGAGAGGCCGATCGACCCTCCCTCCACAAGCCAGAGACCAGAGAGGATCGCCCCACTGGCCAGTAGAAGGGCTGGGAGGAAGAAGGTGACCACAGGCCGACGCCGTGTCTTCCATCCTGCCATCCGATGAACGGACTGCTTTCGCACTTGTGCACTTATCCAAGAGAAAAAATGCTGCGAGAAAAAATGCTGCGAGAAAAAATGGTAATTACTCACGGTGAGGAAGATCAGAAAGTAGACTGGGCCGATCAATGGATAACGTCAGAACCGAAGAGATGATTGCACCACCGAGCCACAGAGACCACTGAGAAAAAGGTTGGGACGTGAGCCGCGTCAACGATCAACCAACGTCTCAACGGAAGAGATCATTGCACCACAGAAAAACAGAGAGATCAACGAGATGAAGAGAGGATCCCTTGAGATTCATCGAGGCCGTGAGTCCTTACAAAAAATGATTCAAGGTAGAAGAGAGATGCCAATCTCTCCATTGACTCCCTGTGATTATCGTTCTCATCGTGTGTTTTGCCTCTTTTGCCTCTTTTGCCATCAGGTTTCGCCGGTCGGGGTTGATTCTCTCCAACGGGCCCAGTGCGCGAAGATGGTGGTTCCAAGAACCCCCTGCGAGCCGGTATAGTTTGTATTCAGGAGGTCTTCCGAATCAAGATAGGATGGTCCAGGGTTGAATGGGGAGTTCCCTCGTCTCAAAGGTGACCTCAAGATCGAACCGGATTCTTGAGGAACGATTGCGACAGGAAGTGGGAGCAGAGAAGAGGGCCAGTGATCCGGAGAGATGCCTGAAGCATTACGACAATCGAGAACGGGGACCAACTGCGAGGGGGCCTCTCAGATAGAGGCCGCCGCTTAATCCGACGTAATGCGCTCGACGAAAATTCCCCAGTGAGTGCAACTTTCGCGGCGAGCGCACTACGCGAACTTCAAAGTGCTACACGCACGAGAGAGGGCTGGGTTCATCTTTTTTATTTGCAGTTGATGGTCTTCCATTTGGGCCCCCGAGAAGGGGAGGGGGATCGAGGGGGCGAGGCAGAGGCGTAGCCAAGGAGGAGAGATCGCGTGGCGGCAACCAAGAGGAGAGATTGGGCCGGGAGTGGTCTGCGGGTGGGGGTTGATACGGGGGGGACCTTCACCGATTTCATCGTCATGAGAGGGGGAGAGCGATTAGTTTTCAAGGTCCCTTCGACACCCAGGGCACCCG
>JBMOHS010000223.1:0-5651 GCA_049317725.1 Blastocatellia bacterium
CGATGGTCAATGACAGTGGAGTGACGGCCGATGGGCCGATCACCAACCTGCCGTTGACGAGCCAAGCCTATACCATCGTGCTGCCTCACTTGCAGTTGGTCACGACTTCTGTCCGGCAGACGGGAGAGTGTCTCGGCGCGGAGGAGCAAGTCGATCTGGAGACCACCATCACCAATGGCTCAGCGGCGAAGATCTTCGTTACGCTTAGGCTGCGACTTCCCACCGGGCTCGAGAAGGTGCCTGGAAGCTGCTCGGCTGGCATGGTCGAGTGTCTGAGCCCCAACGCAACTCTTGAATGGAGTGGAGAGGTCGCGGCTGGCGGATCGGTGCAGGTCGCCTACCAGTTGCGGGTCTCCCCGGCCGTGCCGGTGGGGGAGACTCTTTGCCTCGTAGCGGTGGCGGAGTCGGGTGGGGTGACGATTGGGCCCGTCTCGCATTGCTTGGTCCAGAATTGTACTCCGCCCGGGCCCGGGATCCTGCCACCATCGACACGGGCGGCTGGGGCACAGTTTTCCGGGAGCGTCCTGCTCTTCAACCTCTACCATTCAGCAGCGGGCGGACGGCCGGGCGAGGAGAGTCGGATCGCCTTGACCAATACCCATCCAACCTCTCCGGTCTCCGTTCATCTCTTCTTTGTGGATGGGGCGAGCGGGAGCGTAGCACAGCAGTCGGTCTCACTTTCGCCCAATCAGACGTTCAGCTTTCTCGCTGGAGAGGTCGATCCGGGCATCACCGGAAGCCTCCTGGCAGTCGCCGTCGACGCAAGGGGCTTTCCCAGGCGGTTCAACCACCTCATCGGCGAGGTCGCTCTTCGGCTTGAGGGGGGAGCCTCTGCCCATTTGGGGGCTATCGGTCTGCCCGCCCTCGCGACAGGAGAGATGCTCTCTTCGACGGACGCCTCGACGGTTTCGCTGCGCTTCGACGGGCAGATGTATGCTCCCTTCGGGCGTGCGTTGGCGATCAGTGGGCTGGGCTCACCGGCCGATGGCCAGCGGACTTGGCTGGTGCTCAATCGACTCGGGGGAGCGTTGGGTGAGGGGGGCTTGACCCGGCCCGGAACTCTCTTTGGGCTCCTCTACGATGACCGCGAGGTCGCGACGAGCTTTCAACTTCCGGTGGGCAGTACCCAACTGCGTGGCCTGCTGGGAAATCATTTTCCCAGGACTGCACCACGCTACGACCGGCTGATTCCGGCAGGTCGCGCTGGGTGGATGCGGCTGGCCACCGTCGATGACAGCGGGATCTCCGGCGTTCTGCTGACCGACAGCGTCACGGGATTCCGGCAAGGGCACAACCTGCACGTCCTGACCATCACCCGTGCGGTCGTGTATGAGATGCCAATCCTGCCCGTTGGGAGTCCCTAGGGAGGAGGGGGATGGTTCTCCCTCCTCTCTCAGAAGCCGCGGGAGAAGGAGAGGAAGGCCATGGGCTGCTCCCGGCTTCCCCCGATGTCCAAGCGGAAGGCCGTCCTCGGATTGAGCCGGTACTGGACTCCTCCGCCGACGCCATAGCGAAACCGGGCCCAAGCGAATGGCTCGCTCGGGCTGGCGGCTGGCTTGATGGAACGCCCGTAAGGGCCGCCCCAGACCTGCCCGGCGTCTCCAAAGACGAAGAGGTCGATTCCACGTGTCTCGGTTGGCTTCCAGATCGTCTGGCGCGGCTCGACGGTGAAGAGGAGGGAGTGGCGGCCACGATAGCGAAAGTTGCGAAACCCGCGGTGGTGGTTGCGTCCGCCCAGCCACGGGAGTTCGTAAAATGGAATCATGCGATCGGCTTTGACGTGCCGCTGATCGCTGAAAAGACGAACCGCGAGAGAGGTGAAGTCACTGCCGAGCGGCAGGTATCCACGCAGGTCGATCTCCAGTTCACGCCAGCCCGCTCTCGCTCGGGGCGCCAGTCCATTCAACGGTTGAGGGCCCCGTCCGAGCCCGGTGACGTCGAGCAATCGCAACGAGAGTGCCCCTCCCCGGGTGAGGCCTCGTGCATCATTCCGGCGGTCGATGTCGAGAAAGCCTCCCCACCCCAAGGTCTGCACGGCTGCGTGGAGCCCCGGGAGGCTCCCCTCGGGAAACAATTGCCCAATGGGAAGGTCGTTCGTCCCCTTCTCCCGGCCCGGATAGGCGTTGCTGTTGGCGGTGTAGAACGTCAGACCGGCGAGGAAGCGCGGTGCGAACTCCCGACTCAACTGGGCATGGTAGCCGCGCTGATCCTGCGCGAAGTTGGTCTCCGGCGAAAACGGGGCCAGTGGGCCGATTCCGAAGAAGTTGTCCCGAGTCCGTAACCGGTAGCTGGCCCAGAGGTCGAGGTGGGTGCGGTCGTCGAGGAATCGCGGTACATAGACGCTCAGTTCGAATCGCTGATAGAGCCGGGTCGAGCTGATGGCCCGGGCGCGCAGCTCCACCCCCCGGATCCGGTCTGCCGTCGTCAGTTCGACTCCAAGCGGGAGGCCTGCTCCCTGATCGAAGCCCCCCAGCAGCAGGTGCAGGTACCGGGGACCGACGTCAACCGCCTGCAGCGTGTCTCGTCGTGGAAGATAGCGGTCCCTCGACCTCGCCGTCCATCGCGTGTCGAGAAAGCTTTCACTCTTTCCTCCCCCCTCTCCGACCGTTGGAGGGGCGGCCGGGATGGCCGGGGTGGCTGGCGCAGGTGGCATCTGGGCCAAGACCACCACAGACCCAGATCTTTCCGCCAAACCAAGGATGAGGCACCACGCGACGGCCAGCCCGAGGAGGGAGAGCTGCGTGGGAGTGCGATCCCAGGGGAGCCTGCTCCTGTCTCTTTTCGATCTTCGAGCAGGATCTTCGATCGGCGGGACAATCTTTCTCAAGATGAATGGACTCCTCTCTGGGCGATTCGGTCTGGACAAGGGAGCGATCCAACGGCAAAGTGGGATGATCAGGCCAGTTTCGTGGCCCGTCAAGCCCCTGATACCCGGGAGGAACGCAGATCGATGCCAGCGCCAGAGGAGAAGCACAGTTCGATGTCGACGATTGGCCAGGGAGAGCTTTCCCCCTCGCCGCTGACCTTCAGCGTGATCACCGTCTGCCTCAACAGCGAGGCCCATCTCGCCGGTGCAATCGAGTCGGTCCTCTCGCAGCGTTATCCCCACATCGAGTACATCATCGTGGATGGAGGGTCGACCGATCGGACCGTGCCGATCGTCCATTCCTATGGCGAGCGGATCGACCGGTTTGTCAGTGAGCCGGACGAGGGGATCTACGATGCCATGAACAAGGGGCTTCGGATGGCGACGGGGGACGTCGTCTCGGTTCTCAATTCCGACGATTTCTATGATGGGCCGGATGTCATCGGGGCGGTCGCTGAGACGCTGCGATCGCAGCATCGCCTCGATGGGCTCTACGGGGATGTGCTGGTCGTCGATCGAGACCATCCCGAACGGATCCGGCGCCTCTATGATGCGGCCGAATTTCGACCAGAGAGCCTCGCTCGCGGCATCATGCCTGGCCATGGGACCCTCTTTCTGCGTCGGGAGCTGTTGCGGCGACATGGAGGGTACCGGACAGACTATCGCATTGCCGCCGACTTTGAACTGCTGGTCCGGTTGATCCATCTTCATCAAATCGAGCTGGCCTATCTCCCCCGGACCATCCTCCGGGCGCGAAGCGGTGGGATCAGTGACCGCAACCTGCTCAGCAAGCTCGAGATTTCGCGGGAGGTCCGGCGGGCCTGCCGGGAGAATGGCCTCCCGACCAACCTTTTCAAGATCTACTCCCGGCTTCCATTCAAGTTGAAGCAGTCGTTGATGGCCCGCTGGGCCCGCTAACGATTGCCTGGTAAAGTCGAGAGGTCCGTGCGATGGAGAAGACAGGGAGAGCAGTGGCATTGGGCATTCGGGAGGCGGAATCGCGAACGTCTCTCTGGGTGACCGGAGCGACCGGGTTCATTGGTCACGCGTTGCTGGCCGCTTGGCAATCGCGTCCGGACTGGGAGCTGCACGCGGTTTCGCTGCGTCGGACGTCGGTCGAGGAGCTGAATGGGCCCGTCGATGCGGTGCTGCACCTCGCCGGGCTGGCGCACCGGATGGGTGGGGCGCCTGATTCTGAATACCAGCGGGTCAATGTTGCTTTGACCCTCGCGCTGGCGAGGCGGGCCAAGGCACTGGGTGCCCGGCAGTTTCTCTTCGTCAGCACCGTCAAAGTCTATGGCGAGTCCTCGCCGCCCGGTTTTCCGTTGACCGAGAAGTCTCCGTGCCAGCCACTTGACGCCTACGGCCACAGCAAGGCGGAAGCAGAGGAAGGGCTGCAGTCACTGGCTGATGAGACCTTTGCCGTGACGGTTCTGCGGATTCCGCTGGTTTGTGGGCCCGGGGTCAAAGGGAATCTGCGGCGATTGATCGGGCTGGTCCGGAAGGTTCCGCTTCTTCCCCTGGGCAGGATCGAGAATCGCCGAAACCTCCTGACATTCGCGACGCTACGTCAGGCCCTCGAGCAGTTGATCGAGTCGCGAATGGGGGGAACGTTTCTGATCGCTGACCATCCAGCCCTCTCGACCAGCGAGTTGGTGATGCGAATTGGGCGTGCAAGCGGGCGAGTTCCTTTGCTGCTTCCCCTCCCGTTGTGGTTGCGTCAGTTGGCCGAAGTCTGGCGTCCCGCGCTGGCCAACCGGCTCTTTGGTTCGCTTGAGCTGGACGACAGCTCGACCCGCGCCCGGCTCGGGATGAGCGAACCGGACGTCGATCTCCTCGAAGATGCCATCGCCGGGATGGTTCGGGCCAGCCAAACATCTCCCGGCGAAGGGGGGGAGAGCGGAGGCAGTGGGTGAAGGCCGGCCGACCGTCGCTTGACATTCCTTCCAGGCGTTCCATAATCGCATCCCACTTCATTGACTGAGCAATTGATCGATCAGCAGCGGTTGGGGAGAGGCCTTGCTACAGGTCCCATTGACCGATGCTCTGCTGGATCGGCCCTTTGCGAACCTGACGCCGTTCACCCGAGGAGCCCACCAATGACGACGGGACCACCTGCCCACCAGGACGACCAAGAGTTGAGCCGCCTTGGCTACGCGCAGGAGCTCTTCCGGACGATGGGGGGCTTCTCCAACTTCGCCATCTCGTTTTCGATCATCTCGATCTTGACCGGCGCGGTGACGCTCTATGGCTATGGCCTGCGGATGGGAGGCCCGGCGCAGATGGCGTGGGGTTGGCCGCTGGTCGCCTTCTTCACGCTGATGGTGGTGATGAGCATGGCGGAACTCGCCTCCTCCCTGCCCACCTCTGGGGCGATGTACCATTGGGCGACCCATCTGGGCGGGAAGGGCTGGGGCTGGACGACGGCTTGGCTGAACATCCTCGGGCAGATCGCGGCGATTGCGGGGATCGATTACGGGTGCGCACTCTTTGTCACGCCGCTGCTGGGGATGGAGGCGACCACTGGCAACCTGCTGCTCGTCTATGGGGGGATCCTGCTCTCCCACGGGTTGATCAACCATTTCGGGATCCGGCTGGTCTCCCGGCTCAACGATCTGAGCGTGACGGTCCATCTGGTCGGAGTGCTGGTCATCGTGGGAGCCCTCGTTCTCTTTGCTCCCCGCCAGCCGGTCAGCTTCTTCTTCTTGCGGGTGACGAATAACCTGGAGGGATGGCCGTATTGGTGGGCCTTCATTCTGGGGCTCTTGCAGGCGCTCTGGACCTT
>JBMOHS010000224.1:0-5618 GCA_049317725.1 Blastocatellia bacterium
GCTCAGGCGACTCCTGGTCTCGCCACGTCTCATTCCCGCTGCATCCCTTCCCCCTTGCGTCTTGTCCAGGCTGGCAATCGCTTCCGGTTGGCGAGGCTTATGCGCGACAGGCTTCGGAGAGCGCTTGAGAATTTTCATAAATCTTTGTCGATGATTGTTAGTTTGTGTTGTTTCTGTTACGGTTTCATTTTCGATTTGTAGCGCAGTTTTCTCGATCCGTCAATCCTGAAAGGGGAGAGAGATGCATGAGGTGGGGCTGGCAAGAGAGGTCTTGCGGATTGCAGAGGAGGAGGCGCGGGGGCACGGGGCGGAGCGGATCGAGCGGATCCGGTTGCGGGTGGGAGAGTTCCGGGGGGTGGTGGCGGAGGCACTCGACTTCGCATTTCAGGTGCTGCGGGAGGGGACGATGGCGGCGACGGCGGAGTTGTGCGTCGAGACGGTTCCCCTGCGGGTCGTCTGTCGGAGATGTGGGGAGTGGGAGGTGCGGATGGAAGATCTCTGTTTGACGTGTCCGGTCTGTGGGGCGGTGGGGGAGATCGAGAATGGCCGGGAGTTGGAGATTGTCTCGCTCGATTTGGGGTAGGCCAGGGGTTGTTCTGACAGCCAAACTGGACCAAGATGGGGGGGGAGAGGGAGGAACGCCTTGCATGAAGTGGTGACAGAGAGAGGAATTCTCGAGGCCAACGAGGCCTTGGCGGAGCACAACCGGGAGCACTTTGCCGAGGCCGGGGTCTGCGTCGTCAATCTGATGTCGGCACCGGGAGCGGGGAAGACCTCGATCCTCGAGCGGACGATCGAGGCGTTGCGGGAGGGCTATCGCATTGGGGTCATCGAAGGTGACCTCATGACGACGCTCGACGCCGACCGGATGACGGCGTTGGGGATTCCGGCCTACCAGATCACGACCGGGAGTGTCTGCCACCTCGATTCGCGGATGGTGCACCGCGCGCTCAATCACTTTCCGATTGGGGGGCTCGACCTGTTGGTCATCGAGAATGTCGGCAATCTGGTCTGCCCGGCGGAGTTCGATCTGGGGGAGGGCGTGCGCGTCATGGTCTACAGCACCGTGGAGGGGGCAGACAAGCCGAAGAAGTATCCGGTGATGTTCCACGCCGCCGAGGTGGTGCTGCTCAACAAGGTGGACCTCTTGCCCTACGCCGGGGTGAGCTTGGAAGAGTTGACAAGGAACGTGCGGGAGGTCAATCCGCGGGCAGAGATCTTCCCGGTCTCGTGTCGGACGGGGGAGGGGATCGAGGCCTGGGTCGCGTGGCTGCGCCGGCGGGTGGCGGAAGAGGGGAGAGGGACAAGATGACGGAGTGGGCACCGGTGCATCTCTGGCGGAAAGATTTTGGGCGGCTCTTCGAGGCGTTGCAGGCGAGGGGGTACACGATCTCTGGCCCGACGGTGCGCGATGGCGCGATCGTCTACGACGAGATCGAGACGGTCGAGCAGCTCCCGATTGGCTGGGAGGAGGAGCAGGGGCCTGGGCATTACCGGTTGCGGCAGACGGGGAGCCCGGCCTGTTTCCGGTTCACGGTCGGTCCACAGTCGTGGAAGCGCCTGCTGCACCCACCGCGGGTCCGCCTCTGGTCGGCCCGGCAGACGGGGGAGGGGATCGCGATCGAGCCCGAGTCGCGCCCCCCGGTGCGGCAGGCCTTTCTGGGGGTTCGCTCGTGCGAGTTGGCGGCAATTGCACGGCAGGATCGCGTCTTCTTGGAAGGGGCCCACGTCGACCCTGTCTACCAAACCAACCGGGAGGGAACCTTCCTGGTGGCGGTCAATTGCGGGCAGGCGGGAGGGACCTGCTTCTGCGATTCGATGGGGACGGGGCCGCGGGCGAGGACGGGCTTCGATCTGGCGTTGACGGAGGTGCTCGAGGGGGAGTCACACTACTTCGTGCTGGAGGCGGGGACGGAGGCGGGAGCGGCAGTCTTGGCGGACCTCCCGGTGCGGGGAGCCTCGACGGAGGAGGTGGCCTCGGCCGAAGCCTGCACGGCCCGCGCCATTGCCGGGATGGGACGAAAAATGGAGACGGAGGGGCTGCGCGAACTCTTGATCGACCAGTTCGAGAGTCCGCACTGGGACGAAGTGGCGAGCCGTTGTTTGACGTGTGCCAACTGTACGATGGTCTGCCCGACCTGCTTCTGCACGACGGTCGAGGATGTGACGGACCTGACGGGGGAGCACGCCGAGCGCTGGCGGAGCTGGGATTCGTGCTTTACGCTCGACTTTTCGTACCTGCACGGCGGGAGCGTGCGCACCTCGGCGCGGAGCCGCTACCGCCAATGGATGACCCACAAGCTGTCGAGCTGGTTCGACCAGTACGGCAGTTCGGGGTGTGTCGGTTGTGGCCGCTGCATTACCTGGTGTCCAGTGGGGATCGACCTGACGGCGGAGGTGCGGGCGATTCGTGCGGCAGCTGCCTCCGGTCGCGGGGAGCTGGAATTGACAGAGACTCAAGTGGGAGAGAACGACGCATGACGATCGAAGAACCCCAGACGGCAGGGATGGCCAGCCACCCCTTTCTGCGCGGGCTCGACGCTGACGCCCTGCACCTGCTCGCGAAATGCGCCTCCAACATCCGCTTTCCGGCCGGCTCGGTCATCTTTCGGCAGGGCGGGGAGGCGACCCATTTTTACCTGCTTCAACACGGAAGAGTGGCGCTCGACCTCTATGAGTCACGCCACGGCAGCCACACGATCGAGACGCTCGAGGCGGGGGAGGTGCTGGGCTGGTCGTGGCTGATCGAGCCCTATCGTTGGCAGTTCGACGCGCGCGCGGTCGAGCTGGTCCGGGCGATCTCCCTCGACGCGGCCTGCTTGCGCGAGGTGTGCGACACGCATCCCGTGTTGGGTTATACGATCGTCAAGCGACTGACCCTGGTGGTGGCCGAGCGCTTGACAGCGACACGACTGCAATTGATGGATCTCTATGGAACTCGTACGTGAGACAGACGCGGGGCGGGCCGTTCTCGATCCGATGTTGCCACAGCCGTGGGTGATCGAGCGGGTTCGCCAAGAGACACACGATACCTTCACGCTCGAGCTGGTGCCGGGCCGGTCGTCGACGCCCGCAGCGGGGGGGCGCTTCCTGCCCGGTCAGTTCAACATGCTCTACGTCTTTGGCGTCGGGGAGGTCCCGATCTCGATCAGTGGCGACCCGGGGCAGCCCGGCCGGCTGGTCCACACGACGCGGGCAGTGGGCGCGGTGACGCGGGCGATGCGTCAACTGAAGCCGGGCGGGCAGATCGGGGTGCGGGGACCGTACGGGACCGGGTGGCCCGTCGAAGCCGCGCACGGGGACGATCTCGTGCTGGTCGCGGGAGGGATCGGGCTGGCCCCGTTGCGCTCGGTCGTTTATCGAGTCCTCGCGGAGCGCGAGAAGTACGGGCGGGTGGTCATCCTCTTTGGTGCACGGAGCGCAGCCGATCTTCTCTTTCGTCGGGAGCTGGAGAAGTGGCGCTCCCGTTTTGATCTCGATGTTCTGGTAACGGTCGATCGGGGGAGCGCCGACTGGCGGGGGAGTGTCGGGGTGGTGACGAAGCTGATCGCGCGCGCCCCGTTCGATCCCTTCAACACGACGGCGTTGCTCTGTGGCCCCGAGATCATGATGCGCTACACGGTCGACGAGCTGCTGCGGCGTGGAATGCCCGCCGGGCGGGTCTATCTGTCGATGGAGCGGAACATGAAGTGTGCGATTGGCCTCTGTGGCCATTGCCAATTCGGAGCGGCCTTCGTCTGTCAGGAAGGGCCGGTCTTCTCATATCCGGCGGTTCAGCGCCTCTTTTCAGTACGGGAGGGTTAGACACCATGGCGGCAGCAGCGCGGCGCAGGCCCAAGTTGGCGGTCTGGAAGTTCTCTTCGTGCGATGGGTGCCAGTTGAGTCTGCTCGACTGCGAGGACGAGTTGTTGATGCTCGCCGAACAGATCGAGATCGCCAACTTCCCAGAGGCCTCGCGGGCGGTGGTGCGCGGCCCGTATGACCTCTCACTGGTCGAGGGTTCGATCTCGACGCCGCATGACGCCGAGCGGATCCGCGAAGTGCGCCGATCCTCAAAAGCGCTGGTGACGATCGGGGCCTGCGCGACGGCGGGCGGAATCCAAGCCCTCCGCAATTTTCAGGATGTCGGAGAGTTGATTTCGCTCGTCTATGCCAAGCCGGAATTCATCCGGACGCTCGACAAATCGACTCCGATCTCGTCCCACGTCTTGGTCGATTATGAATTGAATGGGTGTCCGATCAACAAGACGCAGTTGCTGGAGGTGATCAGCGCCTTCCTGCACGGCCGCAAGCCCTCGATCCCGTCTTCCAGTGTCTGTCTGGAGTGCAAGCGGCGGGGCAATGTCTGTGTGACGGTGGCGCACGGGGAGCCGTGCCTTGGGCCGCTGGTTCACGCCGGGTGCGGCGCGATCTGTCCGGCTTATCAGCGGGGATGTTATGGATGTTTCGGGCCGATGGAGACACCCAACCCGCCCGCCCTCAGTGCTCACTGGGCGGCACAAGGGATGACGCCAGAGGAGATTCTGCGGGCATTTCGGGGCTTCACTGCCTATGCCGAACCCTTCCGGAAAGAGAGTGAGAAGCATGCCGGACCGTCCAAAGCGTAGCACGAGAACGATCGAGGTGGGCTATCTCGCGCGGGTTGAGGGAGAGGGGGCGCTCTCCATCCGGCTGCGCGGCGACGAGGTGACCGATGTCCAGTTGCGGATCTTCGAGCCGCCACGCTTCTTCGAGGGGCTGCTGCGTGGGCGTCTCTATCGGGAGGCCCCGGACATCACGGCACGGATCTGCGGGATCTGTCCGATCGCCTATCAGATGGGCGCGGTGCAGGCGATGGAGTCGATCTTCGGCGTGCGGGTCGAGGGAGCGCTGCGGGACCTGCGCCGGTTGATCTATTGCGGGGAGTGGATCGAGAGCCACGTGCTCCACATCGCCATGCTGCACGCGCCGGACTTCCTCGGCTATGAGGACGCAATCCGCATGGCCAAGGATCATCCAGAGGTGGTTCGCCAAGCCCTTCGCCTCAAGAAGCTGGGCAATCGCATTCTGGCGGTGATTGGGGGACGGGAGGTCCATCCGATCAATCTGCGGGTCGGGGGCTTCTACCGCCTGCCGACGCGCGCGGAGCTTGCGCCGCTGCGCGAGGAGCTGGAGTGGGCGCGCGGGGTTGCCCGGGAGCTCGTCCGCTGGACGGGCGGCTTCTCCTTTCCCGATTTTGAGCGGGACTATGAGTTTGTCGCGCTGCGGCATGGACAAGAGTACCCGATCACCGAGGGCCGGATCGTCTCGAGCAGCGGGCTCGACATCCCGGTGAGTGGTTTCGAGGAGGTCTTTGTCGAGGAGCACGTCGCGCACTCGAACGCGCTCCAGGCGACGATGGTCGGGCGAGGGGCCTATCACGTCGGGCCCCTCGCCCGTTATGCGCTCAACTTCGACTGCCTGCCGGAGCTGGTCCAGGAGGCGGCCCGCGAGGTCAGCCTTGGGCCGGTCGTCCGCAACCCGTTCCAGAGCATTGTCGTCCGCAGCCTCGAGGTCCTCTTTGCCGTCGAGGAGTCGATCCGGCTGATCGAGGGGTATCAGGTCCCCGCAGGGGCGGCCATCCCGTACGCGGTCTCAGC
>JBMOHS010000225.1:0-5580 GCA_049317725.1 Blastocatellia bacterium
CTCCTCCGACCACGTTGAGCGAGACCACGCGCGGCATGATCTGAAAGGTCTCGCCGGCGAAGGGCAGCGTACTCGTCGCCACCGCGACATCGTCACTGTCCTTGACCGTACTCCCCGTCGCCATCCGCAGCGCCACCCGTCCCGTCGAGGCCCCGAAGTTGACCCCGACCGTCCAGGTCGTCCCGCTGCCGCTGACGCTGGTGATCGCCGCTCCCGCTGGTCCCGAGACCACCGTCAGGGCAAAGTTGGCCGCCGTCAGCCCCGTCACCTCCTCGCTGAACGTCACCGTGTACGATGCTGTTTGCGTTGGTGACGGATTGGCAGTCGCCGCCGCGATCGAGAGCACCCGCGGGGCAATCAGATAGTATGGCGACGTGTAGGGCAGACTCAGCAACGGGTGGTTCTCGGTATCCCTCACCCCCGTCGAGTCCTTCATCCGCAGGGCGACCATCCCGGTCCCCCCAACCCTCACTGTCACACGCCAATCCATCCCACTCCCGCTGATCCCCGTGATTGAGGACTGGGCCGCACTCGAGCCGATCAGCTCGAAGTTGGCCTCCGTCATTCCCGTGACCGATTCGTTGAAGTGGACGTCAAAGAGGACATCCATCGTCCCTACCGGGTTGGCCTGCCCGGTGATCGCCACCGGATTCGGGCTCATCTGGTCGATCGACAAGATCCGCGGCGCGATTGTAAATGACTCCTCCCCAACAAAGGGAAGGTTACTGACCGCGCTCCCGGTATTTCCCGTCACACCATCGGAGTTGGTCATCGAGAGACCAACCGTTCCAGCGGCCATTCCGGGATTGGCCTCGATTGTCCAGACCGAACCGGATCCGCTGACACTGGTGATCGAGGCTCCTGCAGAGCCAGTCAGAGCGAAGTTGGCGGCGGAGAGCCCTGTCACTGGTCCACTGAAGGTGATCGTCCAGACCAGCCTCTCCGAGCTTGTTGGATTGGCGGCACCTGGCGCCCGTAAGATCGAGACGACCGTCGCTGACAATGTAAAGACTTCACTGGCAGTGTAAGGCAGCCCCCCGACAGGATTGGAATCGTTGTCAGCCATCCCGGTCGAGTTGACCATGCTCAGGCCAAGGGCCCCCCCGGCCGTCCCCAGGTTGACCGACACCGTACGGGTGGCACCGGTTCCGGTCACCTCCGCGATCGTTGCGCTTCCCAGGCTGGACCCGGCAAGAGCAAAATTGCTCGCCGCTCCTCCCGTGACACTCTCGCTGAAGGTCACCAAGTAGCTGACCGTACTTCCGGTGGGTGGATTCGGTCCAACTCGCGTGATCGAGACGACCCGCGGTGCGATCGAGAAGCTCTCCCCTTGCGTGAACGGCAGTCGACCCAGCGCGTTCCCGGTGCCATCCGCCAGCCCGGTCGAGTTGACGACGCTCAGCCCGAGCGTCCCCGTCGCTTGACCGACGTTGGCCGTCACCGTCCGGGTCGTTCCGCTCCCGGTCACCCCCGTGATCGTCGCCCCCGTGATGCTCGTCCCGACCAACTCGAAGTTGTCCAGGGCTCCTCCCGTGACACTGCTGCTGAAGGTCACTGTCCAACTGACCGTCGCTGAACTTGTGGCATTGCTTCCATCCCTCGTTACCGAGACGACATAGGGAGGTGCGGTGAACATTTCACCAGTATTGAAGGGCAGGCCTCCGACTGGATTGTTATCGGAGTCGGTCATCCCAGTCCCGTTGACCATATTCAAGCCGATCGAGCCCGTCGCGGTCCCCAAATCGACCGTTACTGTCCGCGTTGTCCCGCTTCCGGTAATTCCCGTGATTGCAGCAGTTCCCAAGCTCGATCCCCTTGGTGATGTCAAGAGGAAGTTGCTCGCCGCACCTGCCCCCGTGACACTCTCGCTGAAGGTCACCAGGTAGCTGACCGTACTCCCGGTGGGTGGATTCGGTCCGACCCGGGCGATCGAGACAACTCGCGGCGCAATCGAGTAGGAACTCGCACTCGTAAAGGGGAGATTGCCTAATGGGAATCCGGATGGAACGCTAGCGAGACCTGTGGAATTTGCCAGCCGCAGCGCAATGCTCCCCGTCGCCGTTCCCCGGTTGACCGTGACCGTCCGTGTCGAACCCGAACCGGTCACACTCGCAATGGAGGCATCTCCCAACCCCGTTCCGGTCAGTTCAAAATTGGAGATCGCCCCTCCCGTTGCGCTTTCGCTGAATGTCACCGTGTAGGTGAGTGTGCTGGCTGTTGTCGGGCTCGTCCCGGCGAGCGTAATTGAATTGACTGAGAAGGGAGAGACGTTGGACAGGTTGAAGTTGCGTGGAGTCGTCACCCCGGACGCACTGGCAAGAACGACATAGGAGCCAGCGGACCCGTTGGCGGTGACTGTTCCTGTAGTTGCTTTTCCACTCGTAATCGTTATTCGCCGGGCTGTCGGATTGAAGACCCCCCCCCCCGTGATGGAAGCACCGGCCCCACTTGCCGGCGGGGTAAAGTTGATCCGACCATTGTCGACCGGCTCACTCGGATCGTTGGGCGTCACCGTCACACTCAGGGTTCTGGGGAAGGCACTGTTTGGGGCGACCGACTGATTGTCCCCATCGTCGATCACCATCGTGAACCGCTTCGATTCAATTGCGCCAATGTCTGGTGGACCATAGGTCCCATCGCGGGGAACCCCTCGGGCATCGGTCGCAGGTGCGTCCACGGAGCTTCCTGCGTCGATCGCTGGGCTGCCAGGCAAGGGGATGATCCCACGTACCGAGGCTCCACCATAGTATACTTTCGTCCCATCCCCGAGCTGTAACATGCGCCAGTAGAGAGTGTCTTGAAAGGTGACCCCCTTGATATCCCCAGGGGCATTCAGAAACGTGTTGCCGTTGGTCGTCGTGCGATCGGACGAAGTGTCGACCATGTTATTTCCCAACGAGATGATCTGGTTATCTGTGGTCAACGCCCCGTCCGCTGTCGAGAAGAAGTAGTTGCCTTGCTGGTTGTTACTGAAGTACGTATTCCGTACCCGATAGGTCGATTTCGTGCCTGCGCCGATGATATGACTCCCCAGCGGTGGGCAGTTCGCGTCATTCCAGAGAGTGAGATTGGTCAGATTGGTGGTCACCTCCGCACCCGCTTCCGCATAGACCTGGATCGCGGTTCCTCCCGTCCTTACATCAGTTTCGTTGGTGATGTTTCTAACTAAGGTCGCATTCCTTACGTTGAGCGTACGGGGGGTCTCCCCACTCGCCAGAAATAGAATGGCCCCAAACGAGTCCTTGTGCTGCTGTAGCGTGCTGTGCACCCGTGACATGTTATCCATAATAAAGACGCGCTCAATTGTTGCGTCAGCATTATCGATCGCGATCGCGCCCCCTCCGCTCCTGGTTGGCGGATTGGTCTGGCCTGTAAAGACGGGTTTGCCGGCCGCACCATTGAGCAACTCACAATCAGAGACCGTGATCTTGCTGCGGCTATAGATGTTCCCACCGTAGCCCCGTCCAACCGAGGACCCATGGGAAATGGTCATCCCCGTAATGACGATCTCGGCATAGGTCACGGGAATGTGGAAGATCCGGAATTGGGAAGCAGGTACAGGAACAGGAGGAGTAGGATCCCACCAAGTACCAGCTTCAACAACGGACAGCGGGCGACGGACTGTCAGAAGATTCGCCCCCGGGCCGTTGATCGTCACACTCTGCACAATTTCGGGCAGCGCCGTTGAGAGTTCGATGGTTCCCGTGGCGGTGATGTTAATGATATCGGCGGCGGGAGTGGCATTGGCCTCGGCCAGTGCCGCACGAAGGGTGCAGACGGCTGCTGCCGTGGCGCAGATGCCATTTCCAATGTTGGCGTCAACCGTGTCCGCAGTACTGTTGACAGTGAAGGTGACCCCAGCCTGTGCGGACAATTTTGGGGCAATTGTCAGGGACGGGGCGACGAAGGAGGAGAGGGGCGTACGCTCTTTGAGCCAGTCCTTCCATACCCCCTGGTGCTGTTCAGCCCGGACGTTCCATTGACTTTTCTCTGTCATCAAGCAGAGAACCGCAAGAAACGCTGTCCCAACGACAAGAAGGAGCCACGCCCTCTGGCGTTGACTCTTCCTCTGAATCTTCAACGAACTTTTTTCTGACATGTGCATAGTTTCTCCTCAGTTCAGGCCCTGGGTGAGGTATTGATCTTTGTCTTCATTAATGAAATTTCTTGTGTAAATTGATTGCAGGTTAGATCTCCTCACGATTGAGTCAATCTCTCTCTCTTCTCTTTGCGTTTCATTCACCATCTATTGGTGGAGGGGAGGTATTTTTGAATGCAGCCCTAAACCTTGATCACTCGTTACAGCCAGCGGCTCAACTTTTTATTAGAAGATTAATGAGACTCGTAACTGATGACGGAGGTGAAAATACCGTGGAAGCCCTCCTGAGGTCTTGAAAAAACGCCCTAGGATTCTTTAGTTATTCTGAAAAATTACTTAAAAAACTGTCAATATCGACTAATCTCGCATCTTGCCCGGACTAAAGAACGGATTTGGCCGGTCCTCCCTCCTTGGCGGCCTCGTGATCTCGACAACCGGGCCTGTGCTGGGGTGGAAGAGGGATAAGGTGGCAGAGGGAGGGGCGAGAGAAAGAATCCGAGAATGGCGGCAATGTCCCCTCAAAAACCTCTGTGCCTTCGCTCCTCCGGATGAGACAAACAACCAAGCCCTCACCGGGAGGGAAGGGACTCACGCGAAGACGAAGAGGTGGGAGAGGAGGGATAAGGGGGCCAAGTGAACTTTCGAGGCCCACCCGAGGTGCGGAGATACGCAATCGTCTCCCGGTAGAGCGCGACCCGGGGCATCGTGTCGACAGTCCCTGGTGTCACCGACTTCGTCAATGGGGTCAGCGGTCGCCGCACTTGGGAGTTGAGTGGGAGGAGGAATGGGTCGGTCAACTTCGGTCGACCCTCTTCGGCGCCATCGCCCTGCTTGAGATCGTTGACGATGAGGTGCCGGCCGTCGGGGATCCACCCCAGCGCGCCGCGCGAGCGCCCCCCCTCTTCCAACCCACTGACGGGGGCAGCGACCATCACCCGCGCGCTCTCATGATCCTCAAGGGACCACCGCAGGAACACGACTCTCTTGCCATCCGGTGAGCAGACCGGGCTTCTGTCCGCGTCAGGATGCGTCGTCAACCTGACCCGTTGAGCCTGATTGGCCGGCTTGAGGTTGAGATCCTCAGCCCCTCCCATTTCCCATTGACCGCGGAAGGCCAGAAACTGACCATCCGGCGAAAACTCCGGATCAAGCGGCTCACTTGGAATCGTCTAGTGGGAAATGATCTTCAGGCTTCTGACAGAGCATTGGAAGATGATGATGAACCAACTAACTTCTTGGAGTTATCAGTGTCTTCCTGATCATTCTGGATTTGCCGGGGAGGGCTCAACCTGATCTGCTTCCTCTCAGGAAGAGGTAAGCGGCTAAGCCCCCGATCGCTCCTCCCAGCAGATTGGCCTGGAGGTCCTTCGGGGTGTCGTACGAGCCGTGGATGCGCATACCGGGCACGGGGTGCATGTAGCGGTCATCCCAATACTCAACGATCTCATAGAAGCCCGCCACCGTGAACATGACGCAGACGG
>JBMOHS010000226.1:0-5491 GCA_049317725.1 Blastocatellia bacterium
CCATACCGGCATGCAAGATTGAAGTAGAAGTTCTTGTCGCGAGCGCCCATGCCGCTCTCCATTCCCCATTCTCCATTCTCCCTCGCCCCTCTCCTCCCCGTCTGAGAAAAATTTAAGGACCGGATAAGCGGGATTTGAACTGGCGTGGATACGATTGCAAATTATAAGCAAGAAAAAAGCTCAGAGGTGATCTTGAGGATCAGAAGGAGGAGAGAGACGTGAATCGGCCGTGGAAGGAATGGCGAGGGTTCCTGCCGGGCACTGCGTTGCAGTGGTGGGGAGCCGTTCCGCTCTCCATCTTTTTATACCGTTGGTGGCAGTACGTCGAGGTGGGAACACCGGACTGGATCATGTACAACTGCCACGTGACGATGGTGCTCCTCTCCGCAGGGATGTTGGCAGGAATCCCGTTGCTGATCCGGGTTGCCTCGATCTGGCTGGTGATCGGGGTTCCGATGTGGCTGATCGATGCCTGGGTAATTCAAGAGTTGTGGATCGCCTCGATTGTCTCGCATCTGGGAGGGTGCCTGCTCGGCCTCTACGCGGTACGGCAAGTTGGGGTGACGGGCACCAGTTGGGGAGCGGCGACACTCTGGTTCCTGGGGTGGCAGATGGTGACTCGCTGGACGACCGATCCGGCACTCAACGTCAACTTGGCCCACTCCCCGCATCAGCTCTTCCAAAGTTGGTTCAACAGTTACTGGGCGTTCTGGCCCGCCTGTGCGCTGGCGATCCTCTTGCTCACCTGGAGCGTGGAACGGGGGCTGCTCAAGGCCCTGGTGAGAGCAGAAGCCTCCTGATGCCTGGCAGGGTTGGGGGAGAGGTCAGCGCAACCCTTTCCCATGGATAGGGTTGCGCTTCGCTGGATTCGGTTTTCATCATCCGCTGAGAAATCCTGATGCAAAGAGAGCGATTGCCATTCACCCCTGGGGATTGGACTGCCGGGGCAGAATCCGAACTGCAAGTGGCGGTTGTGGGAGAGGCAGAGGAGGTAGACCTGCCGGAGACGATCCGGGCCTCTGCCTTCGTCGACGAGCTGCTCCACCGCACCAATCAGTCGAGCGGGTTGCGCAAGCGACTGGAGCAATATCTCGCTGGGGGGGAAGATCGGGTCTGGGAGAACAGCTGGGTCCGGTTCCCGGAAGCAGCACTCTCCCCATTCACCCGTTGGATGATTGCCACCGACCTGCTCCAAGATCGGCAGGATCCGGGCAAGGGACCGAGGAGCGATCACTCCCGGTTCTTCCTCACACGGGCCGGGGAACGCTGGATGCGCGTGCCGGTCAGCTACTTTCTGAAACTGGCCCTGGCGGAGGCGATTGCTCCGCTTCCAAGTCAGACCCATCCGCTGCGCGAGACGGCCGTCCGGTTGCTCGGCCATTTCTTGAGTGACAACACCTCCCCAGAGACGACATCTTTTTATGTCTCTCGCGCCAAAGGCACCGAGGGCCCCGGCCGGGCAGTGGCGAAAGAGATGGCGCACCGGTACCTGCTGACGCAGCTCTTGGCAATGTACGGCAACCTCCGTCTTGGGCTGAAGCAGCACGGTCAGCGCGCAGTCGTCTACATGGCACCGTCCCCTCCGCAACGGCAGCAGATGCTCAATCGGCTGATTCCGGACACACTCTACCGGTCACTCTTCGTCAATCCGTGCCTCTCTGGATGGCGGGAAGGTGAGGCAAAGTCGCTCTACATGTGGCTTTGCCACGAGGTCTTGAGCCGCAGCCGAGTCCAGGCGCAGATCCGGCTGCGCGAGGCGGGACTAGGAGGATCTGTCGCGCTCGCCCCGCTATCGACGACCTGCCTGGGAAACAACGGGTGCCACATCAGCCTGGGCAGTCAGCGGTTGACCGAGGCCGCTCGCGCCGGAGAGCTGCGTTCGAGCGAGGCCAAGCGGCTCGGGGACTTGGCGATCAAGGTGACAGAGCACTTTCTTCCCCTCTTCGTCGGACTCTACAGTGCCGCGCCACAGCGCTTCAGTGCGGAGGAGGTCACGCCGGAGAACCTGCTCGGGTTTCTGCCCCATCAGCTTGGGGAGTCTCACCTGCGAATGCTCTGGGAGCAATGGAGTGCGAAAGCGAGCGGCCAGCCTCAGGCCGCCGAACGTCGATGGCAGCCGCCGTGGCCGCAACGGCCGCGAAAGCAAGGGGACTGGGTCATCGATGCACGGTTGCTCGACTATCCGGTCTCTCTGCTGAGTACCAATCGCCAATCGGCCCTCGATGGAACGCTGGGCAATGAGGAGCGTCTCAAGCAGGACCTCTCAAGCCTTGGAATCTTCGACCCGCGAATGCCGCTCTACCTGCTCTACCGGTTGCGGACACGGGAGCAGCACGGGTTCTGTGGCTTTGAGGGGCGACAGTACAGTCTCTTCGAGAGCTTGATCGGGGACAGCGGCCCCGCAGCCAACCTGCAAACACTGATCACCGCCCTCGCCTGGGACTGGAGTGTTTCCGGGAAGGTGACGCACCAGGAGATCCCCGACCACCCTGAAATTGAGAGCGAGCGACGCCAGATCGTCTTCGTCGCAGCGGCTGGGTTGACCTCCTTCTTTGTGCGGGAGAAGAGTGAGAATCGGCTCCTGCAGCGGATCGTCCGGCGATGTCGTACGTTACAACCGGTCCGGAGTCGAGACGGGTACCTGCAGATCGATCTTTCGGATTACCAGAACGCCCTGCTCACCCTGTTGCGAGAGGAGGCCCCGGAGTGGATCGAGATTCTTGGGGTCACGTCGACGTTGGACGATCTCAGCGACCGGATCACCGCCCCTGCCGAGATGTCTGTTGCTGGCAAGCTGACGCGACGGATCACCGGGAGCCCCTCCGAGCTCCCCTCCCGGATCGAGGCGCAGACCTTCAACCGGGCAGCGGAGGCTTGCTACCGGGGTCCGCTTCGGCAATCCCACTTGAGAGAGGCCTACCTCACCTTTCTGACCGATTGGCGGCAGAGCGATCCTGCCCACCGAGCCCACCTCGCCGAGGGGGGAGAGATCCTGCCTTTTCCGTGCCCGGAGAAGACCCTCAGCTGGCTGGAAGACCAATGGCCCGGCCTGCTTCGGGAGGAGTTGGACGAGGCGTCCCTGCTCCGCCTGATCTGGGCGGTGCTCCTGACGATCGACCTGCACCTGCACGAGGCGGAAGAGTTATCCAAGCCAGCCGTGAACCAGGACCTCTATGCACCAGTATATTGACCGCCGCACGGGCTTGGTGCGGAACGAAAAGCTGATCGCCGATTCCTGGATCCAGTTTCTCTACAGCACGATCCGGGAAGATGCTCCCGCCCTCTTTCGAATGGCCACCTCCCGGAGAAGCACGGCCCTGCTTGGCTGGCTCAACTACGATCTGCCGCTCGTCGGCCGCTGGACGGGGAATCGCCCGTTTCTCCTCGGGCAGGGATTTCGCCTCGATGAGTGCCTCGACCGTTGGGAGGAGATGCGAACCCTGCGGGCCCTCTTCGAGCGACGGATTCGCTACTGGGAGTGTCGTCCGATGCCGGAAGCGGACTCGGTGGTCGTCGCTCCCTCCGATTCGCGGATGCTCCACGGGTCGTTCGTCGAGGGGACGGCGCTCTTTCTCAAGGGCAAGTTTTTCGACCTTGCCGCCCTGCTTGGCCACGATCGGCCTCAGTGGATCGAGCGTTTCGCGCGGGGGGATTGGGCAATCTTCCGGCTGACCCCGGAGCAGTACCACTACAATCATCTTCCGGTGACGGGGAGAGTCCTCGACCACTATGATCTGGAGGGTGCCTGCCACGCCTGTAACCCAACGGCGATTGTGCAAGAGGTGACTCCCTTCTCGCAGAATGGTCGTGCGGTGACCATCCTCGATACGGAGGGTCCAGGCGGGAGCCAGCTCGGGCTGGTCGCCATGATCGAGGTCGTTGCGATGATGATCGGAGAGGTCGAACAGCGGTACAGCGAAGTCCGTTATGACCATCCACGCACGATCACCCCGGGCGATTGGCTGGAGCGTGGGTGTCCGAAGAGCCTCTTTCGTCCGGGAAGCAGCACCGTTGTCCTGCTCTTCGAGCCAGACCAAGTCCTCTTCGACGACGACCTGCGTGCCAATCAGCACCGGACAGACGTCCACAGCCGATTCTCGGAGGGCCTGGGTCGGACACTGGTCGAGACGGAGGTCACGGTTCGATCCAGAATTGCGGTGCGTCGAATGGGAGGAGTCGATGAGGGATGAGACCTTGCTGCTGCTGATCTTGGCCGTTGGACTGGGCCTCCTCTACCAGTGGGGCTTCCGGGTACTACCCCGCCATCACTGGCAGATCCTCTTCGTGGTTCCGGCAAAAGAGGGGGAGGTGGGGCGGGAGCAGGCGGGCATCAACTTTACTTGGTACGGCTTCTGGTCGGCGACTGCCGCCGTGAGTGCCAGCCTCTGGTTGATGGTGCTGCTCGGAGCAGTGGGGGCCTCCCTGATGGCGGTTGGGCTGCTCGTCGGAGGACTCGTCCTCCTCTGTGTTCCCGCTGCAAGCTGGATTGCCCGGTTGGTCGAACGCAAGGCACATACACGAACCGTCGCCGGGGCTGCCTTCACCGGATTTCTCGCCGCTCCAATCCTGATCTCCTGCATCAATGTCCTTCCCGGCACACTCCTCGGAAAGACTGGAGCCGTCTCTGCCCTCCCCTTCTTTCCTGCCTTGGCGGGCCTTGGCATTGCGTTGGCCCTCGGAGAGGGGATGGGTCGCTTGGCCTGCTTGAGCTTTGGATGTTGCTACGGTCGGCCGATCGCTTCCCTTCCTTCGAGGTGGGGATACTGGCTTGGCCGCATCGCCGTCCAGTTCACCAGCCCCCTCAAGAAGGCCGTCTATGCGGGTGGTGCAGAGACGGGGCCACTGGTCCCGATTCAGGCCCTTACCTGCACCGTTCTGACCACCACCAGCCTGCTGGGAGCGTGGTTCTTTCTGGCGGGGCGATTCCGGGCAGCTCTTTTCTTGACCTTAATCGTGACGCAGGCGTGGCGCTTTGTCTCGGAGTTCCTGCGAAACGATGAACGCGGGCAAGGCAATTTGACCACCTACCAATTGATGGCGGTCCTGCTCCTTGCTGGACTTCTTCTCTTGATGATCGTTCCGACCCAATCGGAGGTCCCGGCTGTGGATCTTTCCCGAGGCTGGAAGCAGGTCTGGCAAATCGAAATCGTCCTCTTTCTCGAGCTACTCTGGATCGCCCTCTTCGTCCACCTCGGGCGCAGCCAAGTGACTGGAGCGAGGCTCTCCCTCTTTCTGCACCGGGATCGCTTGTAGCCACTCAGGCCAGGTGGGGGCCCGATTGTTTTTCTCCCGCAGAGTCGCGGAGGTTTTTGGGAAACGGATTGCCCACACGCTCCCATTCATTCTCTTGCCCCTCGCCCCTCACCCCTCACCCCTCACCTCTCACCCCTCACCCCTCACCCCTCACCCCTTCGCGTCTTCGCGTGAGCCTCTTCGCCCATCAACGATCAGAGGACGAGTTCGGCCATGACACGGAGGGTCGAGACGTCCC
>JBMOHS010000227.1:0-5482 GCA_049317725.1 Blastocatellia bacterium
AGGTTGGTCGAATAGCTGACATAGAGGTTGCGGGAGAGCTGTTGTCCCACCGTCAAGCGTGCCGCGGGGTTGGTGTTGGGCCTGATGATCGGATCGATCTGGAAGCGGCTCAGGCCGAGCAGTTGTTCCGTCGGCCGCGAGATGAGCCCCGAGGTGAGCAGAGAGGCCGCCGCCCCGACGCCGCTGCGCAGCGGATCCTGGCTGGTCAACGGGCCGGCCTCGGCACGCCCGGTGGTGATGAGGGCGAGGATCTCGTCACGGGAGAGCGGAGGCTCCGAGCGGAGGGTCGTCTCCAGCGCGTCGATCTGCCCGTTCAGTCCCAGCAGCACCCGGTAGCCTCTGAACTCGGACTCCGCGACGAGGGTCAAGTTCGCACCTGTTGTGCCAGGCAGCAGGTCGAGGGTGGCACGGGTGATCTCGTAGCGTTGCCCACGAAAGCGGACAAATCCGGACTCGCTCTCCAGTCGCCCGGTGAGCGAGGGATCCTGGGTGGTCCCCGTGACAGTCAGCAGGGCCGATCCCAGCGCATTGATCTGCTCGCTGCGCACCGCGACCGCGTCGCGCGCCTCCAACCGGATGTTGATCCGGGTCGGGGGCAGGGAAGATCGGCCTGTCACGCTCTGTCTTCCACGCAGGGTCGTGACGGGCAGATCGAACTCCAGTCCGGCCCCTCCGCCCCTCGAGCCTCCAGCCGCCCCACTGGCGAGCAGTGAGTCGAGGTCGATCCGCGCGTCATATTCGAGTCGGGTGGTATTGATCGAGCCCGTCAGCGTCTGTCCCTCGGGGGTACCGGTGAGGCTCAGCTCGGTGCTCAGCGAGGCGCTCAGGTCACGATCGTGCACTTCTGCCCCTTCGACCTTGAACCTCAACTGCCATTGGCGGGGTTGGAATCGGTCGAGCTGGAGTTCGCCTCTCGCCTCGAGTCGCCCCTCATTGGCTGTCGCCCGAAACGACTCGATCCGCAATGTCTCGCCGGCCAGTGTCAGCAGCCCATTGCCGTTGGTCAGAAAGATCGGCAGATCCGGCAAGGAGAAGCCTAGATTCTGCAGATCGATTGCTCCAGTTATGTTGGGCGTTTGGATGGTTCCCCCCGCTTGCGCCTCGATCTGTACTCTCCCTTGCACCCCTTGGAGAGAGAGGAGGGACTCGATCCCCGAAAGATCTGCGAGATTGAGTGAGGCGCGCAGCGAAAGGTCGAGTGGCCGCTCCGAAGCGATTCCAGTCGTTCCCCGCACCACCAACTCGACTCCTTGCCCGAGAAGGCGTGCCGGTGGGACCACCATCTTCCCCCCCTCGACGCGCACGCTGACCGGGGAGGCCAGTCGGAGTTGGTTCTCTGCGACCACCATCTGCATCTCTTCCAGGACGAGATCCCCGGCGAGCCGCTCGATCGTCCGCTCTCCCTGGGCCGTGCGCGTCGGGCCCTGGATCGAAATGCGCCCGCTGAGGGTCCCATCCCTGATCCAATCCTGATCCGGGGCCAGAATTGCCAGCAGCGGGGCAATCTCCATCTTCGAAACCTCTCCGCGGATGGCGACAGGCTGGGCGGGATCCCGCAAGGCGGCTGTCATCAGCAGCAGCTCCTCTTCCCGTCGGGGAGCCGGACCACTCAAGGTGTTGATGGCGATCCGCATGACTCCTTGTGCCGAGGTTCCGGCATAGACACGATAGTCGACGACGGGCCGTTGGTTGATCTTCAGTTGGGAGGTATTGGCGATGAGGGTCAGGGAGAAGGGATCCCGCTCGACCCCCTCGGGGGCCTCTGGCGTCAAGCGGCCCGAGACGACGAAGCGCGTCTCGCCCTCCCCCTCGATGCGGAGCTGCTTGAAGTCAAGCGCCTCGGCGAGGGCGGAGAGGGAGATCTGGCTGGCCTGCCCTTTCAGCTCGTAGGCACCGCTCGCCAGATTCCAGAAGCCATCGCTTTCGAAATTGGTCTGAGGCAGTCGAATGGCCAGAGAGGAGAGCCGGGCGACGTGGTCGACAAACCGAATCTCGGCGACCGCGCGCTGTGCTGCTTGCCGCAGGATGATGGCCCGCTCCAGACCGAGCGAGACGGTCCCCTGGATCTTTCCGGGCAGTCCCGTCAGTGCGAGTGTGCCCGTCAGTTGCCCCTCAACCTCCTTCGACATTCCGGTCCGGTCGAGAGCTTGCCAATCGAGGGCTTGGAGGACCTGCGTGATCTCAATCTCGGCGATCGTCGCCGAGAGTCGTCCCGAGTGCGCCGCCTGATCGAAGGGCAGGTCCAGCTCGAAGCGGCTCGCCGAGCCCAGTCTCCCCTCCGTGACGCGAAGAGCGTCCCCCGTCAGGACAATCCCGCCGGCGATTGCGCCCAGCTCCGCCGCACGCAACCCGACCTCCTCCACCGTCAGATTCCCACGCAGGATCGGCGCGCGAAAGTCCCCGTTCAGCTGACCAGTGAAGCCAGCGTGCCCCTGCAGGAACGGACGGTATTCCTCGATCAGCGGCGCGAGAGGCGCGAGTGTGCGGGCGACGGCGAGCAGCTCTTCCGGTCGATCGGAGGCGAGGGTCAGGGCGAGATCCGACTCTCCCCGTAAGGCAAGCGTTCCTGACGCACCGAGCCGGGTCGCCTCCGTCCGCAGGTCGAACTTCTCGAAGCGGAACCGGCCCTCCTCTACCTCGACCTGGATCGGCCCGGCGAGCGGCAGCTCCCCGGCGAGCGGCGTCGTCGTCCCGGCAAACTGCGCCGCAATCCGCCCGGTGAGGGTCTCGGGCTTGGCCCCAATCCACGTCAACTCCCCCTCCCCGTCGACGGCTCCGCTGACCGGCAGCGCCTCCAGGTCGAGCAGACCAAAGATCTCGCGCGAGGGGATCTCCTGGAACCGGCCTGCGACGACGAAGGGAAGCCCTCGTCGCAATGGAATGGTCGCTCCTGCCTCGACCTCCCCCTGGTCAATTCGCGCCGTCAGCTCCTCGAGGACCAGCTTCGCCGGGTCGAGGCGGGCCTTCGTCTCCACCTCCTCGAAGGGCAGCCCGGCAATCTCGCCCGCGGTGAGGGCCGCCTGCGCGGCGACCCGGAATCCCTTTCCGGGAAAGTCTGCCCGCATCGCGCTCAGCCGGAGGTCGTCGAGATGGCTTCCCGGCCAAGTGACCTGTGCGAGATTGGCCTCCGGCGCGAGAATCCGGGTCTGTCCGCTGACCACTTCTCCCCGCGCCGCTCGAATCTCCACCGCACTCAGCTCGATCGTCTCGATCTGAACGGAGCGGACCCGCGCCCGTTGCGCGAAGAACTGGGTCCTCCCCTTCGCCAGCTCAAATCTCGCGGCCCTGGTTTCGATCCCGGTCAGGTTGGCCCCTTCGATCGCCAGGCGCGCCGCGGTTGGGCTGCCCTCGACGAAGACCCCTGCCCCTGTCGCCTCGACCCGACACTGGCAGACCACCTCTCCCGCCAGCTCCAATCCCGCCGGAAAGAAGAGGTGGTTCAGCTCCGCCGTCGCGGCCTTGACCTCGCCGTTGAACCCCAACGCGAAGGGGGCCCAGCCAATCTCCCCGGCGGCGCCGCTGATCTTGGCCAATGCCGCGCTCATCCCGAAGCGCTCGACCACCAGTCCTTTCGCTCCAACCCGGCCTGTCAAGTCGATCCGCTCGATGGGGGAGCTGCGCCCCTCGAAATGAAATGCTCCTCCCGTCGCCCCCGCCGTCAAGGCAAGGTCGAGTGGGCCCTTCCCCGTGCCGCTCCGCGCACTCACCGAGAGGCCGTCGAGCGCGACTCCCCACCCGATCCGCTCGTCCTGGTAGCGCACCCGGCTCTCTTCAATCGTCACCTGTAATTGCGAGAGATCGAGCGAGACTCGCTTGGCCCCGCCAGTCGGCAGCCGCAGCTCCGTCAGATTGCTGCGTCCATGCCGATCGACCAGGATCTCCAGCTCGACCTGGCTGAGCCGAGCCGTTTTGAGCACGACATCACGCTCCATCCGTAGTGCGTACGGATTGATGATCTCTGCTTCGATCGTCAGCTCCCCGATCGAGGCAACCGGCGCGCCGGTCTGCAGGTTGTAGAGGTGAATGTCGCGCAAACGGACGGTCTGTGGATCGAGCGTCCACCCAAATCCCCCGATCTCCCCACGCAATCCAAACTCGCCCAGGCGAGTTTCCAGCAAGGTCGCCACTTGTCGGCTGAAGCGTGCCGATCGAAAATAGAGCCACCCAGCCAGCCCGAGAAGCGAGAGCAGGACGATCAGCGCGCCCCCATAGCGAAAGACGCGCGGCCCCTTCGGTCTCCGCCCAGAACGCCGATCGTTCCCGTTCAGCGGAGTCTCGTTTGTTGGCTCCTGACCGTTGCTCATTCCGTCGTGCTGCTCCCTACGTTGGCTTCACGCTCGCCCGTTCCCCTCCTCCTCGGGAGAGGTCTCGTCAAGTCGTTCTGATTCGCCAGCCGTCCGAGGGTATTCTTTTCCAAACAGCCTTGATCTTCAAGAGCCGGTTATCTCCGCCCTCCTCGCCCCTCGCCCCTCCGCCCTCGCCCCTCCGCCCCTCGCCCCTCTACTTAGCGGATTTGCCGAGTTCTGCTCCATCCAGTAGGATAGGCCGTTGTTTCTGATCTGAGGCAGGCCGATTGAACGCGGAGGGAGCGGGGCCGATCCATCTGCTGCCAGCAGAGTTGAGCCAGTGGAGTGAGGATGAAGCAGATCATTGTGGGGACTGCCGGTCACATCGACCACGGGAAGACATCCTTGATCAAGGCGTTGACCGGTGTCGATGCCGATCGTCTCAAGGAAGAGAAGGAGCGTGGCATCACCATCGATCTCGGGTTTGCCGACCTGACGATCGGGGATGTCCACTTCGGATTTGTCGACGTGCCGGGACACGAACGCTTCGTTCGCAATATGTTGGCGGGCGCCCACGGGATCGATCTGGTGATGTTGGTCGTCGCCGCCGACGAGGGGCTCATGCCGCAGACACGCGAGCACTTCGAGATCTGTCGCTTGCTGAAGATTCCTGCGGGATTGGTCCTGCTGACCAAGGTCGACCTCGTCGAGCCAGACTTCCTCGAGCTGGTCGAGGCGGAGGTGACCGAGTACCTTGCCGGCTCGTTCCTCGAAGGGGCGCCGGTGCTGCGCGTCAGTGCCCGGACGGGAGAAGGGATCGAGCCCCTCAAGAAGGCGCTGCAACGGCTCGCCGGCACCGTTGCGGAGCGCGACACCTCGGCGGTGGCGCGGCTGCCGATCGACCGGGCCTTCACCATCCGGGGATTCGGGTCGGTCGTCACGGGAACCCTTGTCGCCGGGTCGATCGAAGTCGCACAGGAGCTGGAACTGCTCCCCTCGGATGGACGGCGTGCTCGTGCGCGGAACCTGCAGGTGCACGGGAGAGCGACGACTGTGGCCCGTGCCGGGGAGAGAACCGCGATCAACCTGCAAGGGCTCGACCTCGACCAATTGCACCGGGGACAAGTCCTTGCCCCGGCGGGTCTCCTGCGTGCCGGATCGCTCCTCGATGTCCAACTCGACCTGCTCGCCTCGGC
>JBMOHS010000228.1:0-5429 GCA_049317725.1 Blastocatellia bacterium
ATGATACGATCTGCTCAGCTTCGATCCGTGGTCTTGCTGTGTGTCTGGGCACTGTCGGTGGCTGTTGCCGAGGCCCAGTCGATGGTGGGCGGTCGCGGTCCAGTTCCACCGCCGGTGCTGCAGGACCCGACCGGTCTTTTTCAGGAGAGGTACGCCACCATCGGCGACGATCTGTTCATCGGCGGTCAGCCGACCGAGAAGGCATTGCGCGAGTTGAAGGCCAAAGGCGTGACGACTGTCGTCAACCTGCGAATGCCGCAGGAGATGGCGAGGGTCGGCTTCGATGAAGCTGCCCTGCTCGGCGAACTTGGAATCGAATATGTCCACCTCCCGCTTAATGGATCGGGTGGGAACGCCTATGCGCCGGCGGCGCTCGACCGGTTTGCCTCGGTCTTGGAGTCGGCCAAGGGCAAGGTCCTGCTCCACTGCACGGTGGCGTGGCGGGCGAGCCACCTCTGGGGGGCCTATCTCATCCGCGAGCGCAAGATGCCGGTGGGAGAAGCCTTGACCCAGGCGCGCGCGATCAACCTGCGCGATGACCGCCCGTTCGGCAATCAGCAGCCGATCGAAGGCTTTCTGGGTCGGACACTCCCGGAGCTGCTGCGGCCGAAGCCCCAGCGCTGAGCGCCCTGTGGACGAACATCGTGTAGAATTCATCAGGATCAAGCAGTCGTCTCTTGGTGACTGCTCCCGAAATGGATCAGGATTGTGACCGTTACCACAACTCCATTCGAACGAGAGGTGATGGCATCACGGCGAGAACATCTCCTGCAATCTGGCCAAGACTTCTGTTTTCGTTTTTTTGTCGATTTGACCAACCCGTTTGACGAGTCTCGTCTTATCAACTGTTCTGATCTGATCCAAGACGATTTGGCCTTCCTTGCCTTGTAACTGACAGCTAACCCTCGTCGGGTATTGTTTTTCTTTGGTTGTCAGGGGGGCAATGATTACTGTTTGAATATGAAAATTCATCTCGTCTGGTGAAACGACGACACAAGGCCGAGTCTTTTTTATCTCACTTCCAATTGTTGGATCGAGATTGATCAGATACACCTCAAACCGCTTGATTACCATTCCCACTCTTCCTCATCCCAATCGGTCATCCCCGAATCGTCGATCAACAGTCGATCTTCTTGTTGTTGCGCCATTTCCTGAAATTGTGCAGCCCAACCTTGGCGAGGATGAGTCGCGGGCTTGATGACAATCTGGTCATCGACGACCTGAATTTCCACATCGTTGCTCAGGCCCGTCTGCTCAAGAAAGAGTTTCGGAATACGAATTCCCTGCGAATTTCCAATTTTGATAATTTTTGCCCTCATGGTGAGCACATTGTAAGCACTTCGAGATTCTTGTCAACAAATAATGGGAGGATGGGTTGGCTGGCAAGAGCGGCGCGTCATATCTGGCGTTGACAAATCGATCAGGTGGACGAGTGGGTGAAAGTGGTGGATCAACTCCCCGGACGGAAAGATCTGATGAGAGAGGGCCTCGATTCCTGACGTGAGGGCGACGTACCGGACGAGCGGTGCTTGACATAATTGAGGAAGAGAAAGTAATGATGAACCTCCCCCGCTGAAGGCCAGCGAGAGCAGTCGTCCATTTGCGGGATATTCCGGACGCAGGACTCTCGCGGACGTTTGCCAAGATCACACCGTGACCGAAGCTCGATTAGAAGGTGGAAACGTCAGAGAGGGGGGGCGGCGTGGAGCGCCTGGTTCAAGAATTCTTTCACGGGAGGCGAGCAATGTCCTGGCTGATGCGTCTTGTCATTTCTACCAGTCTGGCAGTGTTGATGGTCTCGACGGCACGTGTCTTCACGCAAAGTCCGGTGACGATGCCGAAGGAGTGCACAGTCGCCGCGCTGCAGGCATTGGCGCCAAAAGGAACGACGATCACGGCGGCGACAATGGTCGCGGCCGCTGGGCGGGTCCCGTCGCACTGCCTCGTCGACGGTCAGGCCACGTCAGTGGGGAATCAGGTCAACTTCCGACTCGGCCTCCCGGGGGAATGGAACGGAAAGTTCTTCTTCGTCGGCGTAGGTGGGCTTGGCGGCCGAATCGGGGCGTTGACGCGCGGCCTTGCGCGGGGCTATGCCACGGCCTCGACCGACACGGGGCACACCAGCGACGACACGACGTGGATGTCGAACCGGGCCAAGGAGATCGATTATGGCCACCGGGGGACGCACGTCACCGCCGTGGCGGGGAAAGCGCTGACCAGGGCCTTCTATGGGCGGCCGATCGATCACGCTTATTTTGACGGCTGCTCGAACGGTGGGCGCCAAGCCCTGATGGAGGTGCAACGCTATCCGGACGATTTCGACGGCATCATTGCCGGCAACCCTTCGACGGGGACAGGCATGCAGGTCGGCCGGGCACTGGTCTATCAGAAGATGCTGGCCAAGACCGGGCACTTCCTGACGCGGGAGGCTGTGGAGCTGATCTCGCAGGCAACGCTCGGCGCCTGCGACAAGACGGACGGGTTGGAAGACGGACTGATCAGCGAACCGTTGCGGTGCACCTTCGATCCCGAGAGCCTCAAATGCACGGACGCCAAGACCACAGGCTGCCTCAATGAGGGACAACTGGCAGTGGTGAGGCAGATCTATGGCGGAGCGAAATTGCCGAACGGTGAGGTCTATGCGTGGGGGTTTCCGGTGGGACACGAGGGAGGAGAGACCGGATGGCGCGCGTGGATTTCGGGACCGGAAGATCCACTGCCACAGCCAGACGGGACGCTTGCCTACAACGGAGGGCGATTGCCCATCGGTTTTGCGATCGCCGAGTCGAACATGCGCGGACTGGCCCTCGAGACGGATGATCCGTCCTTTTCGTGGCGGACGCTGCGGTTTCCCGCCGACGTGGCCCGCTTGAAGACGATGAGCGAGATTCTCAGTCCGCTCGATGCCGACCTGCGTCCTTTCCAGAAACGGGGGGGGAAGCTGCTGCTCTATCACGGGTGGGCAGATCCGGCGATCAGTGCCCTTGGCACGGTCAACTACTTCGATCGTGTAACGGCGATCGTCGGAGGACTGGCGCAGGCCGACACCTTCGTGCGCCTGTACCTGATTCCGGGGATGCATCACTGTAGTGGTGGGCCGGGACCGAACGAGTTCGACATCCTCACCCCGCTCGAACAGTGGGTCGAGCAGGGCGTCGTGCCCGGGCCAATCGTCGCAACACACAGGACGGCTGGGCAGGTAGATCGCACGCGTCCGCTCTGTCCACACCCACAAGTCGCCACCTACAGCGGCACCGGCAGTATCGACGAGGCGGCCAACTTCCGCTGCGGGCGGTAGATGAGGGCAAGGTGGGCCTTGATCGGGAATCTTCCGAGGCGGATGGAGAGTCATCCCTCCGTAAGCAATGAGCTGGGAATTCGGGCGGACAGAGAACGGCTCATTGACCGGCTTGGGCAAGCGACCTTACAATCCAACCTGTCCGGAGGGTGACCTGCCCTGAGCCGGACAACGCGACCCAGACGACCAATAAGAACGACCAAGAGCGCCCACCGCGCACGGGTGGACCTTTGCCGATGCCCCCGCGAGAGGGGAGGAATCAACTGTCTGGCAGGCCGACCACTCTTCCCTGTCGGCGACGGATGATCCTTACGCAGGGAATTTGTTGGAACATTTTGACCAGTGAGGAGAGGAGAGCAGATCAGTCATGAAGGAGCAGCAGGATGGAACAACCAATCCGAACGGAGAGAAGCTGGAATCGCCGCTTTCGGTGAATCGGAAGACGACGGCGGTGACGAGACGGCGGTTCCTGGCTTCAGCGACAGGAGTTGGGGCTGGCTTGAGTTTGAGCGAACTCCTCCCGAGCCTTGGTCCCGCGCTGCCAGGGATGAGCGCGCTCGTCTCCGCCGCCTCCCAAGGAGCGGCCGCGCCGGCGCAGTCGATTCCGGGGAAGGAACGTCTGATCGTACGCTCACTCCGGCCAGAGGACCTCGAGACTCCACCTTCGCTGCTCAACACCTGGTTGACGCCCAACGATCTCTTCTATGTCCGCCATCACTCCTACGCCCCGGCACTCGACCAAGCCGTGACCAAGGCCTGGACGGTACGGGTCGATGGAGCGGTCGAGTCGCCCCTCTCGATCACGATTGATGAGTTGAAACGAATGCCGAAGGCCACCGTGACGGTCACCCTAGAGTGCGCGGGAAATGGTCGCGCCTTCTTCGACCCCCCGGTCGCCGGGATTCAATGGGAGAAGGGAGCCGTGGGAACGGCGCGTTGGACGGGTGTTCGGCTCGCCGACCTGCTCAAGCGGGTCGGGGTTCGCCCGACGGGCAAGTACGTGCTCTTTGACGGAGCGGACAAACCGGTCGGCAAGATGCCAGACTTTCAGCGCAACGTCCCCCTTGACAAGGCACTCCATCCAGACACGATTCTGGCCTACGAGATGAACGACCAGCCGCTTCCCCCGCTGCACGGTTACCCGCTGCGAGCCATCATTCCAGGTTGGGAAGGGGCCTATGCCGTCAAATGGCTTGACCACATCCGGGTGCTCGAAGCGGAGCATGATGGCTTCTTCGTCAAGACCGCCTACCGTTACCCCAACATACGGGTGGCACCAGGCGCGCCGGTCCCGCCGGAAAATATGCTCCCGGTGACAGGATTGGTCGTCAAGTCGCTGATTCATACCCCCGCGGAGGGGGCGACCTTCGCGCCAGGCCCGATCCGGATTGCTGGCTTTGCTTGGGCGGGTGAGACCGCGATCCGGCGAGTCGATGTCTCCCTTGACCAGGGAGCGACTTGGGTCCCAGCTCGCCTCGGGAGCGAACGGGTCCGCTACGCTTGGCAATCGTTCGAGTACCAGTTCTCGATCACCAAGCCCGGATCATACCTGCTGATGGCCCGGGCCACTGACGAGCAGGGTCGAATGCAGCCCGTCGCCCCGCACTGGAACCCCTCCGGCTACCTCTGGAACGTCATCGACCGAGTGAGGATCACTGTCCATGCCTCGTAACCTACGCCGCCTTGTTCCAATTGGACTGCTTCTCGCCCTTGCCTGGCTGATCAACGGCCCGCTGGGCGTCCTTGACCTCTCGGCAGAGCAGAGAGCCGCCGCCCAGGGAGTCGAGACTCATCAGGCGAGTGCGGATCTGCCCGATGGGCCCGGCGTGGAGATCGCCCGGCGCGCCTGCCTCTCTTGCCACGAAGCGGATCTCATCGTTTCGCAGCGACTCTCCCGTGCCGGCTGGGTGCGGGAGGTCGAGAAGATGGTGCGCTGGGGAGCGGTGATTGCCGACTCCGAGAAGGATCCCCTCGTCGACTATTTCACCGCTCAATTTGCCCCGCGCCGCGTCGCGGCTGCCCCCCCTCCTTCCGGGACAACTCCCTCCGCCGGGGAGGCCATCTTCGAGCAGCGCTGCCTCTCGTGCCATGAAGCCGACCTGACGCGCCAACAACGGCTGAGTCGCGCCGG
>JBMOHS010000229.1:0-5386 GCA_049317725.1 Blastocatellia bacterium
AGAACAGTGCATTCTCCTCGATTTGAGGGTAGAGACGGAGTGCAGGGGGCTATCTGCACGAGGGTAACCCGGCCCATTCTGGCAGGACGGGATGTGGTATCAGGGCTTTCGAGTCTGACTGGCAATGTCGCCCTCACTCATGAGAGGTGATTTCCTCTTCTCAATTCTCTATTCTCCATTCTCCATTCTCAATTCTCTCCCCATTCTCCATTCTCAATTCTCCATTCTCAATTCTCTCCCCATTCTCCATTTTCAATTCTCCATTCTCCATTTACCCGGTTGGAGAGTGCCCAACTCCCAGGGGCCGACGCGGACACGGATCAGGCGGAGCGTCGGATGGCCGACTGCCGCCGTCATGCGGCGGACTTGACGGTTGCGTCCCTCGCGGAGGGTGATCTCCAACCAAGCCGTCGGAATGTGTCGTCGTTCCCGGATCGGTGGATGGCGTGGCCAGAGGTCGTCCGGGGGAGCGAGGGGTTTGACGCGAGCCGGCTTGGTCCATCCATCCCGCAGGAGGACCCCTTTGGCGAGGGACTGGCACACCTTCGGCCCCGGCTCTCCCTCGACCTGTACCCAGTAGGTCTTCTCGAGGTGATGGCGTGGATCGGTGATCCGGTGTTGGAGCGCCCCTTCGTCGGTGAGGACGACCAGCCCCTCGCTGTCATAATCGAGTCGGCCCGCCGGATAGAGCCCTGGCCAGTCGAGAAAGGCCCCGAGCGTCGTGCGCCCGTCGGCATCGGTAAACTGGCAGAGGACCTGAAAGGGCTTGTTGAGGAGCACCACCGTCACGGGGTCTCCTCTGGCGTGGTGGGCGGCGCAGGCAGTTCGACGCGCACCCAGAGGATGCGCCGGTTGACGACCCGCTCGACGGTAAAGCGGACGCCCTGGTCCTCGACGGTGTCTCCAGGACGGAGGAGTCGTCCCGCGCGCGCGATGAGGAATCCCGCGACGGTCGTGTAGTCGTCTGACTCCGGGATCTGGAGCGGATACTTCCGGTTGGCCTCCCGCACCGGCACGCCCCCTTCGAGAGTGAAGATCCGCTCCCCCCCCTCGGGCTTCTCGACCAGGGCGTCGTCGTGCTCGTCATGGATCTCCCCGACGATCTCCTCGAGCAGATCCTCCATCGTCAGAATCCCCTCCATCCCGCCGTGCTCGTCGACGATGATGGCCAAGTGGTTCCGTTGGCGCTGCATCTGTTGTAGTGCTTCCGCCAGGCGAGCCGTCTCCGGCAGGAAGAGAGCCTTCCGCATCGCCTTCGTCAGCTCAAAATCCTGGGCCTGCAGCATGAAACTCAGGACATCCTTGCCGTGAACGATCCCGACAATGTTGTCGACTTGGTCACGATAGACGGGCAGTCGCGAATAGCCGGAATTCCGGAAGAGCGCCGCCAACTCAGGAAACGTTGCCTGCTCCGGAACGGCCACCACCTGCGTCCGCGGGATCATGACCTCCGTCACCGTCAGCTCCGAGAACTCAAAGACGTTGTGGATCAGCTCCTTCTCCTCCTGATCGAGCAGGCCCGATTGATGGCTGAGATTGACCAAGTAGCGCAGCTCTTCCTCGGTATAGGCGGTATGATGGCCCGGCCGAAACTCCACCCCAATGATTCGCAACAGGCGGATCCCTGAGAGATTGATGAACTGGATGAAGGGCTGAAAGGCCCTGTAGAAGAGGTGCATGCCAGCAGCGGTCGCCAAGGAGATGGCTTCCGCCTTCTCGATCGCCAATGCTTTCGGCGCATACTCACCCAGCACGAGATGAAGGTAGGTGATGATGGCGAGGGCGATGCCGATGGCGATCGTGTGCGCCAGCAAGGCCGAAGTCTCGACCGGCAGGTAGGTAAGCAGAAAGGGCTCCAGCCAAGCCGCCAGCGTCGACTCCCCAACCGCTCCGAGGGCCAGACTGGCGAGGGTAATCCCGAACTGGCTCGCCGAGAGCATCTCGTCGAGGTGGTCGAGCGCCCGCAAGACGGCTGCCGCTCCCGCCGTTCCCGTCGCCGCGAGGGTCTCGATCCGCGCGCGCCGCACACTGACCAACGCAAACTCGACCGCGACAAAGAAGCCGTTGGCGACCACCAGCAGCAGAATCAGGAAGATCTTGAAGAGAACGATCGTCATCGTGCCCCTCCCTGCGACGCCCGGAGAAACTCGACCGCCCGGTTCTCAGCCCACGCCCGATCCGGATCTCCCTGCCGACGACTGCAGAAGGCAACGTGTCCACCCTGGCGGGGTGCCAAGAGCCGGACGGCCCGGCTCTCTCTTAATCGTCGATCCTCAAATGGAGCAAAGGGGATGAAGGGATCATCCTGGGCGTGGATGATCAACGATGGAATCCGGATCGCGGGAATCCACGGCAGCGAACTTGCCCGCGCATAGTAGTCCCAGGCGTCCTTGAATCCGTGGTAGGGCTGGAAATGGTTGTCCCACTCCCAGAGGTGTCGAATGCGCGGGAGTGGGCGCAGATCATAGCGGCCCGGGAAGAGACGGTCCTTCTCGCGGATCGTCCGCCGCAGGCTCCGCAGGAAGCGGGCCTCATAGAGCCAATTGCGCGGCTCGGCGATCGCCCGCGAGCAGGAGGCAAGATCGATCGGAGGACTGATCGCACAGACTGCCCGCAGCAGCCGCGGCCCCTCCTCGCCCAGCTCTCCCGCCAGCTTGAGAACTTGGTTCCCCCCCATCGAAAACCCGACAAGGGAGACTCCGGGCAGCCCATCCCGCTCGACCATCTCGGTGACGACGGCCCGCAGGTCCGATGTCAATCCTGAATGGTACAGTTTCGGAGCCAAGTGCGCCGTGCCACCACAGCCGCGGACGTTGTAGCGCAGCACGTTCCAGCCGGCCTGCCAGGCCTTCTCCGCCGTTCCGCGGACATAGTTGGCATCGGCCGACCCCTCGAGGCCGTGGACGATCAGCACCGTTGGGTGGATGCGCCGCTCCGGTTGCCAATGGCAGTAGGCGAGGACAGCCGTCTCCGGCTCGGTGGCAAAAGTGCGAAGCTCGACGGGCATCGACCCCTCCAGAACCGGGAATCGCCGCCGACGCAGACTGCCGAGAATCGTCATGAGATGGGCGTTCCCCATCCCGGGCGGTGCGACAAAGGGGAAGGCCCCTTCCCACTCTCCAGCATATTCACGGAGAGGCTCAACTGGTGGTTCCGTTCCCTCCTCACCACCACTACTGCCCTCTTCCGCCCCTGCCCCACCGTCCGACGTCGCCGCTTCCCAACTCATCGTGCTTCTTCCTCCTACACCATCACATCTCGCACGTGAAAAACACCTACTTTAATGGAAACTCGGCCCAGTCGCCAGAAAAATCGATCTTGAACTTTTGGTCAACGGTACCGTACAGTGAAACAGGTCTGTCACTCCATGATCGAAGACCTGTCTGATCCGGGCGCATGCCCAAGCGAATGGAGAAACGCCATGGCTGATGCCTTCTGTTCCCAATGCGGGGTGCTGCTCGACCGTCCCGCCCGCTTCTGCCGGCAGTGTGGGGCCGCCCTCTCACCCGAGGCTTCGTCGGAAAGGCGCCAACCAACCCCCGCCGACCACTCGAGCTATCAACCGGGTGCGACCCTCCGTCCCCCAACTGCCGGGAGTGGAGCTTGGGGGAGTCCCCCGCCTCCCTTTCCAGGGTCACTCGAATCGAGCCCGACGCCGGTGCGCCGCCGCTCCCGCTTAGGCAAGATTCTCCTCGCTGTGACGCTCGCCCTCTTGCTACTGATCGGGGGAGCGGCCGTCGTCGGCTATCAGATCTACCAACGAGTCCGGACTGAGATTGGGCAGCTGCAACCGAAGGATCTTCTCCGGGCTGGCGAGGCTGGCCCCCTCCAAGGTCAGATTGAGGATCAGATCGATCGTGCGCTCGGCGATGGCCTCTCGGCCCTCCCCGACGCCAACGCCGTCCCCTCCAGCGACCTGACCGCCTATCTCTACCCTGGTGCGAAGCGCACCCAATCGACCCGCATCGTTGGCAACGAGATGGTCCGGCTGGTCACCTCTGACAGCTTCGATCAGGTCGATGCCTTCTACCGCAAGCTGGCCGGGAACCCCCTTGCCGAGAACCGCTCGGGGACAGAGCAGCAGAGCGTCTACAAGATCCCGATCACTCCGACCACGATTGTCACGCTCAGCGCCGATCCGCAACAGAAAGGCGAGACGACCATCGTCCTTCTCCGCTCCCCGCACCTCTCTCTTTGAACCAGGGGCTTGCGCCCCCGGCCGCGCGGGGACGCCGCCGGTTGACTCCGCTCCCGTCGGTGCCTACTATGTCTATTGCAATTTTCAACGGAGCAGTGGTCTGAGCGCCCCTGCGACAATCAACTGGGTCGACGACGATAGATCGACCGGCAGAGTAGAGACGCGCGCATGCAGCAGGAACCGGTTCCAACAGAGATCCCCGACAAACTCTTCTTCAAGATTGGGGAGGTCTGTGAGCTGGTCGGGGTCCAAGCCCACGTCCTGCGCTACTGGGAGACAGAATTTCCTTCTCTCCAACCCCAGAAGAACCGGGCCGGTCAACGAACCTACCGCCGCCGCGATGTCGAGATGGCCCTGCGTATCCGGCAACTCCTCTACGATGAGGGCTTCACCATTGCCGGAGCGAAACGGAAGATCGCCAGCGAAGGGCGCATCTCCGCCCCACGCCTCAAGGTCGTTCCACCCGCACCCGTGCTGCGCGAGGAGCTGGGATCCGCGATCTCCCCGCTCTCTTCCCTGGCAACGGAGGCTGCTGCGCTTCCCAGCACCCCCCCTCCCCCAGTCGGCCCCTCGCGTCTGTCGCGGGAGACGATCCAGCGCCTCCGCGGAATGGCCGAGGAGTTGTTGACTTTGCTTGAACACGATGTTAGAACTTAAGACTTCGTGAAGGAGTTGAGTTCATCTCTCCGCACGACGGGACGTGGCGCAGCCTGGTAGCGCGCTTGCTTGGGGTGCAAGAGGCCGTGAGTTCGAATCTCGCCGTCCCGATTTCTACCTTTCGATATAGTGGTTAACAAAAAGCAAAAAGGACGCTCGGTGCGTCCCTTTTTGCTTTTTGCCCCCAGAAAACGAGCCACCACGCGAATGCCCCGTTTCCTCCTCCTCCCCCTCACAGCAAGGGTCCGGTTATTTGTCTCACGCGAAGCCGCCAAGACGCGAAGGTTTTTCAGGGAGCGAATCGCCCACCTTCTCCCATTCTTTCCCTCGCCCCTCGCCCCTTTTCCCTCGCCCCTCTTTGCGGCTTCGCGCCTTCGCGTGAGCCTACTCCCTCCCATCAAGGGCCCGGTTGTTTGCCTCACGCGAAGCCGCCAAGACGCGAAGGTTTTCCAGGGAGCGGATCGCCCACCTTCTCCCATTCTTTCCCTCGCCCCTCGCCCCTCGCCCCTTTCCCCTCGCCCCTCTTTGCGG
>JBMOHS010000230.1:0-5383 GCA_049317725.1 Blastocatellia bacterium
GGTGCCTCGTCCAACACCTCCGCGACCTGTCCGACCTTCTCCTGGGCCAGCAGGGGAGTGTCAGCGAATTCCGGCTCTGGCAGGGCATCAACGGAGACGCCCTCTTCCTGGCCCCCCACCGAAACTTCGTCAGGCAGGAGTTGAACCGCTTCAGGAGGAGGTTCAAGATCGGAGCTGGCTCCTCCCTCTCCAAGTGAGAGATCGAGCTCAGATGCGTGGGCAGAGCCCATTTGGGGCAGGAGGTCGACCAGGATCCGGCGGCGCTCCTCGGCGCGCCCCTCCAGTTCGATCTCGACTTCCAAGACCTCCAGCCCGCCGAGCAGGAACCCGCGCACCTCCGGAGGCGAAGCAGAGAATCCCGGCTCGGGATGGAGTGGCCCGACGATCAGGTAGACGACCTGCGGATAGAAGGCCAGCTCCAAGTCGGTCTCCGACGGAAAAGGATCGCCGACAGGGTGCGAGTGATAGATGGCCAGCAGCGTCTCCCCCGCCTCCCGCAGCGACCGCATCGCCGGAAAGAGATCCTCGGGAGAGGCAAAGTAGCGCGTCTGGGGAGTGAGCGCGCGGTTGGTCAGCGGGTGGCAGCTCTGCACCGCCTCCCCAACTCCCCCAAGCAGGCCACAACACTCCCACGGAACCTCCCGCAGCGCGTGGGCCATCAAGGCTTGGTAGATTGGCAATGGGACCGTCAGTCTCTGTGTCATCGTTCCGTCGTCGTTCCGAAAATTGTGGCGCAACTCTTTTCTTTCTCTCTTGACAAGGCAAATGTAGCACTCTACACTGCCCGACGTTGGTTGACAATTCATCATCGCGTGGCGATTTAAGCGACTTGCTCCACGTAAAAAACTGCTAAAGAGCCTCATTCCGCTGACTCATTTCCCCTAGCAGTTTCCAGTAAGAGCGTCGTCTGTCCACGTGTTCACTCTACCTTGTTTCGAACAGGAGATTGACATGTCTGACGAGAAACCTTCCTATCAGTTCAACACGCTGGCGGTTCATGCCGGGCAATCGGCCGACCCAACGACCGGATCGCGGGCCGTCCCGATCTATCAAACCACCTCCTACAATTTCACCGACGCCGACCACGCGGCGCGCCTCTTCGGGCTCCAGGAGTTCGGCAACATCTACACGCGGATCATGAATCCGACGACCGACGTCCTCGAGAAGCGGGTCGCAGCGCTCGAAGGCGGGATGGCAGCCCTCGCCCTCTCATCGGGACAGGCGGCGGAGACCCTCGCCATCACCACGCTGGCCAATGCGGGGGACGAGATCGTCTCGACGACCTCGCTCTACGGAGGAACCTACAACCTCTTCCACTACACGCTCCCCAAGCTGGGGATCACGGTCCGCTTCGTCGACGCAGAGGATGAGGCCGGCCTCAAAGCAGCGATCAACGATCGGACCCGTGCGGTCTATACCGAGACCGTCGGCAACCCCAAGCTCGACATCGTCGACATCGAGAAGCTGGCCTCGATTGCCCACGCGCACGGCTTGCCCCTGATCATCGACAATACGACCCCCTCCCCTGCCCTCTGCACCCCGATCGCCCACGGGGCCGACATCGTCATTCAGTCGCTCACCAAGTTCATCGGTGGACACGGGACCTCGATCGGGGGCGCGATCATCGACGCCGGGAAGTTTGACTGGAAGGCGTCCGGACGCTTTCCGGACTTCACGACACCAGATCCCTCGTATCACGGGCTGGTCTACAGCGACGCCTTCGGTCCCCTCGCCTTCATCCTCAAGGCGCGCGTGCAGGGGCTCCGTGACATTGGGGCCTGCCTCTCGCCGTTCAATGCCTTCCTCCTCCTGCAAGGGGCCGAGACGGTCCACCTGCGGATGGAGCGCCATTCGGAGAACGCCCTCGCCGTGGCCAAGTTTCTCGCCTCGCACCCCCAGGTCGAGTCGGTCAACTACCCCGGACTGGAGTCGAGCCCTTACCATGCGCGCACCAAGAAGTACCTGCCCAAGGGAGCAGGGGCCCTGGTAACCTTCAATATCAAGGGTGGAGTGGCCGCCGGCAAGGCGTTCATCAACCGCGTCCAGCTCTTCAGCCTGCTCGCCAACATCGGAGACGCCAAGTCGCTGGTGATCCACCCGGCTTCGACGACCCACTCGCAACTCACCGAGGAGGAGCAGGCCTCGACCGGCGTCACGCCCGGGCTGATCCGCCTCTCGGTCGGGATCGAGGACATCCGGGACATCCTTGCCGATCTGGAGCAGGCATTGAAGGCCGCAGATCCGTCGTAACCACCCCGTTGCCTTCACGGAGGGGAGAGAAGGGGCAGGGCCCTGCCCCCCTCTCCTCTCCGTCGAAGCGCCTCTGGAGAAGCAGGCCGGCCAGTCAGACAGATCAACACGGGGGCCACGCGAGGTGGTTCCAACGCGACAGCGCGATGCGCGATTGGGGAGATCGATCAGTATGATGTTTCGGGTAAGTTGCAGTTCGGAGGTTCCCCCCCAGAGTGGGCCCGTCTCGTCCTTGTCTTGCCAGACAGAACGCAGCCCAGATCCCTCATCCGTCTCCAAAGTCCGACCCGCGATTCCCTCCCCTCCCGCGACCGCCGGAGACCACCAGTTCACGCTGCCGTCCCCACTTCTCCTGCAGAACGGTCAGACCCTCGAATCGGTCCGGCTCCACTACTCGATCTATGGGACGCTCAACGAAAAACGGGACAATGCGGTGCTGGTCTGCCACGCACTCTCCGGATCGTCGCGCGCCGCGGAGTGGTGGCCCGATCTCTTCGGGCAGGATCGGGTCTTCGATCTCCGCCGGGATTGTGTCATCTGTGTCAACGTGCCAGGCTCGTGCTATGGGTCGACGGGACCGCACGACCTCGACCCACAAACCGGGAGCCCCTATGGAGGGCAGTTCCCGGTGATGACGATTCGCGACTGGGTGCGATCGCAGGCGCTGCTCCTCGATCACCTCGGGATCGAGCGGCTCCAAGCCGTCGTCGGGGGCTCAATTGGTGGCATGCAGGCCATCCAGTGGGCCATTGACTATCCGGAGCGTGTATTGCGATGCGTGGCCATTGGTGCAGCCCCTCTTTCGGCGATGGGCCTCGCGCTCAATCACCTTCAGCGACAAGCGATCATGCAGGACGAGAAATGGCAAAAGGGGGCCTATTCCCCAGAAGATCCCCCGCGCCAGGGGCTCGCGCTGGCACGGGAGATCGCCATGTGCTCGTACAAATCCCCAGAGCTCTTTCAGGAGCGCAACGGTCGTCGTCAAAATCGCAATGGGGAAAATCCCCTCGACTCGCTCGCGGATCGCTACGATATCGGCGGGTATCTCGACTACCAGGGGGAGATCTTTCACCAGCGGTTCGATGCCAACGCCTATCTGATCATCACCCGGGCGATGGACAGCTTCGATCCGGCTCTCGGGTACGCATCCGAGCGCGTCGCCCTGCAACGGATCCAAGCCCGGGTCCTCCTGGTCGGCATCTCGAGTGACTGGCTCTTCCCTGCCCGGGACGTCGCCGAGCTGGCCGATCGCTTGCAACAAGCCGGCGTCGAGGCCGAGTACGCCGAGATCGACTCGCACCACGGGCACGATGCCTTTCTTGCTGAGCCGGAGAAGCTCCTCCCGCTCATGCGCGAGGGACTCCTCGGACCAGCGCGTCGAAAGAGCCCGGGGGCTCCGCTCGGTGATCCTTCCTCATCCCCGATCGTCGTCTAAAGGGGGGAGACCGGGTCCCCCTCCCCTCTTCCTGCCTCCCCCGCTCCGAGCGCGGAAGATTTGCAAAATCGCCGTCGTTGCAGTACAAGTGTCCCCGTTTGATCGACGTTGGTTGACCTCCAACCATCCTCCACGGCGTATAACGGGAGACAGAGACCATGACACGCGGCAGAATGATCCTCATGATGGTGGCACTCCTCGCCCTTCCGGGTGCCCACTTGCAAGCGCAGAATCCCCCGACCAATTTTGCAGGAAACTGGGTGCTCGATACCAAACGCACCAAGGACCTGCCTGAAACCCTCGAGCAGTATCGGCTTGAAGTCTCCCAGGACGCTGAGCGGATCACGATCCAGACCGAAGTGCGCGGCTCGCTCCGCTCCGCTCGCCGCGGCGGCGGCATGCCCGGGGGACTCCCGGGAGGCGGCCGCGGTGGTGGGCGTGGCATGGGCGGTGGTGGCATGGGCGGCGGCGGCGGTGCGGTCGGCGTCGAAGGTGCCGGTGGTGGCATGGGCAGAGGCGGCATGGGTGGCGGCATGGGTGCCGGTGGAGCTGAGATGGGTGGGATGTCGATTCCCCGCGAGATGGTCATGCAGATGGCCTTGTCGCTCTCCCCAGCTCAGGTCATCTTCCCGATCGACGGACAGCAGACAGAGCTCCGTCAAGAGGCCCGCCCTGCTGCCGAAGGACAACCCTCTCCGGCCTCCACCCTGATCCGTCTCAAAGGGGTCTGGAAGAAGAATGGTTCGCAACTGGAACTGGTCACCTCGCGAACGACGACCTCTCAAAATGGCGAACGAACCCTCACCGCTCGCGACCGCTGGGAGATCGAAAAGGATGGCGCACTCGTCGTTCGTCGAAACATCGAGACCCCAATCGGCTACCAGGAAGCCAAGCTCTATTTCCAGAAAGCGGAGTAGACAGGCGGGGTAAATGGAGAATGGAAAATGGAGAATGGAGAATGGAGAATGGTGTAAATGGGGAATGGGGGAGACTGATCCGCCCATCAAAAGGGAGTTTCACGATTTTGTCGGGGCAGGCCCTGTGCTTGCACCAGTTTGACAGGAGCAGAAGATGGGGTACCCTCAAGGGCTGCCCCAACAGATTCCCGCAGCAGGCTTGCATAGCCTGAGGCGGGCCAGGGCCTGTGCCGAACCTTGGCCCTTTCCTGTGTCCCAACGGGACACGTCGTACCAGATCGATGCCGACCCAGGGTTACACCCTGTGGTTGCCACCCCCCACAGCGTTCTGGAGGAGATCCGCCTGTTTCCGAAGGGCGGATGCCTGCCAGAACAATCCCTCTTCAAGTTGCCCCCCCTGGGCCGGTATGCGGCGCCCGATCGGATCGCGAACACGATCCGTCTTCGGTAATCCATTTCTTGTCACAGGAGGAACAGAACCCATGAACGACCTGATTCTTTACCATACGGAAGACGGACGGAGCCAGATCAAGCTCCGGGCCAAGAACCAAACCGTCTGGCTCTCCCAGCGGGAGATGGCCCAGCTCTTTGACGTGAGCACGGATAACGTGGGCTTGCACCTCAAGAACATCTTCGCGGACGGTGAGCTGAACCGGGAGGCAACTACCGAGGAATCCTCGGCAGTCTGAAGTTTGGACATTTCATCCCAAAATGGGGACATTTCCACCTGCGCCCCAACGGGGCGCCGCATACCAGCCCAGGGTGCAACCCTGGGTAGACG
>JBMOHS010000231.1:0-5364 GCA_049317725.1 Blastocatellia bacterium
CAGCTTGACGGGCTGACCGGGTTCGGGCTGGCTCCGATCGAGGGGCTGGTCGAGACGCGCTCGTTTCTCAGCCAGCTTGCTGACCGGGTCATGCTCTGCACGCAGTACATTCGCCACCCATCCCGACCGGACTACACCCCCGAACCGGATATCATCCACGAAGCCATCGGGCACATTCCCAATTTCACCAATCCCGATTTCGCGGACTTTTCGCAGTTCATCGGGCAGGGAGCAAGGAAGGCGAATGCCAAGCAGCTCGAGCAGCTCGGCAGACTCTACTGGTTCACGGTCGAATTTGGCCTGATCGAGGAGGGGAATGAGATCAAGGCCTTCGGGGCCGGCCTGCTCTCTTCTTTCCGTGAGCTGGAGCATGCGTTCGGCGACCAGGTCGAGCGGCGAAGTTTCAATCTGGAAGAGGTCGTCGAGAGGCATTACGACTATTCCGACATGCAGCCGGTGCTCTTCGTCATTCCATCCTATGCGTTTTTGAAGGACGTGACGCGCACATTCATCGCGAGATTCTGAGGAGGAGCTGGAGGATGAGCGGCAATCCACTGAAGATACGGCAGGTCCATCACCTGGAGTTCTATGTCGGCAATGCCAAGCAGGCCGACTACTTCTATCGGAATGCGTTCGGCTTTTCGCGGATTGGCTATTCTGGGCTCGAGACAGGCGACCGCGAGAAGAGCTCCTACGCGCTGCAGCAGGGCACGGTACGGCTGGTCTTAACGACGCCACACCATCCCGATTCCCCCATCAGCGAACACATCCGGAAGCACGGAGACGGTGTTCGCGACATTGCCCTCGAGGTGGAGGACGCGGACTTGGCCTACGCGGAGTCGCTGGCGAGGGGGGCCGTGGGCGAGACGGAGCCGCACACGATCGAAGATGAGTTCGGCGAGATCCGGCGGTCGAGTGTCCGGGTCTATGGGGACACGATCCACTCGTTCATCGCCAAGAGGAGGTACGACGGTCCCTTTCTGCCGGGCTTCATCAAGTCGGAGCAGCCTGGGCGCGACGCCGGGCTGCTCCGCATCGACCATTTTGTCGCCAATGTCGAATTCGGTCGGATGCTCGAATGGGAGAGGTGGTACAAGGACGTCTTCGGTTTTACCAGATTCCTGACCTTCGACGACGAGGACATTTCAACAGAGTTCACGGCGCTCAACAGCATCGTCATGGCGAACGATTCCCGGAGCATCAAGTTCCCGATCAACGAACCGGCACCGGGCCGCCGCAAGAGCCAGATCGAGGAGTATCTCGATTGCTACTACGGGCCAGGCGTGCAGCACATCGCCCTGCTGACGCGCGACATCATCCCGACCATCACCAAACTCCGCGAAAACGGTGTGGAATTTCTTGAGGTTCCGGATACATACTACGAGGCCTTGGCGGAGCGGGTCGGAGTGATCGAGGAGGAGATCGACCTGCTGCGGCGCTTGCGGATCCTGGTCGACCGCGACGACCAGGGGTATCTATTGCAGCTCTTCACGAAGCCAGTGGAGGACAGGCCGACGCTCTTCTTCGAGATCATTCAGCGCAAGGGCTGCCAGGGGTTCGGCAAGGGCAACTTCAAGGCACTCTTCGAATCGATCGAGCGGGAGCAGGCACGGCGCGGAAATCTGGTTTAGAGTGGGTGTAGCGATGGGATCAGGAGACGTTCGATACCAGTCCGGGTTCGGCAATGAGCATGCGACCGAGGCAGTACCCGGTGCCTTGCCACAGGGCCAAAATTCGCCGCAGCGGCCCCCCCTCGGCCTCTACGCCGAGCAGTTGAGCGGGACGCCGTTCACCGCGCCGCGTTCGCTCAACCGCAGAACGTGGACCTACCGGATCAGGCCCACGGCGCTTCACCGGCCTTTCGCGCAGGTCCCTGCCGGCCTCTGGCAGAGCTCGCCATTTGCCGGTGTACCCGCGTCCCCGAACCAGCTGCGATGGGACTCGTTACCGCTCCCCTCGACGCCGACCGATTTCATCACCGGCGTGGTGACCTTGGCCGGTAACGGTGACGTGGGCCTCGCGACCGGGATCGGCATTCACGTCTACGGTGCCAATGCCCCGATGCGGCGCTACTTCTACGATGCCGATGGAGAGCTGCTGATCGTTCCGCAGCTTGGCGGGCTCGCCATCCACACGGAGCTTGGCCGTCTTGATGTCGTCCCTGGGGAGAGCTGCGTCATTCCGCGCGGCATCAAGTTCAGGGTGGATCTGCCGGATGGCGAGGCCCGCGGCTACATCTGCGAAAATTATGGCGCGCTGCTCAGGCTGCCCGATCTCGGACCGATCGGGGCCAACGGACTGGCAAATCCCAGGGATTTCCAGTACCCGGTCGCCGCCTTTGAGGATCTGGAGGGCGATTTCCGCCTGGCAGCCCGTTTCCAGGGCAGTCTGTGGGAAGCGAGGATCGGCCATTCGCCCCTCGACGTCGTCGCTTGGCATGGCAACTACGCGCCCTACAAGTACGACCTCGCGCGCTACAACACGATCAATACCGTGAGCTACGATCACCCGGACCCGTCGATCTTCACGGTGCTGACCTCGCCACTCGACACGCTGGGAACCGCCAACGTCGATTTCGTGATCTTCCCGCCGCGCTGGGTGGTGGCAGAGCACACCTTCCGTCCCCCCTACTTCCATCGCAATGTGATGAGCGAGTTCATGGGGCTGATCTTTGGTCAGTACGAGGCGAAGGGCACCGGGTTCATTCCAGGTGGCGCCAGCCTGCACAACTGCATGTCGGGCCACGGACCCGACGCCGATGCGTTCGAGAAGGCAAGCGGCGCCGATCTGGCGCCCCAAAAGTACGACCACACACTGGCGTTCATGTTCGAGTCGCGGTATGTCATCCGACCGACGCGGTATGCGCTGGAGACCGCGGCGCTGCAGCCGGACTATTTCGAGTGCTGGCAGGGGCTCCGCAAGAACTTCGGGGTAGAGTGATGCTGCAATCGATTCGTATTCTGCTGACGGGCCTGATCGATTATGCCGGGTTGTTTCCACCGGCGGCGCTCGAGATGGCAATGGCCGTCGACAACTATGCGACCTATCGCGAGGGGGCCAATCCGTGGATGCTGGGCCGGTTCGTCCTGCCGGTGGCGAGGCTGGCCGAATTCGAGGCGGCGGCCTCGGGCCGCGTCGATGCGACACGGCCCTGGCAGGTGAGCGTGATTGCGGGCCCGGACCTTCCCCAGGACCTCGACACCATTGCTCAATTCAATGCGAGAAATGACCCGCGGATCCTGATCGACACGATCGAGATCAAGGCCAGCGCGCCGGAGGCGATCGCCGCGGCATTGCCACGGCTCCCCTCCGAGCTGACTCCGTATTTCGAGATCCCGCTCGAAGATGACCTCGCCCCCCTGGTGCAGACCATCGCCGACGGCTCGGCCCGGGCCAAGGTCCGAACCGGCTCGACCGTGGCCGAGGGCTTCCCGTCAGCGGCAGCACTGGCCCGCTTCATCCGGGCCTGCGCCGACGAGGACGTCCCGTTCAAGGCGACGGCGGGTCTTCACCACCCGCTGCGGTCTGTCCAAGACCTGAGCGGTCAGCCCGGCAGCGGCCGGGCCCTGATGCACGGCTTTCTCAACGTCTTCCTCGCGGCGGCCTTCGCCCAAGCCGGGATGGCGACGGACAGACTTGCCGAACTGCTCGAGGAGTCAGATCTGGCAGCCTTTCACTTCGAGGATGACGCCGTCATCTGGTGGGGAGAGATGGTGGTCAAGGGGCACCTTCGCAACACGAGGAACCTCTTCGCCATCTCCTTTGGTTCCTGTTCATTCGAGGAGCCGCTGGAAGACCTCGAAAAACTGGGTCTGATGTAGGGGGGATCGATGCCGACCGGAATCGACGAAACGCACCATCCAGAACTTCAGAGCTGGGTCGAGTCCGCCAACGACCCGGCGACCGACTTTCCGATTCAGAATCTGCCGTTCGCGCTCTTTGCCCGCCAGGGAAGTGGTGAAAGGCCGCGGGCGGGCATCGGCATCGGTGAGATGATTCTCGATCTTGGGAGGTGCCACGAGCGGGGGCTGCTCGGGGGAGCCCTCGAGCAGGTCGGCGCGTGCTGCACACTCGATCAGCTCAATTCGCTGATGGAGGTCGACGGCCAGACCCTGCTCGCCCTCCGCCGCCGGATCGTCCACCTCCTCCGGGCCGATTGTGGCGAAATCAGGGATGATCACAACCTCGGGGAGGCCCTGCTCCTCCCGATGGCGGAGGCCGAATTCTTCGTGCCAAGCAAGATTGGTGACTACACGGACTTCTACGCCTCCGTCGACCACGCGACCAATATCGGCAAGATGTTCCGTCCTGACAATCCGCTCCTGCCGAATTACAAGTGGATTCCGATCGGCTATCACGGCCGGGCCTCCTCGATCGTGGTCAGCGGCACCCCCGTGCGCCGGCCGAATGGCCAGACCATGCCCGAGGGGGCTCCCTCACCGGTCTTCGGTCCGAGCCGGGCGCTCGATTACGAACTGGAGTTGGGTCTCTTCCTCGGAAAGGGCAATCGACTCGGATCACCCATCGGGATCGATGCCGCCGAGGAGCACATGTTTGGCCTCTGCCTGGTCAATGACTGGTCCGCCCGCGACCTCCAGAGATGGGAGTACCAGCCGCTCGGCCCATTCCTCTCCAAGAGTTTTGCGACGTCGATCTCGCCGTGGATCGTCACCCTGCAGGCCCTCGCCCCCTTCCGCGCACCGGCCTTCGAGCGGCCCGCCACGGACCCGCAGCCACTCGACTACCTCGATTCCCGGGTGAATCGCGAACGGGGCGGCTTCGAGATCCGGCTGGAAGTGCTGCTCTCAACCGCCTTGATGCGCGAACGAGGGCTTGGCCCCTGTCGGCTCACCCAATCCAACTCAAGGCTGCTCTACTGGACTCTCGCCCAGATGGTGACCCACCATTCGAGCAACGGCTGCCAGCTCCGCCCTGGCGATCTGATCGCCAGCGGGACCATCTCTGGCCCCACCAGAGACAGCGTCGGCTCCCTGATCGAGCTGACGGCCAGGGGAACGGAACCGTTGCTTCTGCCGACGGGCGAACAGCGACAGTTCCTCCAGGACGGCGACGAGGTGATCCTGCGTGGCTCCTGCGAAAGGGACGGTTACCGGCGGATTGGCTTCGGCGAATGCCGGGGAAACATCAAGAAGAATGGAGAATGGAAAATGGAGAATTGATAATGGTGAATTGATAATGGTGAGTGATTTGAAAGAAATAGTTCTGCGCCCCAGCAAGACTGGGGCTGCCGCAAGTCCTGCCCCTACAAAATCGTGAAATTCCTTCTTGGATAGGCGAATCCGTCTCCCTAATTCTCCATTCTCCATTCTCCATTCTCCATTCTCCATTCTCCATTCTCCATTC
>JBMOHS010000232.1:0-5348 GCA_049317725.1 Blastocatellia bacterium
GGAACATCCGGATTGTCCCGGAGAGTAAAGTGGCAGAGGCGATTGGCCCCTTCGGTGAGGGCCTCACGCGCCTCAGCCCAGACATCGGCTTCGACGCAACCACCGCCGACCGTGCCGAGCATCCGTCCATCCTCGAAGACGAGCAGTTTGGCCCCGGTGCGTTGGGGCGTCGAGCCACTGGTCGTGACAATCGTGGCGACCGCGAGCCGTTTCTGCGCGGTCTCCGCCTCGACGATCTGATCGTAGACTTGCTCCTGGGTCAGCAGACTCATCGGATAAGGCCCTCTTGCCATTGGATACGCCAAGTCTTGAATCGACATTAGGTGGCGCCCGAACGGAAGTATGGCGTATGCTTTTGCCAAGGGTCAAGCGAGGGCGTCGAGCGCCCTGCATGGAGGGCCACCATCAGCACGAGGAGCACTCAGGATGGAGAGAGATGATGCGGCGCAAATCCGCCTTGCCGTTCGGGAAGACGCCTCCGCCATCGCCGATCTGGCCAAGGAACTGCTCGACTGGGAGCGCCAGCTCTACCCAGAAATGGGTCCCCCCAGCCGTTGGGCGGGGCAGGCGAGCGAAATCAGGCGGCAGATGAAGCTCCCCTCGATACAGTTTCTGGTGGCAGAGCGCGAGGGGACCGTCGTTGGCTATGTCAAAGTGGTGGTCCATTGTCCGCTTGGGATGGGCGGGGGAAGCAGATTCGCCCGCTCCACGCGACGACTGGCCCGTCATCTGATCGACAGAGTCCTGCAGCGGCCTCGACCAACGGTGCTCTCGACGGGAGGGCAGATCGCGGGAATCTTCGTACGCGAGGGGGAGCGTCGCCTGGGGGTTGGCCGCAACCTCGTCCGCGCCGCCGAGGCTTGGTTGCGGCAGCAGGGAATGGCCACCAACCACTTGACCGTGCTCTGTGCCAATGTGGCAGCACGCGACTTCTGGAAGGCGAGCGGATATCAACCACTCTCGCTGCTTCTCCACAAACCCCTGCACCAACCGACGGGAGAGCCGCCCCCGGGTCCGTGAGGGAGTGAGGTAGGTGCCTTCCCGATCAACCGAGGGAGCCCTGCGCTTGATACCAGGCCACCGTTCGGCGAAGCCCTTCGGTGACTCCGACGACGGGGGCATAACCAAGGGTCTCTGCGGCCAGCCGAAGGTCAGCGAGGGAGTGGCGAATGTCGCCTACCCGCGCTGGTTCATAGGAAGGTGGAATGGCGGTACCGAGAAGGGTCTGCAACTCGGCGAGGAGTTGGTTGAGGGTGGTCCGCTCGCCGACACCGACATTGATCACCCGGCCGGAGGCCGTGGTGGACTCGGCGGCGCGGCAGTTGGCCTCGACAACATTGGCGACATAGGTGAAGTCCCGCGACTGCTCTCCATCCCCATGCAACACCGGGGGGACTCTGGCAAGGAGCGCCTGGATGAACCGGGAGATGACCCCGGAATAGGGAGAACTGGGATCCTGGCGGGGCCCAAAGATGTTGAAGTAGCGAAGGGCGACCGTCTCGACCCGGTAGATGGAGGCGAAAACTTGGCAGTAGTACTCTCCAACCAACTTGGCGACAGCATAGGGGGAGAGGGGCTCGGGGAGCTGGCTTTCGAGGCAGGCCCCGCCCGGACCTTCCGCCCGGGGCCCGTAGGCGGCACTGGAAGCGGCGTAGACCAGCCGCCGGACTCCCGCCTCCTGGGCGGCGAGGAGTAACTGAAAGGTTCCGCTGGCGTTGACTTGATGGTTCTGCTCGGGGTGCTCAATGGACCACGGAACCGAGGGGATGGCGGCTTGGTGAAAGATGACCGTGACGCCCTGACAGGCCTCCCGAACAGTAGGTGGATCGCACAGATCCCCCTCGATCAGCTCAATGCGATGGCGGACCTCGGCCAGATTCTCCCTTTTGCCGGTCTGGAAATTGTCGAGGACCCGGACGCGGTTCCCCCGGTCGAGCAGGGCTTCGACCAGGTGAGATCCGATAAAGCCTCCTCCGCCCGTCACCAGCACTCGGCTTCCGTTCCGCAGCAGACTCATGCTCCCTCCTTCGTCTTCTCCTCGTGTGAGGCGGGCGCAACCCGCCGCTCTACCAACCAGACAGAGACCGTCAGCCCCCCACAGAGCCCAAGCCCCCCGCCGAGCAGAAGCAATTGTCCCCTCTCCCCTGCCCTACCGTACCACAGCGCCCCGAGGCCACCGAGAAGGCTCAACACATAGTAGATCAGGGCGACTCGGCGATGGCTCTGCCCCGACGCGACGAGCCGCTGGTAGAGGTGGGAGCGATGCGCCTCGGCCAACGGCTCCCCTCGCCGCCATCGTCGACAGAGCGTGTAACCGGCGTCATACAGAAAAGGGCCGAGCAGCAGCAGGATCACCGGAAAGGGAGCACGAGAAGCACCCCGTTGTACCACCTGAAGCGAAAAGACCGCCAGCAGATAGCCGACACTGAGGCTGCCGACATCTCCCATGAAGATCCGGGCGGGGGGGAAGTTGTGAAGCAGAAATCCAGCACAGGTGGAGGTGAGCAGCAGGCAGGCAGCCGCCGTGCCCAGGAGATCCGCCTGCCAAGCGAGCAGGCCGAGCGAGAGGCTGAAGAGGGCACCACACCCGCCGGCCATCCCATCGATGCCATCCAGAAAATTGAAGCAGTTGGTGAACCCGATCACCCAGAGAGCGGCGAGCACGAGACCTGTTCCCGATCCAACGTCGCTCCCGCTCCAGTCGAAGACGCCGAGAAGGGGGAGTTCGACATGTCCGAGCCCCCCCGTCGAGACGAGGGCGGGGAGGGTCGCCAGCAACTGCCCGGCCAGCTTGGGAAGCGGCCGCAGCCGAGAGAGGTCGTCGATCAATCCGACCGTCGACATCGCCGCCAGACCAAGCAGCACCCAAATGGCCCCGCGCGCCTCGGCCGCGCGCTCGACTGGGGAACTCCATGCCAGGGTCATGACGATCGGTGCGAGAAAGAAGAGGGGCAAGACGATCCCTACTCCCCCGACCCGCACCACCGGCTTGTCATGAGAACTGCGCTCGTTCGGCAGATCGAACACGGGATAGGACTGGAGAAGTGCAGGTGGGCCCGACAGCCAACGTGTCAGCCACCAAGCGACGACTCCCCCTGGGAGAATGGCATAGAGGGTCCTCAGCAGCCCGATTCCCGACACTTCCCCTCCCTCTCCCGCATTTCCCTACTCCTCGTCCTCGCGCAACTTCTCGATGACTGAGAAATCCTCGAGGGTCGTCACATCTCCGATGACCGTTCCGCTGGCCGCCAGCTCGCGAAGCAGTCGGCGCATGATCTTGCCGGAACGCGTCTTCGGAAGGACATCGGTAAAGCGGATCTCATCGGGCTTGGCAATCGCGCCGATCTCCCGGGCGACGTGGTCGCGCAGTTCCCGCCGCAGGTCGTCGCTGCCGCTCTTCCCGCCTTCGAGGGTGACAAAGGCGACGATCGCCGATCCTTTGATCTCATCTGGACGACCGACCACGGCCGCTTCGGCGACGACGGCGTGCGAGACCAGCGCGCTCTCGACTTCCGCCGTTCCCAGGCGATGCCCCGCGACGTTGAGGACGTCGTCGACCCGTCCCATGATCCAGAAGTAGCCGGACTCATCCCGGCGCGCGCCGTCTCCTGCAAAATAGACACCAGGAATATCGCTCCAGTACTGGGCACGATAGCGCTCCTCGTCTCCCCAGATGGTTCGCAACATTGAGGGCCACGGCTGACGAATGACGAGGTACCCGCCCTCGTTGACGCCAACCGATCGACCATTCCGATCGACGATATCGAGAGAGATTCCAGGCAACGGTCGGGTCGCGGTTCCAGGAACAGTCGGAGTCGCGCCCGGCAGCGGCGAGATCATGATCGCTCCGGTCTCCGTCTGCCACCAGGTATCGACAATCGGACAGCGGCCCTTCCCGATGACGCTGTGGTACCACATCCAGGCCTCGGGGTTGATCGGCTCGCCTACCGTTCCGAGCAACCGCAAAGAGGAGAGGTCGTGGGCCAGAACGTGCTGCTCTCCCCACTTGATGAAGGAGCGAATGGCGGTCGGGGCCGTGTAGAAGATATTGACCCGATGGCGCTCGATGATGTCCCAGAACCGGTCTGGCGAGGGGTGATTCGGCGCGCCCTCGTACATGAGGGTCGTCGCCCCGTTGGCCAATGGACCATAGACGACATAGCTGTGTCCGGTGACCCAGCCAATGTCCGCCGTACACCAGTAGACATCCTCGTCGCGAATATCGAAGACCCACTGGTGGGTCATCGCGGTCTGGGTGAGGTAGCCTCCAGTGGTGTGGAGGATGCCCTTGGGTTTGCCAGTCGTCCCAGAGGTGTAGAGGATGAAGAGGGGGTGTTCACTGTCGAGCGGCTCGGCGGGACAATTGGCGTCGACGGTCTGCCTCAACTCGTGCCACCAGTGATCCCGTCCGGGAACCATCTTGATCTCCTCGCCAGTCCGCCGGACGACGAGGCATTGGGAGACGGTCGGGGTTTGGCGCAGAGCCTCGTCGACCGCCGCCTTGAGAGGAATGACAGCGCCTCGTCTGTATCCGCCATCGGCCGTCACCACCGCTTTGCAGCCCGCATCGTTGATGCGATCCCGCAAGGCCTCCGCCGAGAATCCGCCGAAGACGATCGAGTGGGTCGCCCCGATCCGCGCACAGGCCAACATCGCCATCGCCAGCTCGGGAATCAACGGCATATAGAGCGCAACTCGATCGCCCTTCCCGATGCCCAGCTTTCGGAAGACATTGGCCATCCGGCAGACCTCATCGTGCAGTTGCTGGTAGGTGTACGTCCGGATCTCACCCGGCTCGCCCTCCCAGATGATCGCCGCCTTGTTCCGTCGCCAAGTCGTCAAGTGGCGATCGAGACAGTTGTAGGCGACATTGGTCGTTCCTCCGACAAACCAGCGGGCAAAGGGCAGGTTCCATTCGAGTACCCGATCCCACTTCCGAAACCAGTGGAGCCGTTCGGCCTGGGCTGCCCAGTAGGCCTCTGGGTCGGCTTCCGCCTCGGCGCAGAGCCGCTCATACTCGGCCCACCCACGAATGTGCGCGCGCGCCTCAAAGTCCGCCGGCGGGGGAAAGCGCCGTGTCTCCGTCAAGACCGATTGAATGGTCGTGCTCTTGGTCGTCTCCACTTGTTTGTCTGCCATGACCTGCCATCCTTTGGTTCTACTTGTCTGTGATCTCTTGTCTTTCTCTGCTCTTCTCGCGCATCTGGCTTGAGACCTTCCTAGTGGGGCTGGGCCTTCTCGGCACCCATTCCAGTATGCGCCCGCACGAGGAGTTCCGGGTATTTTGCCTCAGCTTCCGGTTCTCGTCCAAGGAGCGTCCCGACGACGGCCCCCAGAAATCCGAGGGG
>JBMOHS010000233.1:0-5344 GCA_049317725.1 Blastocatellia bacterium
TGACCCACAACGGCAAGGTCCCGGAGACAGAGGCCATGTACCTCCGGACCAATCAGTACCACGTCGAACAGTTCACCTACCTCGTCAACCGGCTCAAGGCGATCGATGAAGGCGGGTCGACGCTGCTCGACAACTCCATCCTCATGCTGGCCTCAAGCCTCTTTGATGGGGATGCCCACAGCGCCGATCAGCTTCCGATCGTTCTTGCCGGGCGTGCCGGCGGAGCGATCCGTACCGGCCGGATCCTCGACTATCTTGACCGTGGTGACGACCAGCGGCGCGCCTGCAGCCTCTTCCTCTCGATCATGGATCTGATGGGCACCCGGCTCGAGCGTTTCGGCGACAGCGACACCCGACTGGCTGAGCTGGTCTGAGACCGTGTGGTTGTGCTAGATTCCACTCAGATCCTGTTTCCGGAAGGTATCCATTGATTGCTGCGTTCATCTGTGGATTCAACTTTTTGGGCAGATTTTTGGATCAGTTCCAGCCTGATGGCCTCCGCGTGAAGGAGAGCGTTCGTCACCTACTCCCAACCAGTGCAAGGTGGAATCGAGGCGGCAAGAGGATGAGAGGAGAGATTCCGTGATGAGAACCGGCGTGCGGACTTGGCCCTTCCAGGGTCGATGGCAATGGACAGTGGCGGCCCTGGCCGCCGGGTTAATCTTCTCGGGCGGGCTGCCGAGCCGGATCGCCCCCGGCGTTCAATTGGCCACCTCGATCGGTGCGGGACGTGAACCGTTGCGACAGGATCCCGTGCCATCAGCCAGCAGACCGGAGGAGCCGCCTCCGACCGGGGGCGTCGCCGACCTGCTCGGGCGGTGGAACATCACTGGCGAAGGGGCCTATGGAGATCACGTCTACTGGCTCGAAGTCCGGCAGGACGAGAACGGAGCCCTCCGTGGCTCGTTCCTCAATCGCCGTGGAGGATTGATCCCCCTGGCGCAGGTTGGCCTTGAGGATGGCGAACTGCGCTTCGAGATTCGCCCTCGCCCCAACGCCCCGCGTGAAGTTCATCGGGCCCGTGTCGAAGAGGGGCGCCTCCTCGGACGGATGACGGCCGAAGACGGCTCGCGGGAGATCCCCTCCCGGGAGATTCCTTGGATCGGTGAGCGCCCTCCGCAGTGGGGGACGCACAATGCCAATGGCCGATTCCGGTTGGGAACTCCGGTGCAGCTCTTCGATGGCGAGACCCTCCAGAACTGGTTGCCGCGCGATCCAAGCCAACCACTCGGCTGGACGATTGTCGACGGGGCAATGCGCAACGAGGACCGGGCCAACAACTTGGTCTCCCGCCACCATTTCGAGAATTTCCGCATCCGTGCGGAGTACTCGATCGCCGAGAAGAGCAACAGTGGAATCTTTCTCCGCGGGCGCTACGAGCTGCAGATCGTCGACGATGCGGGGCAGGTGCCTGGGCCACAAGGGCACATGGCCCTCTACAGCCGGGTTGCCCCAGCCCTCAACGCCAGCATGCCAGCAGGGCAGTGGCAAGTGGTCGAAGCGACGATCGTCGGAAATCGCCTGACGGTCGACCTCAACGGGAAACGGGTCCACGACAACATCGTCCTCGACGGGATTACGGGGGGAGCGATCGACAGCCGGGAGGGGGCACCCGGACCGGTCATGATCCAGGGGGACCACGGCAAGGTCGCCTTTCGCCGCATCACGGTGACGCCGATCGTTGGGGCTCGACGCTGAACGCAGGTCGGGGGAGGCCCATGTCTGAATGTTGACCACATACCAGTTGAGAAGACGGAGCGAGCGAGCATGACCCAGGTCCGTCCGGAGAGGAAGAACTCCTCCGAGTCACCGGCATCCATCCCCCCACGGCCCCTGGGTCAAGCAACCTTCTGGAATCGGTTCTTGCAGGGGTGGATTGGGGAAGAGACGTCGATCAGCCGACGCGTCCAAGTCATGATCGACTTGCTGATCTGCCTGATCAGTTTCACCGTCGCCCACCTGCTGCGTTTTGATGGCTGGCCGTACCCACCCTTCGATGAGCGATTTCTCGATTGGCTGCCCTACCTCTTGCTGGCCCGGACGGGGGTCAACCACCTGCTTGGACTCTACCGCCGAGTCTGGCGCTATGTCAGCATCCCGGATGTTATGCAATTGGCGGTGGCGATTGGGATCGTCTCAGCGGTCCTCCTCGCCCTGCGGATCTTCGCGGCGAACAGTTTACCCCGACTCGCCGTTCCGATCAGCGTCATCATCATGGACTTCGTCCTGACGTTGGTGGGGATGTTGGCGGTGCGGTTGAGTTGGCGATTGACGGCGGAGCGAGCGGATCGCGCCGAACAGAGCCGTCCTGGGGTCCGGCTGCGCACCCTCCTCGTCGGGGCGGGCAGTGCCGGCATCTCGACGGTCCGAGAGATCGGACGGCGGACGGACCTGGGCTTCGATGTCCGCGGCTTCCTCGACGACCACGAGAGCAAGCAGGGAGCCGTCATTCAGGGGATTCCTGTCCTGGGACGCACAGAGGACCTCCCGCGCATCGCCAATCGGTACCAGATCGACCAGGTGATCATCACCATGGCGACCGCCCGCCGCAAGACGATCCGTCGGATCCTCGACCTTTGCGAACAGAGCCAACTGCAAGTGCGCATCATCCCGGCGCTCTCCGAACTGCTCGGCAACCAAGTGACCGTCAGCAGCCTGCGGCAGGTCGAGATCGAGGATCTGCTCGGACGTGATCCGATCGACATCGACGAGTGGCTCGAATCGAACCGGGCAGCTTACCGGGGTCGGCGCATCCTCGTCACCGGGGCAGGAGGCTCGATCGGGCGGGAACTCTGCCGGCAACTGCTCATCCTTGAACCGGCTTTCTTACTCCTTCTCGACAAGGATGAAAACGCCGTCTTCGAGGCCGAGCGTTACCTGCGCGAACAGGCTGCGGCTTTGCTGGCCGTCAATGGAGACGCGGGCCGGACGACGATCGTTCCCCTGATCTGCGACCTTCGCCACCGGGCCCGCTTGAGTCAGGTCTTCACGACGCAGGATCCGCAGGTCGTCTTCCACGCAGCGGCCCACAAACACGTCCTGCTCATGGAGCTGAACGCTGCCGAGGCGATCCATAACAATGTTGGAAGCACCCGGGCGCTCCTCGAGCTTGTCGCCGCCAATCCACCGCGATTTCTGCCCAACCTTCAAGAAGACGCGGCCTCAGGGACAAGGAGCAGCACCGGGGGGGTTGAGCGATGCGTCCTCGTCTCATCCGACAAGGCGGTCAACCCGACGAGCATCATGGGAGCAACCAAGCGGGTCGCCGAACTGCTCTTCCAGGCGGCGGCGAATGCCCAAACCGGGCCGGGCCGGACGAGCTTCGCCTGTGTCCGCTTCGGGAACGTTCTGGGGAGCCGGGGGAGCGTCATCCCCATCTTCCGCGAGCAGATCCGGGCAGGAGGCCCCGTCACGGTCACCGACCCGGATGTGGAACGTTACTTCATGACGATTCCGGAAGCGGCACAGTTGATCATCCAGGCGGGAGCGCTCGGAGATCAAGGAGAGATCTACCTGCTCGATATGGGAGAGCCGATCCGGATGGTCGAACTGGCCAAGGATATGATCCGGCTCTCGGGATTAACGCTCGGAGAGGATATCGAGATCGTCTTCACCGGCCTGCGTCAGGGCGAGAAGCGCAAGGAGGAGCTGATGATCGCCGAGGAGGGGGCGCAACGCACCCCGTTCGGGAAGATCTTCATCGCGCCGCCGCTCGACTACGATTTCGGACGCCTCTCGAGTCAGGTCGCCGCCTTGACGGCCGCCGCCGAAGCGGGCGATCATCCGCGTCTCTACCAACTGCTGGAAGAGATGGGAATTGGATTCCATCCTTCCAAGGGGAGTGACCCCGCCGCCCTCCCAAGGGCGCTGAAGGCTGGCGGGGCCTACTCGATGACCAGCGACCAGCCAATGACGAGAGGGAACCACGGATATGCCAAGGAAGATCGATCGTGACCATCCAGACAGTCCCCGCTCGCTGCCCTCTCCGGAACGGAGAGAGCTGATTAAGGCTCTGCCGCTGCTCTTTCTGGTGGAGCCAGCACAGCGGATCGTTCTTGGAGCGACTGGCGGCCGAGCCCCGGAGCCAGGACAGTCGCCATCGGCCCCCTCCAGGAGCCCCGCCCAGCCGCGCCGATCATTACGCCGCGCCTTCGACAAACTTCGGAGCGGGCGGACGGTGACGCTCGGATTTCTGGGAGAATCGCTCAGCGCTGGTGATGGTGCCAGCCAAGCAGAGCGAACCTCGATGCGGGCGCTCGTCACCCAGTGGATCCGGAAGACCTTCCCGCAGGCTCGCCTCGAAGCGATCAACGCCGCCGTCAGCGGAACCGACTCACTCTATGGCACGCTGCGGCTGCGTCGCGACCTGCTCGCTCATAAACCGGATCTGGTCATCGTCGAATTTCTCCGGCAGGACACGCGGCGGGAAGAGAAAGCGGTTCAGAAATCGATCGAGGGGATTCTGCGGCAACTGCTGATCCTCCCGCAGCCCCCGGAAGTCCTGCTCGTCTATCCAGCCCCTTCCCCCCTGGAGACGCTCCCCGTTGCCTGGCACGAACAGCTGGCGTCGTATTACGGCATCCCGAGCCTTGACCTCGGACCGGACGCAATCCAGGCGCTTCGCGCGGGAGAGTTCCAGGCGAGCCAGTTCTGGGCTCAGCCCGAGGGGCTCCTCGGAGAGGATGGAGGCCTGACCGACCTCGGGCACCGCTTCTGCGCCGAGCGGATCATCGAGCGGCTCCAAGCAGAGGCGCAACTGCCCCCGAGCCCCTTAGCCCGCACCCTTCCGCTGCCCCTGGTCAGCGACGAACTCAACTACGGGGAGTTCCGGCCACTCGCCGAACTTCGCTCCCCCCTTCGCCCAGATCCCTACTGGCGGCTTGAAGCGACTTCGGACCGGCAGCTCCCGACGCACCTGCTCGTCAACGATCGACCCGGCGCGGAGATCGGGACCTACTTCGAGGGCACCGTCCTTGGCCTGACCTTTCTCAAAGGGCCCGATGGAGGGACCTTCGAGGTTCTCATCGATGGGAAGCCGGCCCTGGCTCCCCTCACCCGGATCGAGACCTACCATCCAGTCCGCCGCCTCGGGATGGCCCTCCTTCCGGGCGGCCTGAGCCTCGGGGAGCACACACTGACTCTGCGCCTCCTCCCAGACCGTCATCCCAAGAGCTCGGGGCAGAAGGTCCGTCTCGGCTATCTCATCGTCGGCGGTCAACGACCGGAAAAACTATAAGATAAGAATGGATAATGGATAATGGAGAATGGAGAATGGAGAATGGAGAATGAAGAACAGTGCATTCTCCTCGATTTGAGGGTAGAGACGGAGTGCAGGGGGCTATCT
>JBMOHS010000234.1:0-5337 GCA_049317725.1 Blastocatellia bacterium
CGGCTCGTCGAGGATCAAGACGTTGACGCGAGAATAGATCAGACGGGCCAAGGCCAGCCGCCCCTTCTCTCCGCCAGAGAGGGTCGCGACCGATTTGAAGACATCATCCCCCGTGAAGAGAAACCGCCCGAGAAAGCCTCGCAACTCGCCATCGGCAACGGTCGAGGGCGCCGAACTGCGGAGCTCCTCGAGGACGGTATGGCGGTCATCGACCAGCTTGAGCCGCTGGTCGTAGTAGCCGGTCTTGACTCCCGTTCCCCAGCGGAGATCACCTGCCAAGGGTGCTTGGTCGCCCAGAATCGTCCGTAAAAAGGTGGTCTTGCCCGTGCCGTTCCCCCCGATGACTCCCAGGCGATCTCCCCGTCGGAGCGTCAGCGACAGATTCTCCGCGAGGGTACGGGTCGGAAAGCCGATCGAGAGTCGGTCGAGAATCAGCACCTGATCCCCAGTCCGGCTCGTCGGATGCAGCTTGAAGTTGGCCGACTCCTGCCCGGCGACGCTCTCGATCCGCTCCATCTTCTGCAGCATGATCCGGCGTGACTTGGCCTGCTTGGTCTTCTGCCCGGCGATGTTGCGGCGGATGAAGTCTTCTGTCCGCGCAATCATCTCCTGTTGCAGCTCGTAGGCACGCTGCTGGTGTTCGAGACGCTCGGCCTTCTCGACTTGGTAGGCGGTATAGTTGCCTTTGTAACTGTCGACCTTGCCGAACTCCAGATCAAGCACACGGTTGACGGTGTGGTCCAGAAAGAAGCGGTCGTGGGAGATGATCAGATAGGCGGAACGGTAGGAGGTGAGAAACTCTTCGAGCCACTCAACTGCCTCAACATCAAGATGGTTGGTCGGCTCATCGAGGAGAAGCAGGTCCGGTTCCAACAGGAGCAGGCGAACCAGTCCCAGCCGGTTCTTCTCTCCCCCGGAGAGGGAGGCCGCCCGCTTGCCGAACTCCTCCTTGGTAAACCCCAGGCCAAGGAGGACCGATTCGGCCCGGGAGTGGTAGGTGAAGCCCCCTTCATGCTCATAGATGTGCTGGGCCTCGCTGTAATCGTGCATGACTTGGTCGAGACGATCGCCCGTCGCCTCGGTCATGGCCAGCTCAAGTTCCCGCATCGTCTGTTCGAGCTGGAGAAGTCGCTCAAAGACACCGAGGGCCGCCTCGAGGACCGTTGCTTCTCCACCGAAGTCGACATGCTGCGCAAGCACCCCAACCCGCAGATTCCGCTGGCGTTCGAGGTCGCCTTGATCCGGGGTCTCCGCCCCGATGATCAGCCGGAAAATCGTCGTCTTCCCGGCACCATTGCGACCGACCAGGCCGACGTGCTCCCCAGGGTTGATCTGAAAGGTGACCCCGCGAAGCACCTCCTGCGTACCATACGATTTGTGCACATCCGCCAGCCGAAAGAGCATACCCGATCATTCCCCTTCCCTGCCCGTTTGGTCCCAGCTCAGCGGGACGGTGTCGCGGTCGGGCTGCTCTGCGGAGCAGCCGCGGCCGGAGAGGCCGATGGAACCGGTCGCAGAACGCCAAAACTGTTGGGATTCTCCAGCATCCGCTGGGCAAGGTAGTTCTCGATGCGCGCTTCGTCGCGGGCTCGCGATTGGAGTGCCGCTGCCACGATCTGCTTGCGCTGACTGAGAATCGCGTCCGAGATCTCCTTGCGCACCCCGGGGTCCTCCAGCGTTCGGTCGCGCGTCTCCGTCTGCTTTCCGGTCAGCTTGAAGATGTGCCAACGACCCGCAGAGTCCTGCAAGGGACCAAGAATGTCGCCCTCCCGCATCGTCATCAGTCGGTCCCCTACGGACGGAGGAAGCCCCATCATCTGGGGCAGACTGGGAAATTGCGCCGCAGCGAGGAAGCCAAGATCTCCGCTCCGCATCGAACTCTCGTGCTCGGAGAACTGGCGGGCGACCGTCGCAAAATCGGACCCATTCTTCAATCGGGTGGAGATCTCACGAACCCGCTGCTCAGCCGCCGCTTCGCCCTGGACATCGAACTTCATCCCGTTATCAGAGGGGTCAATGATGATGTCCGAGATTGCCACTCCGGGCTGAATCGAAAATTGCTTCGGGTTGGAGTTGAAGACGTCGGCCACTTCCCGATCCTGCACCTTCAACTGTGCGTCAGTCTTCTCAGACAGTTTCTGGATGGCGAGCTGCTTCCGGACGAACTGCCGGAACTGCTCCTCCGTCTGGTTGGTCTGCTTCAGCTCCGCGGCAAAGGCCTCTTCCGTATAGCTGTTCTCTTGCTTGTACCGTTGAATGTACTGGCGAATCTCGTCATCGGTCGGAGCGATCTTCTCGCGCTGCGCCCGTTGAAAGAGGACCTCTTGCGAGATCAGGTTGTCGAGCGACTGCATCCGGTAGCTGGCGAGAGCGAGTGGCGAGAGCTGGTTCTCCTGGCCCCGAAGCTGCTGCGTGATGATCCGGTCGACATCCTTGACGAGGATCTGTGTCCCATTGACCACCGCAGCCACCTCTTCCGTGCCACTGGAGACAGCCCCCTGGTCCCCCCCGCAGGAGGCAACGAAAAGGGGAGCGATAACGAAGAGGGTTATCAGAATCAGCGAATACTTCGATCTTGTATGCGGCACGGGTCTCAGCTCCTTGTCGTCAGGGTCACCCCGAAATCCTGGGAATCCAGGGGAAAAGAATGGAATCGGCTCCATCAGGCCAGGGCAATGGCATCGATCTCGATCCGGACATCTCGCGGAAGCCGGGCGGCTTGGATGGTAGAACGGGCCGGCCGTGTCGCCCCAAAGGCCTCAGCGTAGATGGCATTGACAGCCGCGAAGTCCCCCAGGTCGGCGAGAAAGATCGTGGTCCGCACCACTTGGTCGAGCGAACTCCCCGCCGCCTCCAACACCGCGAGGAGATTCGCCAGGACCTGTCGGGTCTGCGTCTCGATTCCTCCGTTGACCACTTCCATCGTCGCGGGATCGAGTGGAATCTGCCCCGAGAGAAAGAGGAGGCCATTGGCGCGAACCGCCTGGGAATAGGGGCCAATTGCTTGTGGGGCCCGATTGGTCTCGATCGCTTCGATCTTCATTTTCTGTCCTGTCGTTGACGATCCGGCTACCTTCTGCTATTGGCCTTCTGCCTGTTGTCAGGCTGTTGTCAGGCTTCTGCCCGACAATCCGAAAACATTGTCAGTGATCGCCAGTTGCCACATAAAAACAAGCGGAGATCATACCTTCTCCCCAAAGGGAACGCAAATCGGGACTCTTACGTCTGCCTGCCATCGATGCTTGGCTACCGCGCTGCCGGTTGGGCGGTGGCGGCGGTCTGGCGTTCGACATCGATCACTCCGGGCACCTTCTCAAGCGCGTGGACCACTTTTTCGAGGTGCTTCAGGTCAGAGATATCGATCGTGAAGTCGATGCGGCGGTTTCCATCGCGCTGCGCCTGACTGTCTGTCCGCAGATCCCGGATATTGGTCTTGATCTGATCGATGACATTCATCAAGGCAGCGAGCTGCCCCTGGCGATCCTCTGTCAGGATCGAGAGGTTGACCGCGGAGGAATGGTGCTTCCCATCGCTGGCCCAGGTCACATCCATCATCCGCTCGCGATTGATCAGTAGATTGGTCACGTTGGGACATCGTTGGGTATGCACAGCGACGCCCTTGCCTCGCGTGATGTAGCCGATGATCGACTCCCCGCGGATCGGCTTGCAGCAGGGAGCCAAGTAGGCAAGGACATCGTCGACCCCCTTGATGGCAATCCGGTCATCCCCCAACCGGAGGGCTCGTTTGACGACGCTGGTCACTTGCCCGATCTTGGAATCGCGCTCCAGTTCAAGCGCCGCCAAATCCTCCTCGGGGAGGAGCCGTTGAAAGACCTGCCTCGCCGTCAGTTTGCCGTAACCGATGGTCGCGAAGAGGTCCTCGATCTTGGGATAGCCCCCCTCTTGCAGATACCGTTCCAGGCGAGGATCCTCGAGAAACGAGCGCAACTTGAGGCGTAGCCGATTCGCCTCCTTCTCAAAGAGCTTGCGCCCCATCTCGACCGAGGCCGCCCGTTGCTTCTGGGCGATGACCAACCGGATCTTGCTGCGTGCCTTCGAGGTGACGACAAAGTTGAGCCAGTCACGGCTCGGCTTGTGACCCGGAGTCGTCAGGATCTCGATGACATCCGCGTTCTGAATCTGGTAGCGGAGCGGGACGATCCGCCCGTTGACCTTGGCGCCGGTGCATTGATCTCCGACTTCGGTATGGATGGCGTAGGCGAAATCGACCGGGGTCGCGTTTCGCGGCAAGGGAATGACTTTGCCCTTCGGGGTGCAGGCGTAGACCTCCTTCGGGTAGAGGTCCATTTTGAAAGAATCGACGAAGTCGAGGGCGTCCGTCAAATCCTGCTGGGTCTCGACCAGGCGGCGCAGCCAGCGCATATTGTCGTCTTCGCTTGAGTCGGCCCCTTTGCCCTCCTTGTATTTCCAGTGAGCAGCAATGCCCTCCTCGGCGATCCGATGCATCTCCTCCGTCCGGATCTGCACTTCGAAGTGATGCCCCTCCTCGCCGATCACCGAAGTGTGCAGCGACTGGTAGCCGTTCTCCCGCGGGGTCGCGATGAAGTCCTTGATCCGGTCATTGAACGGCTTCCAGTATTTGTGCATCACTCCCAGAACGTGGTAGCAATCGAAGTCTTCGCGGGTAATGATCCGGATGGCTGCCAGATCGTAGACCTTCTCGAGTGGTATCTTCTGCCGCTTGAGCTTGAGATGAATACTGTAGAGGCGTTTGATCCGCCCCTCGATGCGAACAAAATCGACGCCCTCCTCCCGCAGCCGCTGTGCGATACGGGTGCGCACCTCCACCAGAAAGGCCTCTTCTGACGCCCGGCGCTTCTCCACTTCGGCCTTCAACCGCTGATAGGCCTCCGGTTCGAGATACTGGAAAGCCAGTTCCTCCAGTTCGGTACGAACTTTGGACATGCCCAGCCGGTGCGCGATTGGCGCATAGACTTCGAGGGTCTCCTGGCTGATCCGCAGCCGCTTCTCCGGCTTGAGGTACTCGAGGGTCCGCATGTTGTGAAGACGATCGGCGAGTTTGACCAGGACGACACGGATGTCGTCGACCATCGCCAAGACCATCTTGCGCAGATTCTCGGCTTGGGCCTGCTCCTTCGACATCTTCTTGCCGAGGTTGCTGATCTTGGTGACACCATCGACGATGTGGGCAACTTGGGGCCCAAACAGGCGGGCAATCTCCTCCGGCGAGACGAGCGTGTCCTCAATGACGTCGTGAAGGAGGCCACTGCTGACCGTCTCGACGTCCATGCGCATCTCCGCGAGGATCTCGGCGACCGAGAGGGGGTGGACCAGATAGGGCTCTCCCGAGGCACG
>JBMOHS010000235.1:0-5294 GCA_049317725.1 Blastocatellia bacterium
TTCGGGGAGAAGAAAAAACCAGAACCCCTCTTTCAATCCCCTCAACCCTCTCCTCCCTCACCCCCCTTCGCGTCTTCGCGGCTTCGCGTGAGCCTCGTCCCTCGTCCCTCACCCCTCACCCCTTTTTTCCCCCTCTTCCATTCCCTGGGAACGAAGTGGTACGATACGAGGTGTCCGGTCCCTCCGGGCATTTCGTGAGAAGCGCCGGCCCGTCGTTGGGTGAGGTGCCAATCGAAGCTGAATCAAGAGCAGGATCTCCCGTGACAATCAGTTCCGCGCACTCTGCTGGCCGCTCGCATCCCCCGGCGCGCTTGTCAGTCGGTCTTTCTGTGGCGCGGCAAGGGAGAGTAAGGAGTAACCCGATGCGGAGCGAAGATGGGGGTATGATCAAGCGTTGGTTGGGGAGGGTGGGGCGATGGGGAGTGGGGCTCTCGATCGTCTGGAGCGGGTTGGTGATGGGTGGAATGGCGAGCGGTCACTGGGGCCTCGCCCCCGGGCAGGGTGGCGGATCGACTGTCACGACCGTCTCGGCGGCGAGCTATGAGCCGGGAGCGGTCGCACCCGGATCGATCGTCTCGACCTTTGGGACAGGCCTCGCCGCGCAGACGATTGCGGCGACGGACCTCGACCCGGCGACGGCCGGGATCCAACTGCCGACCCAGCTTGGGGGCACGACGGTCGAGGTGGCGGGTCAACTGGCCCAGTTGCTCTTCGTCTCCCCGACGCAGATCAACCTCGTCCTTCCGAGCCTGCTCACCTCGGGGAGTGCACCGGTCGTCGTCCGCTCCGGGACCGGTCAGACCTCGACGGGGACCGTCCAGATCGCGCCGCTCGCTCCGGCGATCTTCGCCGCCAACGCGACTGGCAATGGACCGGCAGCGGCGGGGGTGGTCCGGGTCAATCCGCTCGGGCAGCTCAGCTTCGAATCAGCGGTCGAGTACAGTGCTTCGTTGACCCGCTTCCTGACGCGACCCCTTGATCTGGGACCCGCCGGGGAGCGACTGATCCTCGTCCTCTACCTGACAGGGATTCGTGGCGCTGGCCCCTCCAACCCGCTCCGGGTGCTGATTGGCGGAACCGAGGTCGTCCCGCTCTTCGCTGGTCCACAACCAGAGTTTGTCGGGCTGGATCAGATCAATGTCGAGATTCCGCGAAGTCTGCTCGGTCGTGGCGTGGTCAGTGTCGCAGTGACTGGTGGTGGGGCACTGCCCTCGAACCTGGTCGAGGTGCAGATTGCCGGGGTGACGGGGACCTCTCCGCCGACCATCACCAGTCTCGGAAGCACGGCGGCACTCGCCGGGAGCCCCTGGCGGATCGACGGGAGTGGCTTCTCACCGGTGGCAGCCGAGAACGAGGTGCGCATCTCCAACCTGCTGGCGGATGTGGTGACGGCGGCGACGACGCAGTTGCAGGTGGTGGTACCCTTCGGGGCAGCCTCCAGCTCCGTCACGGTGCGGACTCCCCAGGGGGAGGGGCTCAGCTCGGCTTTGCTGCCGATCCGGACCTCAATCAGCGGGATCGTCGAGGATACACTGCGGCAGCCGATACCCGGGGTGCCGATTCGTCTTGCCGATAGCAGCATCACCGCGACCACCAATGAGGAGGGGACCTTCGTGCTGGCGGACGTCCCGCCGGGAGTCCAGACAGTCGAGGTCGACGGAGAGACGTTGACGGCCAGTCCGCCCTACCCCTCGTTGACGCTCAAAGTCTCGGCGCTCGCCAATCGCGACAATCAGTTTCCCAAATCGATCTCGATTCAACAGGCGACGGGGGCCAGCGCCACCATTGGCGGGAGCAGCGGCGGAGTCTCTCCCCCGCTCGGGGAAGGGGCAGATCTCTTTTCGCTGGCGCAACAGGTTGAGCCTCCGCCAGTGCGGATCGAGACGGGGGGCTTTCGCTTTGAAGTCCCCGCGACCAGCCGGGTCCGCTTTCCGAGAGGCGCAACCTCCGGCCCCGTCTTCCTGACCCCGATCGAAGGGGCGCGCGCGCCCGTCAACCTGCCGACGGGCTTCTTCAGTTCGAGCATCGTCCAGATCACGCCCTTCGGGGTGACGATCGACCCCGGGGCCCGCCTCGTCTTCCCCAATTCTGCCGGGCTTCCGGCGGGTAGCGAAGCGTTCCTCTTCCGCTACGATCCAGCGAGTGGCCGTTTCCTTCGCGACTCGACGCGGGCCGTTGTCTCACCAGACGGCCAGTCGATCGAGACACCTGCTGGCTCGATCCGGACCACCAGCCTCTACTTCGTCGCCATCGAGCAACCGACGACGACGGTCACTGGGCGCGTCCTCGAGAAGGGCTCGCTCGCACCGGTCCGCAATGCCGTCGTCAGCCTGCGTGGCCAGGAAGGCCGGACCGATGGCAACGGGAGCTACCTCCTCCGCGCTGTCCCAGCCAAGGAGAAGGAGGAGATCGCCGTCGAGGTCCAAGTCCAGCGTGCCAGCAGCCGGACCGATCGTGTCACCTCCGCGACTGCGCCAGCCGTCGTTGGCGGCGTGACGCGCCTCCCCGACGTCATCCTTCCGGACAGGACCGAAAATCGCCCACCATCGATTCTCGGCCCGACCCAGTCGCAGATCTTCGCCGGCCGCGAGACCCTCTTCCGCTACTCCATCAACGACCCGGACAAGGATGAGATCGAGTCGGTACGGATCGAAGGACCCGCCTTCGCGACGATTGCCCCCGCCCAGACCGGTTCGAGCAATGTCTACGTGCTGCGCCTCGCCCCGACCGCCCAGGACGTCGGGACCTACACGATCGGCGTGACCGCGGCCGATCGTCGCGGTGCCAAGCAGACCCTGCAATTGAAACTGGAGGTCCGGGCAGCCCAGGTCGCGCCCCAGCCACCCTCTGCGCTCGATTTCGAGGTCACCACGCCCGAGGATACCGCGGTCGAGATCTCCCTCATCCCAAAGGACGCTCCCCCGGTCGATCCTGCTTCCCCGCGAACGTACCAGATCGTCAACGGTCCCTTCCGAGGGAAACTGGAGGGCGCGGCGGGCCTCTATCGCTATGTTCCGGACAAGGACTACGCTGGTTCCGACCGGTGGAGCTATCGGATCGAGGAGAAGGGGCTCCAGAGCCGATTGGCGACGGTGACGATGACGATCACGCCGGTCAATGACCCTCCGGTCTTGACCCTTCCCGCCAATCAGACGGTCACGGCGGGGCGACTGATCCGCTTGCCCATCTCTGCGACAGATCCCGATTCAGACCAGACACTGACTCTTGCCCCCATTCTTCCCTTACCCACTGGGGCCACGTTTCAACGCACAAGGCCTGACACAGGAACTCTGGTCTGGACGCCGACTGCCAACCAGTTGGGGATCTTCACGATTCGTTTCAGTGTGACCGACAGCCACACTCCTCCATTGTTGACCGAGGGCAGCTTTCAGGTGAGGGTGGTGCAGTAGCGGGTTAAGCGGGGTCCCGTGGGTCAGGAGAGGGGGGCTCGGAGTCGGCGGAGGTCTTGCGCGCGAGAGCGGTCAAGGCATTGCGGCGCAGTCCGGCCCACTTCGTCCGCTTGATCGCGCTCTTCCGGAAGCGGGTCGAGAACTCTTCCTGGGTGAGACTGGCCAATTCCCGCAATGCCGGCGCGACCAGCCCCGGCCGGGGAGTGAAGCGGGGTTCCGCCGTCTCCCGTGAGAAGCGGGACCACGGACAGACGTCCTGGCAGATGTCGCAGCCGAAGACCCAGTTCTCCAGCCGCTCGGCAATCGGTGCGGGCAGTGACTCGTCGCGCAGTTCGATCGTTGCGTAGGAGATGCAGCGGGTCGCGTCGAGTTGGTAAGGCGCAACGATCGCGCCGGTTGGGCAGGCCTCGAGACAGGCTGTGCAGGTGCCGCAATGGTCCGGCTCGATCAGTGGATCGGTCGCCACCTCCAGCGAGAGCAGCAGCTCCCCGAGGAAGACCCACGATCCGAAGCGGCGCGTGATGAGCGTCGTGTGCTTGCCGATCCAGCCCAGCCCCGCCCGGACGGCCCAGGCCTTGTCCATCATCGGTGCCGAATCGACACAGATCTTCCCCTCGACCGCCGGCTCGCGCTGCCGAATCCAATCGAGCAGCGCCTGCAACTTCTCCCGCAGGACGTCGTGATAGTCGTCTCCCCAGGCATACCGCGAGATCTTCCCGACCGCCGGATCGTCGGCGTGCGGCTCTGGGCGGTAGTAGTTGAGGGCGACACAGACGACGCTTCGCGCCGAGGGCAGCAGCAAGCGCGGGTCACTCCGCTGCGCCGGATCGCGCGCAAGATAGCCCATGGTGCCGTGGAAGTTCCGCGCCAGCCACTCCTGGAGCCGCTCTCCTTCGGGCGTCAGCGCCTCGGCACGGACGATCCCGACCAGGTCGAAGCCGAGCCGCAGCGCCTCCCCCCGGATCTCTTCTCCCGTCAGCGCGGCGCGGGCCATCGTCTTCTCTCCCGTTCTGCAGAGGGCTTGGGGCCCCTCGGTCCTGACCCCGGCCCTGAATTTGGTGGCGGTGCTTCGCGGTAGTGCACCCGGTCCAGAAAGAGGCCTGACGGGGGGGCCGTCACTCGTGCCGGATCGAGCTGGACCCCCTTCGCCGTCCCTGGGCCGGAAAGCAGCGCCACCAGCTCCTCGACCGATGCCGTGCCCCGGCCGACCTCGACGAGGGCTCCAGTCAGCCGCCGTACCATCTTCCAGAGAAAATGCGAAGCCGTCACCTCGAAGAGCAGCAGATGCTCCTCCCGCCGCAGCGTCGCCGTCTCGATCTGGACGATCGTCGATTGATCCGGCCGTCGCGGATCGGCCTCGCTGAAGTGGCGGAAGTCGTGGCGCCCGACCAAGCGGCTCGCCGCCTCCTCCATCCGCTCAACCGCCAGCCGGTCCCGCACCCACCAGACCAGCCGCTTCTCGAACGCTGTCCGCCGCGTCGAAATCCGGTAGCGGTAGCTCCGCGCCACCGCGTCGTGGCGCGCGTGAAAATGCGCCGGGGCCTCCTCGACCAGCAGCAGGTTGATGTCCGCCGACAACTGGTCGTTGAGCCCTTGCAGGATCTCCCACGGGCGCAGCCGCTCGATCCGGTTCCGCAACGCCGCCGGGCTGCTCCCCCACCGCGGAAACTTGAGATGGGCCACCTGCCCGATTGCGTGCACCCCGGCGTCGGTTCGACCGGCCCCCATCAGCTCGACGGGCCGCTCGAAAAAGCTCTCCGCCGCGCGGATCACCTCGCCTCCAACGGTGCGGGAATTGAGCTGGGGTTGCCAGCCACTGTACCGTGTTCCCTCGTATTCGAGGGTCAATTTATACGTTCGCATGCAGGAAGGGCTACTTTCAGG
>JBMOHS010000236.1:0-5272 GCA_049317725.1 Blastocatellia bacterium
CTGCCGCGGACGTTGGCCCTGAGCAACATCGGATCCCGTGCGGACGGGAACAGCGGGATGCTGGTGATCAACCGGATTGGAGGAAGCCTGGCAGGTACGGGAGCCGACCAGCTGGGACCGCTCTTCGGGGTGCTCTATGACGACGTCGAGCGGGCCGCAAGCTTCACGATGTCGGGGACATCGTGCCAGTTGCGGACGATGTTGACCGACAGCGTGCCGCGGACGGTGCCGCGGATGGGGACGCTGATCCCGGCGGGGAGATCGGGGTGGATGAAGATCTCGAGCGGCGGAGACGAGGGGATCGTTGGGGCCTACCTCAACGAGAACCCGAATGGCTTCACGCAAGGGCACGTCCTCCACGGGCTGACGACGACGCGATCGGTGGTGATCACCATCCCTGTCGTCCGACCGGACTCGAACTGATCGAGCGCCGATCAAAAAATGGCGCCCTCCTCTTGAGCGATCGAGGGGAGGGCGTTGTGTTCTGGATGATGAATGGCCAGCAAAAAGTGAAGTGTCTGTTTCTGTTCGGGAGGAGAACGGAAAGGCAGGGAGTGCGCGAACTTTTCATTCCTGGACAGACTCTCCCACGGAGCCACAGAGTCAAGGAGGAGGTCACGATTGACAGCTCTTGGCAGAGTCAGTCACCCTTCGGCTGAGATGATCGTTACCCCTGGGGAGGCGAAGCGGTCCATCCCGACCAGCGCCTCAATCGATGCGGCCAGCGGAATCCTCCGCTGAATGAGTTTGCCAGGTTGCAGCAGTCCGCGGGTCATCATCCCGAAGACAGACTCGAAGCGGTGTGCCGCCATCCCATGGCTCCCCACAACCTCCAGCTCATGGGAGATCACCCGCCCCATCGGGATTGCCGGTGCTGCGTCAGCCCCGACCAAGAGCCCAATCTGGACGTGGCGTCCCTGCCTGCGTAATGACCAGATCGCGTCTTGACAGGTTTGAGCACTACCCAGGGCATCGATCGAGAGATGGGCCCCTCCTTCTGTCGCGGCGATCACTGCCCCTGGCAGGTCGTTCTGCTCTGCGGCGTTGATCACTACCTCGGCCCCGAACTCGCGTGCGAGCCCCAGGTTGCCCGGTGTGATGTCGACCGCCACCACCCGTGCACCACTCGCGACCGCAATCATCACCGCCGAGAGTCCCACTCCACCGCACCCGTAAACGACGACCCACTCGCCTGTCTTGACTCGTCCTTGATCGACTACTGCCCGAAACGAGGTTGTAAACCGGCATCCCAGACTCGCCGCCACCGCAAAGTCGAGCCCTTCTGGCAAACGGACCAGATTGAGATCGGCTCGCTGGATTGCCACATACTCTGCAAACGATCCCCAGTGAGTGAAGCCAGGCTGACTCTGGGCCCGACAGACCTGCTGCTCCCCGCGGTGGCACTCCGGACATTCCCCACACCCACAAACGAACGGAACCGTCACCCGGTCTCCGACCCGCCAGTGGCGGACTCCCTCTCCCACTTCGGCAACCACACCCGCCAACTCGTGCCCAGGTACGTGCGGAAGACGAATGTCCGGATCGTGCCCCATCCACCCGTGCCAGTCGCTCCGGCAGACTCCCGTCGCCATCACCTCCAGCACTACTCCCCCCTGGGCCGGCACCGGATCCAGTACTTCCAGAAGCTCTGGACGCTCCCCAAACTGATTGTAGACCACTGCCTTCATCGCTGCCTCTCCCCCCCCATTGGCAATCTTTCACGTGACGACGATGGCGATTTGTAGCACTCTCTCAGGCCTGCCGGCAAGGTGAGAACCTCTCAGATTGGTGGTGGGGATTGAGGGGAAGGCGGGAGGATGCCAGCGGGCAAAAAAATAGAGGTGACCAACAAATGCTGACCATCTCATTCGCAAACTTTACACAGTCTCGCAAACGCCTCACTCCAGGGATGGTTCCATGATTTTTTGCACTGTTCTCGATTTGGGCAGGAGGGCGATCGACGAGGACTGCCGGGAGCTTCTCCATCGGAAAGCACGGTGTCCGCACCACGGCCAGACGTCCCTTGCGATCCCTTGATTCTTCCGATCCCCTTCGCCGCTCGATCAGGCTCCCTCAGGCCCAAATCCAAGTGGGAAGCCTGACATTGACTTATGCAGGGGTCTTCCACTACGTTTACCCTTTTGCCGAGCCACCTCAAGGGGGAAGGACGCATGGAGCAAAGAGGAATGACGGTGTGGGTGTTGGGAGATGGGGGCCGCGAGCACGCGCTGGTCTGGGCCTTGCGGCAGAGTCGACGAGTCGAGCGGATCTTGGTGTCGACCGAGAACGCCGGGATGGTTGCGATGGCCGAGGTGGTGCGGGCGACGGGAGGAGAAGGGGAGACGCTCGTCGATCTAGCGGTCCGGGAAGGGGTTGACTTGGTCGTGATCGGACCGGAGCAGCCCCTCGTCGATGGGATCGCCGACCAGCTTGAGGCGAAGGGGATTGCGGTCTTTGGCCCAAGCCAGGCGGCGGCACGACTCGAGGGAAGTAAGGTCTTCGCCAAGGAGTTCATGCTGCGGCACGGGATTCCGACGGCGGCGTGCCGGATTGTCTCAAGCGCGGAGGAGGCGCGAGAGGTCGTGCGGTCGGGGCTCTTCGGCTATCCACTGGTTCTCAAGGCGGAGGGGCTGGCGGCAGGCAAGGGGGTGATCCTCGCAGCAGACGAGACCGAAGCGCTGGACGCAGTCCAGTCCCTGATGGTCGATCGGACCCTCGGCAGCGCCGGTGACCGGTTGCTGCTCGAGGAGTGCCTGCGAGGGCGAGAGATCTCCTACCTCGTCCTCAGTGACGGTACGGACTTCCTTCCTTTGCCGGTAGCCCAGGATCACAAGCGGGCCTTCGATGGGGATGAGGGGCCCAACACGGGTGGCATGGGCGCCTATTCGACACCGGAGCTGCTCGATCCGGTACTCGAGGCAGTCATCCAGACAACGATCGTTGCGCCGAGTCTGGCCGGTGCCCGGGCTGAGGGGTTTCCATTCCGGGGAGTGCTCTACTGTGGGCTGATGTTGACGGCGGCAGGGCCGAAGGTGCTCGAGTACAATGTCCGATTTGGGGATCCAGAGACGCAGGCGATCCTGCGGCGGCTCGAGAGCGATTTTGCCGAGCTGGCCTTGGCAGTGGCGGTTGGCCAGCTCGGGACGGTTGTGCCCCGCTGGAGCGACGAAGTGTCGACGTGCATCGTTCTAGCTTCGGGCGGGTACCCGGGCACCTACGAGAAGGGAAAGCCGATCACGGGGCTGGCCGAGGCCGCCACTTTGCCGGGAATTGTCCTCTTTCACGCTGGGACGAGTCACTCTGCGGATGGTCAGTCCATCCTCACGAGTGGAGGACGCGTCCTGGGGGTGACCGCCCGCGCCACGACCTTGGCCGAGGCGACGACCCTGGCCTACCGTGCGGTCAAGGCCATCCAGTTTGACGGAATGCAATACCGACACGATATCGGCTTTGCCAGCGGCGACGGTTCATCTCTGTGAGAAATCCGCAGAGTCAGGGACCTTTCAAGCGGTGCCTTGATAGGTGACGTGGGTGTTGGCTCCTGACATTCAGTTGAAGGAACGAAGAAGACCGCTCGACCTTCCCGCCTGCTCAGCCCCCTTCTCCCGGCTGGGAGCAGGGGGCTGGCGGCTGTCACCTAGATACCTTCCAAGACACCAGCCAAAGCCTCGATTCGCTTGGCATCGAGCGCGTTCGGCGTCGCAGGGAGCCCCTCGCGCAGCTCCTGGGCCATCTTCTTCAGACGAGCTTTCTGCTTGGCCCCGATCGCTTGGCGCAAGGCCTTGATCTTTTCTACTGAGAGCGAGCGTGAGCGCTCCAACTGATCGAGATAGGCCTTGGCGACCACCCACGTTCGCGGCCAGACGATCTGCTGCTGGTTCTGCACATTAAACTCAGAAACGCGAACGGAGCGCGCGGCATCGATCTCGTTCTGGGTGAGAAACTCACTTGGGATCAGTTCAAGAATGTCGAGTCCCCGCGCAATCTCGGACGAGTAGATGTAGCCGTTGTACCAGTAGGTCGACCAGGGCCCCCCCAGGACGAGCATCTTCTCATTGACTGGCCCGCGATCGAAGTAGGCGATCTCGACGGGCTTTTCCGGGATTGTGAAGTCCATGATCGAGATCCCGCCCTGGTACCAAGCTTGGACCTTGATGTCCCGACCTGGCACAGGAATCAACGAGCCGTTGTGGGCGACGCAGTTCTCGTTATCGCCCTGGGCGGCGGGCAGCTTATAGTAGCTGATGAAGCTCAACCGGTTCTCCTTGAGCAGGAAGATGGCGTTGGCCCCCCACTTGTTCGGGTCATTGGGCCGGCAGCGCGCGCCGAGCCCACCGCCCCACTCGTCGGTGAAGACCACCTTCGACCCATCGTTGGAGAAGGTCGCGGAGTGCCAGTAGGCGTAGTTGGGATCATTCACGGCGTCAATCCGCTTTGGTTCGGCAGGTTTGGAGATGTCGAGCAGGATCCCATTTCCCGAGCAGGCTCCGGCGGCTAAGCCCAACTTCGAGTAGACGGTGATGTCGTGGCACTGGTCGGTGTCGACGGGAGTGGCCTTATCGTGTGACCCTCCGCTGTTGAGCGCATTGATCACACCCGTCCGGGGATCCATGAAGACCCGCGGGCTCGCGACGACCCGCGCCTTCTCCGGGGACGCCACCGGAACCTGGATCACCTCGATGCGAAAGAGTGAGGTGTTCGGGTCCCGCTCCGGCGCCTCCCCAGAGCATCCCGCCAGCTCCTCGCTCTGCCGGACAAACGAGGTCCCGGAAACATAGATGTAGACATTCTGGGAATCCTTCGGATCGACCACCAGCGTATGGGTATGCGAGCCACGGCACGTCTGGACTGCGGCTACTTGCCGCGGACGCTGAATGTTGGAGATGTCGAAGATGCGCACACCCCGGAAACGCTCCTTCTGCGGCGCGGGAATCGGTCCCTCGCTGGTCGCCGTCACCGCCGTGGGAGGGAACCCTTCGACGCCGCAATCGAGCCGTCCATTTGGCATCTCCACCGACATGAACATCAGATTTTTGTAGACGGAGACGTCCCCTTGGCCTCCCGGACAGATCATCGAGGTGACCAGCTTGGCCTTTGCCGGATTGGCGATGTCATAGATGTTGACGCCATAAAAGTTGCCCATGAAGGCGTAGCGACCCTGGAAGGCGAGGTCTGAGTTGGCGAAGGCCAACTGTGCCCGGACGGCTTGGATCGACTTCGGCATCTCGTTCGGGTTGGCGACCCCGAGCATCCCCAGGGTCCGCGCCACTTT
>JBMOHS010000237.1:0-5209 GCA_049317725.1 Blastocatellia bacterium
GCCTCGACCACGTTCCTCTTGGCCAACCCGCGCAGTTGTTCGTAGGTGGCCTTGACCCCCAACAATTTTGAGTTCCTGGCTCGCTGGTCGGTGATCGAGAGCAGGGCCTCAGCCACCCGATCAGAGTGGGCGTTGAAGAAGGGACCGATCGGACGTCGACCTGCCTGCGCCTCGTCCACGATCGGCTGCAGAGCTCGACAGAAGTCATCGAAGAGCACGTCCATGACGATGGTGACGAAGCCGGGCTTGAAGCTTTCAACCATCTTGTAGCTGGTGCTGATGGCCAGCCCACTGACTCCACTCTTGTTCGCAACCTCCTGCTCGATGATCTTCACACAATCGGCAATCACCTGTTTTCGCTTAGGGGGGGCACTAAACTTCTGAAGCAGCGTCGCCTGAGGCCCACCAGAAGACTTGACGGCAGGGCGCGCTTGCACCGGCTCAATGACACCAAAGTCAGTGTTGATTCCCATTGCCCCATTGTGTGAGGCTCGCCCTCGATTGCACGCCACGACCGCCAGTTCGATCGGTCGCGGCGGGTTCGTAGTCCCCTCCGCTGGACGAACTCCCGCCCCAGACCACATCGCCCGGGTCCGGCTGGCAATCCGATCCTGCGCGGCGAGGCTGACGCTCAACAAGACCACCCAGAGCACAACTCTTCGCCCGGCCACGCCTTTTTTCGTGTTCACACGGTAGCTTCGCATCTGGTTCCCCACTTCCATCAATCAATCTGTCGGTAACGTGTAACGTCAGGTATCTCGATCCGCCAGCTCTGCCCACCGCGTCAGGTCACGATCCAGAGCTGGCTCAAGCGACTGCAGCTCTTCATAGAGCTGCGCGACGACGAGGTGATCGCTGGCCCGCTCGATCAGGATCGCCTCGATCTCCGCCTTTCTCGCTTCTTGCTGTGCGATCCGATCGACCAGTTGATCCAATTCACGCTTCTCCTTGAACGAAAGGCGATTGGCAGGCGATCCCGCGACCTCTGCCGGCCCGCGACGAACGGGAACGTCCGGCGGATCGACTCTCCGCTCCTCCTGCTCGGTTCGCTCCTCGATCTGGCGATCCCGGAACGCGGTGTAGTTACCGGGGTACTCCCGGATGCGTCCCTCCCCCTCAAAGCGAAAGATCGTCTCGACCGTCCGATCGAGAAAATACCGGTCGTGGCTGACAACGACGAGGCATCCTGGAAACCGGTCGAGGTACGATTCGAGCGCTACCAGGGTTGGCAGATCGAGGTCGTTCGTCACCTCATCAAGGAGCAACACATTCGGGGCCGCCATCAGCTCCCGCAAGAGGGCGAGCCGTCGCCGCTCCCCCCCGGACAGGGAGCCAATTGGCTGGTACTGGGTCGCTGGCGGGAAGAGAAATCGATCAAGCATCTGACTGGCCGTCAGCTCCTCGCCATCGGCCAGCTCGATGCGCTCGGCCACCTCCCGCAGATGATCGATCAGACGCTGCGCCGGGTCGGCTTCGGCGATCTCCTGGCGATAGTAGCGCAGCCGAACGGTCTGTCCGATCTCCACCCTGCCACTATCCGGGATTCTCCTCCCGGCAAGGATTTCGATGAGCGTCGTCTTCCCGGACCCATTGGGGCCAATGATGCCGATCCGATCCCCTCGCTTGAAGGAGTAACTGAAATCGCGAATGAGTACCCGCTCACCATACCCATGGGTGATCCCCTCCAAGGCAAGGATTTTCCCACCCAAGCGGGTCGTCTCGAACTCCAACTCGAGCGTTCGGCGGCCCGCGAGATCGGCCGTGGCCTGTCGAGCCTGCTCGATGACCGACGCTGCCCGCTCGACCCGAGCCTTGGCCTTGGTCGTCCGCGCTTTCGGCCCTCGCCGGAGCCACTCCAGCTCCCGTCGTGCCATCTGCCGAAGCTTCTGCGCCTCGACAGCTTGTCGATCCTCGTGTGCCTGCTTCGCTTCGAGATAGCGGGCGTAGTTCCCCTGGTAGCTCCTCACGTGGCCACGATCGAGTTCGATCGTCCGACGCACCACCCGGTCGAGAAAGTATCGATCATGGGTCACTAGAAGGATGGCTCCCGGAAACTCTCCGAGGGCGCGCTCCAGCCAGTCGACCGTCTCAGCGTCGAGGTGGTTGGTCGGTTCATCCAGAATCAAGAGGTCAGGCTCTGTCAGAAGACTGTGGGCGAGCGCGACCCGCTTACGCTGTCCTCCAGAGAGTGTCCCCATCTGCGCCGTCCAGTCGAGTACCCCCAGCTCGGTCAACATCGCCTTGGCCTTGGCTTCGATCTGCCAAGCTCCCATCACCTCGATCTCGTGCGCCAGCTCGGCGACGCGCGCCAGGAGCTTCTTTTCCGTCCCCCCCTGCTCCGCCAGCTCCTGACACGCCACCTCATACTGCCGAATCCGGGCCAACTTCTCCCGCAGCGCGCCATTTCCTCCCTCAAAGACCGCCTCGAGGATCGTCTCCTGTGGATGAAAGGGAGGATCCTGCGGCAGGATCGCTACCTGCCGGTCGTGGGAAAGGACAACCCGTCCCGTGTCCGGAACCTCCTCCCCCGCGATGACCCGCAAGAGCGTGCTCTTTCCAGATCCGTTCGCCCCGATGACCCCGATCTTCTCCCCTGCATCCAGCCCAAATGTCACCTCGGAGAAGAGAGGCTTGATCCCAAATGTCTTGGCGATCTTTTCTACCGATAACAATGCCATCTCCACCTCCTTCCTATCCCTGAGCCTCTCGTTTTCGTGGGTAACTCATCATCCAGAAAAAGAGGGCCCCAGCTCCCAGAATCCCCCCCCAGACGACCCACAGTAGAACTCGCGGCCCGGTTGTCTCATAAAATTGCCCAATCAACCAGGGAAGAACCATCGCGCCTCCACTCGAACACGCGAAAAAGCGGCCGGTCAGCCTCCCTGTCAGGGTGATCCGTCGTTCCGCGAAGGCCAAGGTTGTCGGAAAGATCGACGCCAGGGAGAGCCCCAATCCTGCCACCCCCAACCAGAGCGATGGCCCCGCTTTGTTGCTCAAGAGGAGCAGGGTCGCACTGGCTAGTGCCCCGGCAAGAGCCGATAAGAGAATCACTCGTGGACGCAGCCGGACCGTCAGGGGAATGAATGCCAGCCGCCCCACCGTCAAGGTTCCCCAGTAGATCGAATTGAGATAGGACGCATCCGTCGGGCTCAATCCAGCCGCCCGGCTCCCGTAGGTGAAGACCCAATTCCCCATGCTCGACTCAACCCCGGTGTACAAAAAGAGGAAGATCCCGATCAGGATCGGGAGCGAAGAGGGCCCTTCTTCCTCCACTCCTTGCACCGTCGATCTGGCATGCAACGGCCCCTGCAAGCGAACGATCCAAAACGCAATCGGCAAGACCAGCAAGGCCAAGAGGCTGTACCCGAGCCGAATTCCTCCCGATTGGATGATCGTCCAAGTCATCAGGATCGGAGACAAGGATGCTCCAACCCCCCAGATGAAGTGGAGCCCATTGATGAGTGGACCAACCCGTCCTTGATTGGCCCAGACCACCAGCGTGTTTCCTCCCACATTGACGATGCTGCCCGTCATCCCCTGCAGGAAGAAGATCCCCATCAGTGCGATCAGATGGCCTGCCCAGGGGGTGACGACAATCATCGCCCCCATCAGCAGCAACCCTCCACACATAAACAGATGGACCCGGACCCGATCGTAGAGCCCTCCCACCCAGAGCGAGCCAACGACAAACCCCATGGATCGCGCGATGAAGAGCAGACTGATGGAACGCAATGGAGAGCCTGTCTGCTCCGCCAGTGCGGAGAGCGTCGGCCCAAGCGATGCCACCATCAATCCAAGCAGGAAAAGGGCGCTGAAGTAGCCGAGATTCTGTTGAAAGCGGAGTGAGATTGAATTCAAGCAGGTTCCAAACGCGATGACCTATGGAGGAGAAACGTCCCCGTCGCCTTGTCGATTCCGTTGCCCCTGATCACCAGTCGATCCCTGCACTCACCTGTTGCAAAGGGAAAGGGGCCAGAGAGATCCACTTCTCTCCGACCCCTCCACTCTGACGTTGATGACGTGGACAAGGTGGATGAACCATCCCAAGATCACTCGCTCAGGCCGTCGCCGGATTGCCTCCGGTGATCGGTGGGAGAATCGGCTTGAGTAGCGGCTCCTTGTCGACTGGTTTCTCCGTATCAGACGAGCCCGAGGGCTTCGGGTCCTCTGGGTCGAGCGGAAGTCCCGCGACAATTCGCCGGATCTGAACCGCGTCGAGCGTCTCCCGAATGAGAAGCTCTTTTGCCAAACGATCGAGACCCTCGCGATGTTCGAGAATGATCTGCCGTGCACGCTCGTACTGTTCCATGACGATTCGCTTGACCTCTTGGTCGATCCGAATGGCCGTCTCTTCGCTATAGTCTTGGTGTTGGGCAATCTCCCGGCCGAGGAAGATCTGCTCCTCCTTCTTCCCAAAGGTGAGCGGGCCCAAGTTCGACATGCCAAATTCACAGACCATCCGTCGAGCCATCTCGGTGGCCCGCTCAATGTCGTTCGAGGCACCCGTCGTCACCTTCCCAAGAAAGATCTCCTCGGCAAGGCGACCGCCCATCAGGATGGCAATCGAGCCTTCAATGTAATCCAAGCTGTGGGTATATCGATCCCCTTCTGGGAGCTGCTGGGTCAGACCGAGCGCCATGCCCCGGGGGATGATCGTCACCTTGTGGACTGGGTCGGCATTGGGAACCATCAGCCCGACAATCGTATGGCCCGCTTCGTGATAAGCTGTGGTTCTCTTCTCGTCATCAGACATGACCGCTGATCTACGCTCCGATCCCATCAACACCTTGTCCTTGGCCCACTCGAAGTCCTGCATTGCGACGAGCTTCTTGTTGAAGCGTGCGGCGTTGAGGGCGGCCTCATTGACGAGATTGGCCAAGTCTGCTCCGGTGAATCCCGGCGTTCCTCGCGCAATCACCGAGACGTCGACGTCGGCACCGAGAGGGATTTTGCGAGTGTGAACGGCGAGGATCCCCTCGCGCCCCCGAACATCGGGCCGGTTGACGATCACCCGCCGATCGAAGCGACCCGGCCGCAGCAATGCTGGATCCAGCACATCTGGACGATTGGTCGAGGCGACAAGGATCACGCCATCATTCGACTCGAATCCGTCCATCTCGACCAACAGCTGGTTGAGGGTCTGCTCTCGCTCGTCGTGCCCTCCCCCCAGCCCGGCCCCTCGATGCCGTCCAACGGCGTCGATCTCGTC
>JBMOHS010000238.1:0-5208 GCA_049317725.1 Blastocatellia bacterium
AACTATGATGTCTACATCCGACTTTGGCGGACCGAAATGATCGCCCCGCTCTTTGAGCCCTTCTTCTCGATCATCGGATTTGGCTGGGGGGTCGGCTCCCTGATTGCCGGCAAAGTGATGGAAGTCCCCTATTTGAGCTTTGTCGGAGCTGGGCTGCTCTGCTTTGTGGCCTTGCTTCGGGCCCTCTTTGAGTGCACCTATGGCTCATATTTTCGAATGGTCTATCAATCGACCTTCGACGCGATTCTTTGCACCCCGATCGAGGCCGAGAGTCTGGCTCTGGGAGAGATCTTCTGGGGGATGACCAAGGCGCTCATCGACGGCTTCTTTGTCTTGTTGGTGCTCTGGGGATTTGGGGCCGTCCTTTCTCCGTGGGGGCTGTTGATCCCGCTGGTTCTGGCGGTGGCGGCACTCTGGGTGGCGGCGGTCTCCCTGATCGTCACCTCACGTATTCACGACATCAACAGCTACAACTTCTTTTTCGCGATCGCCTTTTCGTACCTCTGGGTCTCGGGTGCCTATTTTCCATTGGAGAACCTGCCAGAATGGCTCCAGTGGCTCGCCTGGATGATTCCGGTGACCTCGGCGGTGGATGCGGCTCGTGCCCTGATGATTGGCTCGTTGAGCGAGCGTTTTCTGCCCGAGATCCTCTTTCTGGTGGGGGTCACCTTGATGACCATGGAGCTGGCCTTGCGCTCGTTACGGCGTCGGATGGTGGCCTAAGTTGGTCGAGGGGCTGGTCGAGGACCAATGGGGCAGGGAGGGAAGACGGGTGAGGATTGTTTCGGTAGAGGTTGCACGATACCAGTTTCGACTGCGCCATCCATCGATCGTCGCCTACGACGCACTGGAAGAGGTTCCGAACGTCGTCGTCCGGATCGAAGTCGAAGGGGGGTTGGTCGGATGGGGCAACGCGGCCCCAGATCCACACGTCACGGGCGAGACAGCCGAGGAAGTCGTCCGGACCATCGGGGACCGGTGGCGACCGCTGTTGCTTGGCGCGGACGCGCGTCGGATCCAGTTGCTCTGGCATCAGTTGCGGAGTGCGGCACCGGCAGAGCCGACCGCACTGGCCGCGGTCGACATCGCCTTGTACGATCTGCTGGGCAAGGCGGCCGGCCTCCCGCTTGTGCAACTGCTGGGACAAGCACGCGACCAGATCGCCACCAGCTTGACCTTGAGCATTGAGCCTCTCGATCGCAATCTGGACCGGACGCGGGAGTTTTGTGCTGCAGGAGTGCGTATCATCAAGATCAAGTGCGGTCTTGATCTGGCCGAGGACGTCGCCCGCATCCGGGCGATTCGCGAAGTGACCGGTCCCTCTCTCCTCCTCACGCTCGATGCCAATCAGGGCTACGATATCGATCAGTCCTTGGCGCTGCTCGCGGCAGTCGAGGATTGTGGGATTGCCTTTCTTGAACAGCCGGTTCCGGCCGCCGATCGAGAGGCGCTACGCGAACTGGTCGCCCGGTCTCCCATTCCGATCATGGCCGACGAGTCGGTCTTGCAGGCGCGGGACGTGCTGGAGACGCCTGCGCCGCTCGTCAACCTCAAATTGATGAAGACGGGGGGGATTACAGGGGCATTGCAGTGCAATGCCGTCGCGGAGGCGCGTGGGATTCCGGTGATGATCGGGTGCATGGACGAATCGCACATCTCTATGGCCGCGGCGTCGCACCTCGCGCTGGCCCTGCGGAATGTCGCCTGGGCCGATCTCGATGGCCATCTCGACCTGGTCGACGATGTCGCGAGGGGAGCCCCTGTCTTCTCTCAGGGCATGATCTCAGTGCCCTCCGCGCCTGGACTGGGCGTCGAGGTTCCGAGCGGCGGCGACAGATGCTCTTCGTGAGCCAGTTCGTGGGCGCTGCCAGCCGGGATGAAGAGCGCAATGATGGAGGCGAGGATCACCGCGACCAACACAAAGTAGAAGGACCAGCGGAGGGACCCGGCGAGGGCCTGCTGCAGGAAGAGGGAGGCCTCGCCCGAAAGGGCGGCGCGGGTTTCGGGGCGAACGATCATCCCCACCTCCCCGTGCCCACTGAGGGATCTCAGCTCGGGCGGGGCGACACCGAGGAGTGCGCGCAGCCGCCACGTCATGAGCGCTCCCATCGCTGACGTGCCGACCGCCGAACCGATGCTCCGGGCGAACTGAACGGTGGAGGTGGTCACACCGGTCTGCAGTCTTCCCACGGCATGCTGTGCCGCGAGCATCATGGTCGCAATGGTCAGCCCGCCTCCCATTCCGAGCAGGCCGATGTCGATCGAGAGCACCAATTTTGTCGTCCCGACCGAGACTCGCGCCAGCCCAATCGATCCGATGAGCATGACGACCATTCCTGCCAACGCCACCGGACGGTACCCAAATCGCAGAATCAGCCGACCCCCAATGATCGCGGAGATGACCCAGGGAATGATATAGGGGATGAGGATCTTGCCCGCTTCCGCGGCGGTCGTCCCGATGACCGCTTGCACAAAGAGGGGCAGAAAGGAGAGCGTCCCGATCAGTGCCATCATCGAGACCAGCCCGTGCGTCACTGCCATGACCACCAGTCGATTGCGGAAGAGATCGAGCGGGATGAGGGGGTCTGGATGGTCCCGTTCCAATCGGACGAAGGCGATGAGCAGCCCGAGGCAGGCCAGGCTGCCCACTCCGACCTGCCAGAGCGGGAGTCCCGCTCCGCGCTCGACCAGCAGGAGAAGCAGGACGAGCCCCGCCGTGATCGTCGCGGCGCCCCAATAGTCGAGCTGAATCTCTCGTCGCCGGGCAAACCGCTCCTCATAGCTCGCCCAGATCAATATGCCAGAAACGATCCCTGCCGGCAGAATCAGGTAGAAGCACCAACGCCACGAGACATACGTCGTCAGGTAGCCGCCGACAAGGGGCCCGATCAGGCTGGCGACTCCCCACATCCCACTGAAGATGCCGATCAACTTGGCCCGCTTTTCGAGGGAGAGCAGATCTGCGACGATCGTCATTCCGACCGGAAAGAGCGCGGCGTTTCCGAGCCCCTGCACGACGCGAAACGCGATCAATTGGGGCATCGATTGGGCGGCTCCGGAGAGGGCTGAACCGAGGATGAAGAGCGCCAGCCCCCCAAACATGGCGGGCCGGCGACCGATCAGGTCGGCCATCTTCCCCCAGATCGGGGTCATGATCGTCGCGGCGAGTATATACGCGGCAAAGACCCATCCGTAGATCTCGATCCCGCCCAAGCTGGCAATGACGGTCGGCATCGCCGTCCCGACAACCGTGCTCTCGAGCGCCCCCATGAAAATCGACATGGCCACCCCGACAATCGACAGGGTCGTGCGGTTTTTCTGCAACATTGGTCTCATGTAATAGTTTGGTCGGTGATGTTCCTTCGAGCGTGAGGGTTCGAGGACATCTTACTGGTGATCAATCGTTTGTCCAATCAGAGACGGGACTAGGGATTCTTGTCCGGTTCGACCATCTCCTTCTCCCTCTCTTCGGGCTCTTGAATCTGACAATCGGGCCGGTAATGGAGCAGTTTGGCGCTGACGGTGCCGGAGGTGGTGCGGGCGACGAGTCGCAGCGGAACTTGATGGCGGTCCCGGCTGACCCACATCGTCATCTCCCCCTTCCGGTTGAAGAACTTTCCTGGGCCGAACAGTTTCGGCTCGAGGCGAATCGCCTTGATCTCGCCACAATCTGTCTTGATCTTCTCGTTCCGGGCGACGAGGACCTCGAACTGGTAGTTCTCTTCGTCGTCACTGACCGGAAAGACGAGCATCTGGCCCTCCTTGAGCCGCTGCAAGCGGACAAAGTAGAGGGCGGAGAGGAGGGTCAGCATCCCCTCTTCCCGGGGAAGAATCTTGGTCTTGACGGGTGCCGCGGCATTGGCCAGATCGACAGTCTCGTAGCGGACGACCTTCTCCGCAGGGTCAAAGATCGCCGACTGGACGCGGTGGCGCTTCCCCTCGCGCACCTCTGTCAGATGAACCCGGGCCGAGAAGTCTCGCGTATTGACCAGGCTCTCAAAACGATCCTGCACCCCGATCCCGAGAATCCCGAGGAGTATCCCCTTGGAGACTGCCGTCGATCGCAACCGGATCAACTCTTCTCCTGGGCGGGGAGCATAGTCGACCTGGAGTCCCTCGATCAGCGGAGTGCGTGGAGGAGCCGACGAGATCGCCTCAGCCTTCGTCTCAGCAGGGAGTGGCTCCTGATCTTCTTCCGGGGGGGCCGCTTCCAGGTGCTCTTCCGGTGCTGGAACGGGGATGGGGACCGGACCCAGGTTCTCGAAGGTGACGACTCCGACGGTCGCATAGATCGGGAAGCGGGAGTAGCGAATCTCGTAGGAGAGCTTCTCTCCGACAGGAAGTGGCAGTCCTTCCGGGAACTGTTGTCGAAGAGGGGCTAACGGATAGCGGCGCTCTTTCTTCTTCTTCGATCCGCCCTTCGGCTCCGCTGGCTGGGCTGGCGGGACGTTGGTTGTCTGGGGAGTGGGCGCTTGCCAGTTCGTGATCGTCCTGGCGTCCGTCCCGAGCGGATCGGCGGCGATCAGGAAGAGGCCGAGCCCGGCGATCAGTCCACGGATGATCCTCATACGGATCTTCGAGCGCTCAAAGGATGGGTGGGTCTTCTCAATGGCTTGGATTGACGACGGCATCGCAGCCCCCTCCGTGACGGATCGAGTAATGTCAGACGGGTCATCTCCCGGTCAGAATCCGCACCACCAGGAAGCCGAAGACGAGCAGTAGCCCGATCGAGACCCGGTACTCCCGATGACGCCGATACTGACTCACATCGAACGACGAGCCACTTTCCCCTTGGCTTCCCGACGTGGTCTCGGCTCTGGTGAGCCGTGGGAGGAAGAGGGGAACTCGTGAGGCCCAGTTCCGGTAGTTTGCCCCGAAGAGGGTTTCGATATGCGCGGCTTCGGCTTGCATCACCGGCCAGTAGATCAGCAGGAACAGTCCGACCAGCGCAGCGCCCACCCACCACGACCCGCCTCCAATCGCGCATCCGACCATCAGGAGAAAGCTCCCAAAATAGAGCGGATTCCGGGTGTAGGCATAGGGCCCGCCGGTCGCCAGTTCGAGGTTCTTGCGCAGATGGCCCGAGGCCCAGCCCCGGATTCCCACCCCGAGGGCTGCCACCGGAAATCCGAGCAGCACCGACGCCCAGCTTGGCCGGGTCAGGAAGAGATAGGCCAGCGAGGTAAGGAAGCCAAGGGGAACGCGCCA
>JBMOHS010000239.1:0-5193 GCA_049317725.1 Blastocatellia bacterium
CAGGCGGTCAGTTGGCGATGGGCTTCTCGTCCCCCACCTCATCCTGCAGGCGGTGGAGGTGGGCTGCCCGGATGAAACTGGTGAAGAGGGGATGGGGGGCCAGCGGCTTCGACTTCAGCTCCGGGTGAAATTGGCAGGCGAGAAACCACGGGTGCTGGCTCAGCTCGATGATCTCGACAAACTTTCCGTCCGGGGATTGCCCAGAGAAGATCATCCCGTTCTCGGCCAACCGGTCGCGATAGGCCGGATTGAACTCGAAGCGGTGGCGGTGGCGCTCCGAGATGCTCGCGGCGCCATAGACGCGTGCCGCGAGGGACTCGGGTCTCAGATCGCAGGGGTAGGCCCCAAGCCGCATCGTTCCGCCGAGGTTCTCGACCCCCAGCAGATCGCGCAGCTTGAAGATCACCGGCTCACTCGTCTCCGGCGCGAACTCGGTCGAGTCGGCCTGGTCGATCCCACAGACGTTGCGCGCGAACTCGATCGTCGCACACTGCATCCCCAGACAGATGCCGAAGAAGGGCTTCTTCTCGCGACGCGCGAAGCCGATTGCGCGGATCATGCCCGGGATGCCACGCTTTCCGAATCCTCCCGGGACAAGAATGGCATCGACATCGCGCAACTGCTCCTCCCAACGTTCATCGGTCATGAGCGATTCGCTCTCGATCCAGCGGAAGTTGACCCGGACGTGATTGGCGACTCCACCGTGGATCAAGGCCTCGTTGAGGCTCTTGTAGGAGTCCTCCAACCCGACATACTTGCCGACGATCCCGATCGTCACCGCCTCCCGCTGGTTCTGCATCCGTTGCAGCAGGTTGGTCCACTGGCGCAGGTCCGTCTCTCCCAAGGGGAGCCGCAACAGCTCGACGATCAACTGGTCGAGCCCCTCACGGTTGAAGCTCAACGGCACCTGATAGACCGACTGCACATCCAGCGCCGTAATCACCGCCTCCTGCGAGAGGTTGCAGAAGAGGGCGATCTTGGCCTTGATCTCCGCGGGAATCTCCCGGTCACAGCGACAGAGCAGCACGTCCGGCTGGATCCCGATCGACTGCAGCTCCTTGACCGAATGCTGCGTCGGCTTCGTCTTGAGCTCCCCGGAGACAGCGAGATAGGGCACCAGCGTCAGGTGGAGGAAGATCGCATTGTGGCGCCCAACCTCATTGCTCATCTGGCGGATGGCCTCGAGAAAAGGCAGCGACTCAATGTCGCCGACGGTCCCCCCGATCTCGACGATGACCACGTCGACGCCTTCGGCGACGTTGCGGATCGCGTCCTTGATCTCGTTGGTGATGTGGGGAATGACCTGGATCGTCTTGCCGAGGTAATCTCCGCGCCGCTCCTTCTCGATCACCGAGAGGTAGATCCGGCCCGAGGTCAGGTTGTTGGCGCGCGTCAACTGCGCCCGGGTGAAGCGCTCGTAGTGGCCCAGGTCAAGGTCCGTCTCCGCCCCATCGTCCGTGACAAAGACCTCCCCGTGTTGAAACGGGGACATGGTTCCCGGATCGACGTTGATGTAGGGATCGAACTTGAGCAACGTGATCTTGAGACCTCGCGCCTCGAGGAGGGCACCGATCGACGCCGCCGCGATCCCCTTGCCCAGTCCGCTGACCACTCCACCCGTCACAAAGATATATTTCGGCATTTCGAGAATCCTTTCCCCCATCTTCAGTCGCACAACACCCCTCGGGCTCTGTCAGGGAAGGCGTCACAACGCATTCGGGACGACAGAGGGCGACAGGCGTCAGTGGCCGTCAATCCTTGCTCTTCTGGCCAAGTTCTATTTGATGGATCTCCACCCCGCTGGATGGCTGTTGTCCCCGCCAGGGACGAGAAGTAATCCGAAGAGTAATCAGTTCCCGGCAACGGGTCAACCGTTTCCCCAGTCTCGGCCATCCTTTTCCGTTCAGCTCGACCGGTCGTGGAAGAAGGCCGTCTGCCGTCGGCCCCCCACCCGACGAAAGGCGGGGCCCAACGCAAAGCCCATGGCCGGGAAGAGGTTGGTCAAATGGGCCAGCCACCCTCGGTAGCGGGGGAGGGTGACCTCGAGGGGCCGCTCACGCAGCACCCGGCCCAGGATCAGATCGGCAATCTCCTCGACCCGCAGCAGTCTAGACCCGGAGAAGAGGATCGCCGCCGCATCGACCCCCTTCTGCGGGGCGAGCAGGGGCGTCTCGACCGCATCCGGAGAGACCGCCGTGACGAAGATCCCCTGTTCCCGCAGCTCGAGCGCTGCGGCCAACGAGAAGGCCCGGCACGCAAACTTGGTTGCCGAGTAGACGGCGATGCCCGGGATCGGCGCCACGCCTGAGAGCGAGGCGATGTTGATGATATGACCTTGCCCCTGGCGCGCCATCTGGTTGGCGGCAACGCGTGTCCCGTGGATGACCCCTTTGAGGTTGATGTCGACGTGCCGGTCGACCGTCTCGACCGTCGACTCCTGGATCCATTCCGATTGCATGTAGCCCGCGATGTTCATCAAGACATCGATCGAACCGAAGGCCTCGACGGCCTCCGCGACGGCCGCCGACCAGTCGCGCGGATCCCGGACGTCGAGCCGCCGCCAGCGGCATCGCTCTCTCGGCCAGGCCGACGTCTCTGCCACCTCGGCCAGCGCCTCCTCGCGGATGTCCGTCGCCATCAACTGATGCCCCTCCCGCGCCAAGCGGTCGGCGAGATGGCGGCCGATCCCGCTGGCACACCCCGTCAGAAAGAATGTTCGTCGTTCCGCGGCTGGCTGTCCCATCGCTCGTTCCTCTCTTTGATCCTCGAACCTGGCAGGTCTCCTCTTCCACGTGGCGAGGACAAATTATCCTCCAACTGTCCAAATCCGTCCACTGCTCCTCCCGGCGATCGTTGGCCCCCCCCTCCCTCGCCCGCGTCTTCTCCACATCTTTCTGGCAAGGGTTTCCCCGCCGGCATCTTTTCCAGTATCATCAACGATTCTGGAGACCTGCCCCGCGAGACAAGCCCAGCGGGATGGCCTCGGAGGTCGAGTGGTCCGCGAGGTGACCGGTTGAAGAAGAAGGTGACACTGCGCGACATCGGGCAACGGTTGGGCCTCTCGGCGATGACCGTCTCCCTCGCCCTGCGCGACCATCCGCGCATCCCGGAGAGTACCCGCGAGCGCGTCCACGCCGCCATCCGCGAGCTTGACTACAAGCCCAACCAGGTCGCCCGCGCCCTCGCCACCGGCCGCTCCAATCTCATCGGCGTCATCGTCCCCAACAGCAGCGACCCCTACTATGCCGAGGTGATCCGCGCCATCGAGGACACTGCCAGCCAAGCCGGGTACCACGTCCTCGTCAGCAATGGCTCCTACGACATGAGCAAGTATGTCGATCGGGTCCGTGCCATGGGAGCCCTCCACATGGGCGGCATCATCACTGCTCCCCCCTTCCTCTCCGAGCGGCCGCAGCTCCCCTCCTTCTGGCAGGAACTGCTCGAGAGCGATCTGCAGGTCGTCCTCGTCAACCGGCAGCTCCGCCCGGCGATCTTTCATCAGGTCGCCGCCGACTATCTGACCGGAGTCCGGCTGGTCCTCGACGCCCTCGTCGAGCGCGGCCATCGCCGCATCGGCTACCTCTCCGGCACCCCGGCCATGCTCCCCATCAAGCAGCGCTGGCGCGCCTTTCAACGCCACCTCCAGCAGCTCGGCCTCCCCTCCGATCCTGCTCTTCATCAGTCAAGTGAATTGACCTTTGCTGGCGGAGCCGCCGCTGGTCGTCGCCTCTGGGAGAGTACGTCGGACAAGCCTACCGCCATCGTCGCCTTCAGCGATACCGTCGCGATCGGCCTCCTCAAGTTCCTCCACGATGCCGGCATCGAGGTCCCCCACGCCGTCTCGGTCGTCAGCTTCGATGGACTCCCTCTCGGCGAGTTCACCACCCCCTCCCTCTCCTCTGTCGTCACCCCGATGTACGAGATCGGCCAACGCGCCTTCACCCTCCTCCTCGAGGCCATGGAGGGCCGCTACTCCTCCCCCCAGAGCCTCCTCCTCCCCGTCCATCTCGCTCTCCGCGAATCGATCGGACCTCCGCTCGACCCGGCGAGTCCTTCTTCGAAACGCGCCTGAGCTTTGGATATTTGTGGAAAAAGAAAGGAGACAGCGATGCAAAAGACGATGGCGGTGGAAGAGATCGAGATCACGCTGCCGGAATTGCTTGAAAGTCTCTCGCCGGGAGATGAAGTGATTCTGACTCGGAATCATCAGCCGGTAGCGAAACTGGTCAGCGAAGTGCTCATGCCAGTACCGACGAAGCGACCGGGACCTGGTCTGGGCAGGGATATGATTACGTTCATTGCTCCTGATTTCGACGCTTCCCTTGAAGACATGAAGGAGTATATGGAGTGAACCTTCTGATCGATTCACACACGCTGCTTTGGTTGATGCAATCGAATTCGAACCTCAGTGCTATGGCGACGGGGTTGCTCGCCGATCCTGCGAACCGGCTCTACTTGAGCATGGCATCGGTCTGGGAAATCGCGATCAAGTCTGGGTTGGGTAAACTGGGCTTGTCTGTGCCCTATTCGATGTTTCTGGATGCGGCCATCAACGGCTACGGCTTGATTCTACTGCCGATCACTACGGAGGATTGTGTTCGGTACAAAGAGTTACCCTTTCCCGACTCCCTGCACCGTGATCCATTCGACAGGATGATCGTCGTTCACGCTCTACGAGATCGCTTGTCCATCGTCAGCGTCGATGCGTCATTCGACTCCTACGGTGTACCCCGACTTTGGTGAGCAGGATGGGCGACTCGGATCTGGGCTTGAGTCAGACTTGTGGGTCAGCCAAGAGAGATGGGGCACCACCGGGGCTGGGCACCCAAGGTGCAGGCCCGCGCCGGAGAGAGCGGCGACCCAATGGGGGAAATGGAGAATGGGGTAAATGGAGAATGGAGAATGGAGAATGGAGAATGGAGAATGGAGAATGGGGAATGGGGAAAGAGAAATGGGGCTACCCATATGGCCGGTATGAGTTGTAGGGGCGGCCCCATCGTTCCTCCAGGCGAGAACATGGCAGGGACAAGGCCCCCTGGGTGCGCGGGCCTCCGGCCCGCATGGTCCTCCCCAAGCCGGCTGCGAACGTTACCGAAGGGCCGATTTCGATTTGTAGGGGCACCCCTTGTGGGTGCCCTATGTTTGCTGCTGTGGCCCCGTTGACCGGGGACGAGGGAAGGCACCTGGACGGCC
>JBMOHS010000240.1:0-5188 GCA_049317725.1 Blastocatellia bacterium
CGCTCTTCCCGTTCTGGCCGGTAGAAGACCTCTCTCCCGTCAGGCGACGTCACCCGCTCGACCAGGTACGGCCGGACCCACCTTCCGCCATTGGCGATGACCGAGACAGCAGCGACCGCCTGGAGAGGCGTCACCGCGATCTCTTGCCCCATGGCGATCGACCCAATCGAGTCTGGATTCCAACGATCTGGTGGACGAAGAATCCCGGCCGCCTCTCCCGGCAGGTCGACCTTTGTCCGATCTCCAAACCCAAACTTTTTAATGTACTGGTGAAAGGTCTGACGGCCCATCCGTTGGGCCAGTCGAATCGCTCCGACATTCGACGATTTAGCGAAGGCCTCCTCCATGCGGATGAGACCATAGGCGTGTGTGTCGCGAATCACGCGCCGCCCGATCGTCATCTGCCCATGGCCGCAATCGAGACGATCACCCCGACGGACGACCCCTTCCTCCAAGGCGGCCGCGAAGGTGATGATCTTGAAGATTGAGCCGGGCTCATAGGGGGCCGAGATCGCTTGGTTGACATATGCCAATTGATCCGGAATCGACTGTCGCCTCGTTCCAGGGTCAAAGGTAGGAGCGCTGGCCATGGCCAGAATCCGTCCAGTCCAGGGATCCATGATCACCACCGAGCCTCCCTTGGCCCGGTGCTGACGAACCGTCTGCTCCAGCAGCAGTTCGACCTTCCGCTGAAGCGCGGCATCAATCGTCAACCAGACGGTCGACCCGGCAGTCGGTGGGAGATCTGTGCGCTGATAGGGCTTGCGCCCGGCATCGCGCACGACCGCCACCTCACCCTTGTGCCCTTCTAAAAAATGATCGAAGCGGCTTTCAATGCCGGCCACTCCACGAACGGCGGGTTCGGTCGACTGGCTGGGGAGATTGGGGGCACTGACCGTTCCCTGGGTCGGCGCTTCCGTCCATCCGACATACCCCAACAGGTGGGCGGCGAGTTGGTGATTGGGATAGGCGCGAACCTCCTCCTCCTCAAACTCGATCCCCGTCAATTTGTGGTTGGCGACGATTTGTCGAACCTGGGCGGCTTCTTTGGGGGCGAGCCGACGGCGCAACCAAGTGCGGCGATTCTGGTCTTCGAGGATGGACAGGAACTGCTGGGGAGACAGACCGAGCAGCGGAGCAAGAAGCTGAACCGCCTCCTGACGCTTCTCCGCCAAGGTCCGCTTCTCCTTGGCAAGGCGGGATTGAAAGCGCTTCGGATCGAGGTAGACGGAATTGAGGACTTGGCTGGTGACGAGCGAGTTCCCGTGGCGGTCGACGATCGCACCACGGGGAGCGATCAGATCTACCTTTCTCTTGTGCTGCAGTTCTGCTCGCGCTTGGTACGTCTCGTGCTCAACCCATTGCAGCCAGATGAGACGGCCAAGGATCAGCAGAATCCATGCCAGCACCAGCGCGCCCAAATAATAAAGGCGCTGCTGGCTTGAAGGAGTCCCCTGGATCTGCTCGGGTCGACGTTTCGGCATAAGAAAAATTGGACTGGAGCAGGGTTACTGCTCAAAGACGACCGCTTCGATCCGGCGGGGCCGCGTCTGTGGGGCCGTTCGGGTCTGCACGACGGGAACGACTGCCCGATCTTTCCTTGACTCGTCTCGGGGTGTAGCCGCTTCCTCGTCAGGGACCACCGACGCGCGGACGGGTCTGGCAGGAGAGGTCCTGACAATGCGGTTCTCCGGCTCGCGAGGGACCCTGGCTTGCCGGGAAGTGGAAGCCAACCGGGTGGCAATTGGTGAGGGGAGCGCCGTTCGTTGAAGAGCGGGCTGGACCAGTCCCCCGACGGGTGAGGGCGTCAGCGCCTTCCGTTGAACTTCGTCGATCGCCCGGTGTCGCCGATCATCGTCAAACCGCTGCTGCTTGGCCAGCTCGTGAAACTCCGCCTTGAGTTCGGCATCCTGTCGGCCCAACCGACGCGATCTCCCCTGTGATTGCAGCGCGAGCAGGAATCCGCTGGCGACCAATCCTCCCAGGAGGATGATCGCCCAAAGAACGCGCGAGCCGTCCTGCCCTGAGCCCGTGACCGACCTCCCCAGTGCCGAGCTGGAGCGCCGAGGCCTTGATCCCGGACGGCCGGCGCTGGCGCCCCTCTCGACCACTGGACCATTGCGTACCTGCTTGCGATATGGGTGTCCTTTGGGAATCTTCATCTCTCGTCTCCACTGGGCAGTCAGCCGACTCCGCCCGACCACCTCACCTGCCTTCGGCACTTACCACGCCGCTGGAAATCGAATGATCGGCGGAGTTCGTCGAATTCAATTGTCAGGGAAATGGCGGGAGGTCGTCCCGGATAATCCCAAATCTGGAAGAGATTGAACTGGGTGCCAGTTGTGCAATCTCCTCGGGTGCACCTTCAACCATGGCCACCACCCGAGGGGGGGGCAGCGTGCTCGTCCTCCCTTCCACCCTGACCGGAAGGGTCGGGAAGAGAGAGTTTGCGGCAGGCTCGCAAGCGGGCACTCCTCGCACGAGGGTTGAGAGCGATCTCCTCTGGGCCTGGGCAGAGCGCTTTGCGGGTCAAGAGTTCGACACGGCGAACGGCCCGACACTGGCAGGTCGGAGCGTGCGGTGGGCATTGACATTGCCCAGCCTGAAACCGCAGTGCCTGCTTGATCAACCGGTCCTCCAGCGAGTGGAAAGTGATCACCACGAGGCGCCCCTCCGGAGCCAACAGGTCGACCGCTTCCCCGACAAAAGTAGACAACCCCTCCAGCTCGCGATTGACCGCAATCCGGAGCGCCTGAAACGTCCGGGTCGCCGGGTGAATTCGCCAATGCCCCTTCTGATGGACTGCCCGAATGACCAAATCCGCGAGCTGGGCAGTGGTCCGAATCGGGCTGCGCGAGCGCTGCTCGACGATGCGACGGGCAATCCGACGGGAGGCTGGTTCTTCTCCATAGCTCCAGAGCAGCTCCGCCAACTGCGGTTCACTCAACCGTGCGATCAACTCGGCCGCGGTCTCCCCTTGCGAGCGATCCATTCGCATGTCGAGAAGGATCTCCGAAGCGTCCGCAGCTTCCCCTCTTCCTTCTCCCTGCCGAAAACTGAATCCCCGCTCGAGCGTCTCGAGCTGGTACGAGGAGATTCCCAGGTCGACCAGGATCCCCGAGACCGACTCGATGCCACGGTCGCGGCAGATCGTCGCCACGTCGCGGTAGTCGGCGTGGAGGTACTCGATACGGTCGCCAAATCTGGCCAGCCGCTGCTTGGCAAGCGGGATCGATTCGGCGTCCCGATCAAGTCCAATGACCCGGCCAGTCGCCCCGGCCGCATCGACCGCTTCGAGCCAACGCTCGGTATGGCCCCCCATTCCCAGTGTTCCGTCGATCAGAACTCCCCCCCGCTCCGGCGCGAGGAGGGCGATCGCTTCCTCGACCATCACCGACCGGTGGAGCACCCCTTCTGTCGGCATGGTCATCCTCCCTCTGAAGCTACCCACCCAAAGCTACCCCAGCGCTCCTTGAAAGCCCACGACCGGCTCAGAGGCCATACTCCCCCAGCTGGATGGCATCCGCCTCGGTATAGGGGTTCCCTTCGAGATACTGACGCTGCCGCTCGGCATTCCAGACTTCGAGGAAGTTCATCTTGCCGAGGACGATCACCTCGCCCTGCAGGTCCGCTTTAAGACGCAACGGGGCCGGAATGAGCAACCGGCCCTGGGCATCCGCCTCCTGCTCCGAGCCAAAGTAGCTGGTCACACTCAGAAAGCGTTTCTTCGAGGGCAGTTCGTTGGGAACCTCTTGCAGCTTGGCCTCGATCTCCTCCCAGACGGTCAAGGGATAGATCTGGGCCGCCTCGCCCGTCGTGCTGGTCACATAGAACCGGTGGCCGGGATAGCGCTCCTCGAGGACCCGCCGGAAAGACGAGGGGATCTTGAGGCGGCTCTTTTCATCCATTCGCGTTGAGCTGCACCCTCGAAACATCTTCCCCCTGCTGCTTTACAGCCCCACGGAACAACCCAGCTTTGAAATCGGTGGAATGGCCCTGCCCAGCCCCTGCTAAAACCCAGCTCCAGCGAAAATATGGGTGGTGGGCTCCTCAAAAGACTTGTTTCGCCTTTTGGCACCTTCAGCACGGCATTCCTGTGGTCCACTGACCAGTCTTCCACTCAAGTCAGTCCACTTTATTCCACTTTGGTCCACCACGATGGCGATAATAGGCCTCGTTGACAGAGAGAGTCAAGAAGATTCCCCGGTCAAAAAAGGGCGGGAGGGCAAGATTTAAAACTTTGTTTAAGGAGAGAGGGGGAAGAGCGACAGAGAGGGAGGAAGATCGTCGTTTCTGAAGGGAGCGTGGTATAGTGGCGGCGCTGACAATCAACAAGAGGGGGTGGAGAAGGATGGGGTCACGGAGATGAGGGAAGTGATCACACTGGCGGTCATTGGCGGGTTAGCGGCGGGCGGAAACCTGCTGGGCGGGCTGTTGATCGCAGCGCGTTCGGGGCCCCGCTACCGTTGGTTGCGGCAGTTGACGGCAGTCGGTGCGGGATTCCTGCTGGCGGCGGTCTTATTGGAGGTTGTTCCGGAAGTCAGCCGGCAGTGGGGCGAGGCGTTCGGGGTTGCCATGGCTTGGATGGTGGGCGGGTACCTGCTCCTGCAATTGGCAGAGCACACGATTGCCCCCCATTTCCATTTTGGAGAAGAGACCCACCACGTGGAGATGCACAAGCAGGGAGTGGCGGGGCGGGCCCTGCTCGGGCTCTCGATCCACGCCTTCTTCGATGGGGTCGTCATGGCGGCGGGGCTGCTGACGAGCTTTCGCCTGGGAATGGTCCTCTTTCTCGCCGTCTTCTTGCATAAGATACCGGAAGGGTTCACGATCGCATCGATTATGCTCTCGGCTGGACGGGATCGGCGTGCAGCTTGGCAGGCGACCCTGCTGATCGCGGTTGCGACCCTGGCGGGGATCCTGACGGTCACGGTCACCCAGCCGGCGATTCGCTATGCCCTGCCCTTCTCCGCCGGGGTCACTCTCTATGTCGCCGCTTCGGATCTGATCCCGGAAGTCAACCACGCCCATGCGCACAACCACGACCACCCGACGGAGGAACGGGGGATTCCCGCATCGATCTATGTCTTTGGCGGCGTCGCCTTCTTTTATGGGACACACTGGCTGCTCTCGCTGGCGCTTGGTGAGTAGACGTGGGGGGCGATCGACACCGCGGAGTTTGAGAAAG
>JBMOHS010000241.1:0-5152 GCA_049317725.1 Blastocatellia bacterium
CTCCGAGGTGGCCATCGCTGGCGCGGTGATCTCCGGCGAGTGAGGCATTGACCAGGGCACGGGGGACGACCTGCCCGCCGACAATCCAGGGGCGCGTGCTGATGCGGCCGAAGCCGACGAGGGCGACTTGGGGCGGGTAGATGATTCCGAAGACAGTTTCCACGCCTTGGTCGCCGAGGTTAGTGACCGTGATCGTTGCCCCAGTCAGTTCGCCGCTGCGCAGTGCCCCCGTGCGCGCCCGCGCGACGAGGTCACGCAGATTCGCCATCAGCCGGTCGAGCGGCTGCTGATTGGCGCCGAGGAGGGCTGGAGTGACGAGCCCGCCTTCGCGCAGCGAGATGGCGACCCCGAGGTTGATCGAGGCGGAGGGGCGCCACGCTCCCTCTTCCCAGGTCCCATTCAGCTCTGGAAACCTTTCGAGGGCGCGCGCCGTCGCCTTGAGGAGCAGCGCCGCCGGAAGCAATCGCTCGGTGACTGGGCGCTGCGCGTTCTGGGCGGCCAGCCAGTCGAGGGCCTGCTGCAGATCGATCGTCGTTGAGAGGTAGTAGTGGGGGATCTCCCGTTTCGAGCGGGCCATGGCAGTGGCGATCGCTTGGCGCATCCGCCGGGAGCGCTCTGCGGCGTCGACGGGTGTCGTCTGGGCTCGGGGAGTGGGAGACGAGGAGGCGGCCCGTTCGACATCCTCGCGGGTGACGCGACCTCCCGGTCCGCTGCCGACCAGTTGCTCCGGGTCGACGCCCAGCTCGGCGGCGCGTTTGCGGGCGAGTGGGGAGACGGCGCGTCGTTTGGGGGCGGGCGTGGAGTCGGACGGCGGCTCCTCGGCGGTCTGGATGAAGGCGAGGACGGTTCCCACTGGGACTTTGGTTCCGGGTTCGATGAGGAGCGCCTCGATTCGTCCGGTGACGAACGATTCGATCTCGATGACCCCTTTGTCGGTATCGACCTCGGCGAGGATCTCGCCACGTGCGATCGACTCGCCGACCGCGCGATGCCAAGCGACCAAGGTTCCCGCCTCCATGTCTGCGCCCAACGAGGGCATCCGAAACTCCATCCTCTTCGACCTCCCGGCTTTCCGACCCGACATCTCTCGGTCAACCCATCTGGCGAACTGTCTGCACGATCGTCTCGACCTGGGGCAAGGCGGCATCCTCAAGGTGCCCCGCGTAGGGCAGGGGGACCTCCGCGCTGCAGACGCGCTGAACGGGAGCGTCGAGATCGTCGAAGGCTTCTTCCATCAACCGGGCACTGATCTCGGCCGCCAAGCTGCCGGTCCGCCAGCCCTCGTCGACGATGACGGCCCGGTGCGTTTTGCGGACCGAGGCGAGGATCGTGGCGTTGTCGAGTGGCCGCAACGACCGCAAGTCGACCACCTCGACCGAGACCCCCTCCTGGATGAGGATCTCGGCCGCCGCCAGGCACTTCCCCAACGACCCACCATAAGTGATCAGGCTCAGATCGTTCCCCGGGTGGCGAATCGCTGCCCGATCGATCTCGTGCGTTGTTCCCTCTTCTCCGACCTCTCCCTCCGACGGGTAGAGCATGGCGTGCTCGAAGAGGACGACCGGGTCTGGCTCCCGCAGCGCCAGCCCGAGCATCCAGCGGGCGTCGTCGACGGTTGCCGGGGCGAGGACGCGGATCCCGGGAATGTGGGCGTACCACCCTTCGAGGCTGTGGGAGTGCTGTGCCGCGAGGCGGCGACCTCCCCCCGTCGCCATCCGGATTACCAGGGGGACGCCCAACTGTCCGCCAGACATGTGGCGTAAGGTGGCCGCCGTGTTGACGATCTGATCGAGCGCAAGGAGGCTGAAGTTGACCGTCATGACCTCGACGATCGGGCGCATCCCATTGAGTGCGGCACCAATCCCAGCTCCGACGAAGGCCGCTTCCGAGAGTGGGGTGTCCCGGACGCGCTCCTCCCCAAACTCTTCGAGCAGCCCTTTGCTGCACGCGTAGGCACCGCCGTAGGCCCCCACGTCCTCCCCCATCAGAAAGACGCGCGGATCGCTTTGCAGGGCCTCCCGCAACGCCTCCCGAACCGCTTCCCGATAGGTCATCCGACGCATCTTCGCTCCTTCCCGATCTCTCTGGGCATTCCCCAGTAAGGCAACTTCCGTGCCCACTGTTTCGGCCCGGGTGAAGCCGCGAAAATGCCTTTTGGGACCGGGAACTACCAGGAATGGAGTGGGGAATTCTCAGTCGAGTGCGGAACTTTCCGCAGTGGAACCGGAAGGGAGAGGCGGAAGGGGAGTCCGTCCGGCCGCGCGCCGGAGTTGCGGAAAGGGGCAGGGGAGCGGTACCCTGCCAACGATATGGCACGACCACCCTTCAACTCGATCTATGCCCACGATTTTCTGCGGGTCGCCGTTTGTACTCCGCACCTGCGGGTCGCCGATCCCGCCTACAACGTCGAGCGGACGATCGTGCTCGCGCAGCGCGCTTCAGCCGAGGGGGCAGCAGTCACCCTCTTCCCAGAGCTGGGACTCTCGGCTTACAGCAACGACGACCTCTTCCACCAGCAGGCGCTGCTTGGGGCGACCGAAGAGGCGCTCGCCAGACTGCTTGAGGCGAGCCGCACGCTGGTCTCGGTTCTCTTGGTCGGTGCGCCGCTGCGGTTCGGCAGCCAGCTCTTCAATTGCGCCGTCGTGCTCTACCAGGGGAGGCTGCTCGGGCTGGTCCCAAAGACCTACCTCCCGAACTACCGGGAGTTCTACGAGAAGCGCCAGTTTGCTGCGGCGGGAGACCTCGTCGTTCGGGAAGTGCGTCTGCTCGGTGAGACGGTCCCGATCGGCAACGATCTGCTCTTTGAGGCGACTGGCCTCGACCATTTTGTGCTGCACGCCGAGATCTGTGAGGACCTCTGGGCACCGATTCCGCCGAGCACTTTCGCGGCACTTGGCGGGGCGACGATCCTTGCCAACCTCTCGGCGAGCAACGTGACGATCGGCAAGGCCGACTATCGCCGCAATCTCTGCGCGGCTCAATCTGGGAAGTGCATCGCGGCCTACCTCTATTCCGCCGCCGGTCCAGGGGAGTCGACGACCGACCTCGCCTGGGATGGGCAGGCGATCGTCTACGAGAACAACGAACGGCTGGCGGAGTCGGCGCGGTTCTCTTCGGAGGAGCAGGTGCTGCTGGCCGACCTTGATCTCGAGCGGCTGGTGCAGGATCGGATGCGGACGACCACCTTCCGCGACGCCACGGCGGCACACCGGGACCAGCTCACCCGCCTGCGCCGAGTCTCCTTTGCCTTTGCCGTGCCGGAGGGGGAGATGCCCTTGCAGCGGCGCGTCGAGCGCTTCCCGTACGTCCCCTTGGATGCCACCGTCCGCGAGGAGCGCTGCTACGAGGCCTACCACATCCAGGTTCACGGCTTGATGAAGCGATTGGAGAGCGCGCGGATCGAGAAGCTGGTCATCGGGGTCTCTGGGGGGCTCGACTCGACCCACGCCTTGATCGTTGCCGCCCAGACGATGGATCGGTTGGGCCTTCCGCGCCGCAACATCCTTGCCTGGACCATGCCCGGCTTTGCGACGAGCCGCACAACCCTCGCCAATGCCCACGCCCTCATGAACGCCCTCGGGGTCACCGCTGGTGAACTCGACATCCGCCCCTCTTGCTTGCAGATGCTGCGCGACATCGGCCATCCGTACAGCGAAGGGCAGCCCGTTTACGACGTCACCTTCGAGAACGTCCAGGCTGGCGAGCGAACCTCGCACCTCTTCCGCCTCGCCAACCACCACGGCGCGCTCGTCCTTGGCACGGGGGACCTCAGTGAGCTCGCGCTCGGCTGGACGACCTATGGCGTCGGCGACCACATGTCCCATTACAACGTCAACAGTTCTGTCCCGAAGACGCTGATCCAGTTTCTGCTGGGGTGGGTCATCCGGACTGGGCAGGTCGACGCCGCGACGGGGTCGATTCTACAGGCGATCCTGGAGACGGAGATCTCGCCGGAGCTGGTGCCGGCGGAGGTCGATGCACCATCCCCCGAGCGTCCAACGCAGAGCACGGAGGCCCAGATCGGCCCATACGAGCTGCAAGACTTTACGCTCTACTACCTCTCGCGCTTTGGCTTTCGTCCGAGCAAAGTGGCCTTCCTCGCCCAGCACGCCTGGGGGGAGAAGTATGACTTGGCGACGATCCGTCACTGGCTGGAAGTCTTCCTCTACCGGTTCTTCCAGATCAGTCAGTTCAAGCGGAGTTGTGTGCCGAATGGACCGAAGGTCGGGTCGGGCGGCTCCCTCTCGCCCCGCGGCGACTGGCGAGCCCCGAGCGATGCTGAGGCGACGGTCTGGCTCGAGGAGCTGCGCCGCGCCTTCCCGACCGATTCGAATTGACCCACTCATTCTCACTACGAACGAACGCCGACGACATCGCGCAGCAGGTCCTCGACCGGTTCGAGCGGGCCCGCCTCGGCGAAGAGGAGGGCGGCCTTGATCTCGGTGGCGACCTCGTCTTCGAGCGCCTGCCGCTCGTCAGCCGTCAGCCCAATCTCCTCGCTGTGGAGCCGCAGTGGACAGCGCGTCTTCCACGCCTCGACCTCCTCGCGCGTCCGGTAGAGCTCCGGGTCGTACATCGAGTGGGCCCGGAACCGGTAGGTCTGATATTCGAGGAAGCGGGGACCCTTGCCGGCGCGGACCTCGGCAGCAGCCTCCCGCGTCGCTGACTGGACCGCGCTCAGGCGCATCCCGTCGACAGTGGCTGCCGGCATGCCATAGCTCCGTGCCTTTTCGGCCAAGTCCGGTTGGGCCTGGTGGCGGGCGAGCGCCGTGCCCATGGCGTAGCGGTTGTTTTCACAGAGGAAGAGGACGGGCAGACGCCAGAGCGCGGCGAGGTTCATCGACTCGTGAAACTCGCCCTCGGCGACCGCACCATCCCCGAAGAAGCAGGCTGTCACGCGACGGTGCCCCTGCAGGTGGTCCGCGAGGGCCAGTCCGACGGCGACCGGCAACCCACCCCCGACGATGGCGTGCCCCCCGTAGAATCGCCGTTCCGCATCGAAGAGGTGCATCGAGCCGCCCCGCCCCCGGCAGCACCCGTTGGCCTTGCCGTACATCTCGGCGAGGATTGCCCCCATCGGAATGCCGCGGGCGAGGGCGTGGCCATGCTCGCGGTAGGTGGCGACGATTGCGTCCTCTGGGGTCAGTGCCGC
>JBMOHS010000242.1:0-5116 GCA_049317725.1 Blastocatellia bacterium
GTCCTCCTCTCGACCTCCCTCTTCGGCGGAAACAAGGCGGCGGAGATCTCGTTGCTGATCGCGTTGATGGGAGCCTTCTTCGTCGGGGGCGTCTGGTTTGCCGCGCGCTACTTCGAGCGGATCCTCGGGTTCGCGCGCGGCTTGCCCGCCAGCCAGGCCCTCCTCGCGGCGACAGTCGCGCTGGCCCTGCTCTACTCCTTCGCCGCGCAGTTCATCGGGCAGGTCGCGGCGATCACCGGATCCTATCTCGCCGGTGTCTTTGTCGCGCGGACGAGTCTGCGAAAAGAGATCCACGAAGGCATGGAGCCGCTGACCTACAGCATTCTCGTGCCCGTCTTCTTCATCTCGATCGGCCTTGAAGCCGACGGCCGCGCCATTCTCGCCAACCCTTCCCAACTCGGCCTGATGGGACTGGTCCTGCTCGTCGCGGTCGCCAGCAAGATCGTCGGCTGCTCGATCCCGGCCAAGGCCTGCGGATTTACCCGCGCCGAGTCGCTGCGCGTCGGCATCGGGATGATCTCGCGCGGGGAGGTCGGCCTCATCGTCGCCGGGGTCGGACTGGCCAGCGGCGTCATCGATCAGGAGATCTTCTCGATCATGGTGATCATGGTCCTCTTCACGACCATGATCACCCCACTCCTGCTCCGCTGGGTCTTTCCGAAAGGGGCGGACCACGCCGCGGTCGAGTGAGCCAACTCTCCCACTCGACCCGGCCTGCCCCCTCTACTTCTGGGCGCGAATATCATAGACGGTGAGGGTCCCCAAATTCCGGATGTACAACTTGCCGCCAGCGACGACCGGGTGGGCCCAACTGGGACGTCCGAAATCTTCGATCGTGAAGCGGCCCCGCTCGACGTAGCCTTTCGGATTGGCCTCCGCCAAGCCAACGACCTGCCCCTCCCCCACCAGGTAGAGCATCCCGTCGGCATAGGTCAGGGAGCCCTTGCCGACGCTGCGGTGGCTCCACATCTTCTTGCCCGTCTCAAATTCGAGGCAAGTCAGAATGGCATTCGAGAACCCGTAGAGGTAGCCGTTGACGAGCACCATCCCGCCGTGGTGGTTCATCATCTCGCGGGTGAAGTAGACCTCCTGGGCCTCGACCTCCCCGCCATTGGCCACCAGGTTGAGCAGCGCCCCGCCCGTGCCATAGGCCGAACTGAAGAAGACCTTGTTATTGGCAAAGACGGGCGTCGCACAGTTGGCCGTCCCGTTGGCGGCCCGTGTGTACTGGAAGAGGACCTTCCCATCCGTTGCCCGCACCCCGACGGCCGCTGACGAGGTGAAGTTGAGGATCGTCGGGACGTTGCCGACCATCACCCGGATGGGAGAGGAGTAGGCCGCCTCTTCCCCCAGCTCAGCCGCCGCCCAGACCTTCTTCCCCGTCATCTTGTCGAGCGCGACCATGCCGGCCCCCGGTCCTCCCGGCGAGACGATCAGCCGGTCCCCATCGACGAGTGGCGACTCGCTGATCATCCAGTGCGGATTCCGCCCCCCAAACTCGCGCAGAATGTTCTTGCGCCAGAGTGCCGACCCATCCCGCAGGCGCAGACAGGCAAGGTCCCCGTTCTCCGTCAGCACATAGACGCGGTCGCCATCGACGGTCGGCGTCGCCCGGGGACCGTTCCCCCGACTCTCCTCCAGCTTCGGACCCAGCGCGACACTCCAGATCATCTTCCCGTCGGCCCGGTTGAGGCAGTAGACCATGCTCGCCGAACGGTTCGTCCCCTGCACCAGGACCCGATCCCCGCTCACCGCAACCGCGCCGTACCCCTCCCCCAAGCCATCGGTCGACCAGACCTGTCGCGGACCCTCGGCGGGCCACTGCCGCAACAACGCCGTCTCCCCCGAAAGCCCCGTCCGCGTGGCCCCGCGCCACTGCGGCCAATCCTGGGCCTGCCCCACCCACGGGGCCACCAGCAGGAGCACCACGCCTCCCACCCATCCCGACAGGCCTCCCCCTCTCTTCTCACTCCGCCGCCTTGCCATCTCCCACCGTTGCAGTCTCATTCCTCACTCCTTTGCTGTCTGCCCTCTCAAAATGCCCTCCCCCCCCTTGCCCGGGAAACCTTGGAAAAGATTAATTGTGGAGCCCTCCCGGAAGGGTGAGAGAGATGCAGTATAATCCCGTTCTGATGGCGAGAGAAAGGATCGACCCCGGTTCAATCCACTTCGCTCCGCCCGAACCCGATTGGACCTATTGGTCCCACTGGCCCCATTGGTCCTATCGGTCCTGTTAGTCCTATTAGTCCTATTAGTCCTGAAGAGCGCACAAGGAGGGCAGATGATCACCAATCCCAATGTCACCGCAGTCGCCCCAAGCAGCCGGAGCAGCCGACCCGCGTCGAGCCGGCCGGCGCGACTGGCCACCAATCGCACCGGGCTTCTCGTCCTCCTCTTCTGCCTCATCGGGTTGACCGGGTGGGCGCAGAACGAGAGTGGCACCAAGACCGCGGAGACCCCCACCGCCAAAGATGCCCGCAAGGCCCCGCTCAAGCCCCTCTCCGACATGGAAAATCCGGAGATGATCGGGAAGCGCAACATCAATAAGCTCCAGATCAACTTCTACAACTTCGACAAGGAAGTAGCGATCGGTCGGCAGTTCTCCCAGGAGGTCGACCGCTCGGCCAAGCTCGTCGAAGACCCGATCATCGTCGAGTACATCAACAAGGTAGGGCAAAACCTCGTCCTCCATTCGGACGCCAAGGTGCCCTTCACGATCAAGGTGATCGACGCCGATGAGATCAATGCCTTTGCCCTCCCGGGTGGGTTCTTCTACGTCAACAAGGGGCTGATCCTCGCCGCCGAGACCGAGGCCGAACTCGCCGGACCGATGGCCCACGAGATTGCCCACGTCGCCGCGCGCCACGGTGTCGAACAGGCCTCCAAAGGGCAGATCGTCAACTGGGGCTCCCTCCCGCTGATCTTCCTCGGCGGCTGGGGCGGCTTCGCGATCCGGCAGGCGGCCGGGCTGGCGATCCCTGTCGGCTTCCTCCGGTTCAGCCGCGGCGCCGAGTACGAGGCCGACACCCTCGCCGTCCAGTACCTCTGGGCCAGTGGCTACGATCCCAACGCCATGTCCAGCTTCTTCGAGAAGCTCCAAGCGCAGGAGGGCAAGAAGCCCGGAACCATGGCCAAGATCTTCAGCACCCATCCGATGGTCGGGGACCGCATCGCCAAGGTCAACGACCTGATCGCCCGGTTCCCCGAGAAGAGCGAGTACACCATCAATACCTCCGAGTTCACGCAGGTCAAGAATCGGCTCATCGCCATGACCAATGCCCGCTCGACGGGCGGCCGCGGCGGAATCGGTGGCCCCGCCGGTGAGGACTCGAAGAAGCCGACGCTCAAGCGTCGTCAGCCGACGCCCCCCGAGGGCTCCGAAGAGGCTGCCGGAGCGACCACGGAAGAGAGCCAGGCACCCGATCGCCCGACGCTCCGGCGCAAGGAGACCCCGCCCGCCGAGGCCCCCAAGCCGCCAGAGGAGAACCGCTAGCCGGGGACGCCTCAGAGAGTCGAGCCTCTTGCGCGCCCATCGCCGGGAGACGATTCTCTCCCACCAAGCGACGGCCAGTCTGATTCTGGGGGCTGGTTGGCGTGTCTTAGTGGTGGGAGCAGGTAGCCTGCCCAAGGAAAGAGGGTGCCCACGAGGGAATTGACAAGGGCCTGCGGGAAACAGTCGCGATTGCCGCCGAGCCACGGAACGACGCGAAACGTGCGAATTGTAGGGGCAGGCCTTGTGCCTGCCCTTTTTTGCGGAAACGACCGCTGTTGGAAAAAGGGCACCCACAAGGGGTGCCCCTACGGATTGAAAACGACCATTGGGAAACAGTCACGATTGCCGCCGAGCCACGGAACGACACGGGACGTGCGAATTGTAGGGGCAGGCCTTTTTTTGGCGGAAACGACCGCTGCTGGAAAAGGGGTCCCCACAAGGGATGCCCCAACGGAGCCTTGTCCGCTGCCTGCTGTTATTCGGAGTACCCACGGGTTTACCGCGTTTCTGGTGCAGGACCAATGAGCTGAAGTGTCCGTTCGTCAGTCACGCCCTCGAAGTACTTGCCGAGCAAACCCTCGAACACTGAGCCTGGACCCGACACCCGTGCGAACAGGGTGGCGCACGACCGCAGTTTCATGTCGTCCGGGGAGCCGAATATCTCGTATGCCGAGGCGCCATGGACGCCGAGAGCCGCCTCGCAGCACTCCACCAGCCGTGGTCCGAGAACCGGATGCCGCAGATAAGCCTCGGCCTCGGCGATGCTCTTGATGGCATACCACCGGGAAGTCGAGCTGAATCCAAGTCCATTAAACTGCGGGAAGATGTACCACATCCAGTGCGACATCTTTCGGCCGGCACGGATCTCGGACAACGCTTGATCGTAGTCTTCCGCTTGGGCTCGCACGAAGCGGCTCAGGTCGTACGGGTCGTTCTGATCCAAGATGAGTGCTCCAAGTCCACCGAACGTTTGAGTTACCCAGCGTGCAGTGGGGTGGCGAAGCCGGGCAAGAATGAAATGAAGCCCGGCGCAGCCACCCCGAAGCACGTCCGGTTGAACAAGGGGTTAGGTTTTCTCACTCGGTTGCGACGGGGTAACGGGATCGAGAACGACAATGAGGAAAGTGGCAACGGGTCCGAGAAAGAAAGAGAGGATGGACCAACCAAGCCCGCTGCGACCTTTGCTTTGGGCCAAGCCAGCGTTGATCAGCATGAGTGTCCCCCAGCCAGCGATGAATTCACGTTGATACTCTTTCATCCTCGTTTCCGCTGTGAAAAAAACCTGCTATAGACTCGATCCCCTGGGCCGTAGTCGGTCCGAAGCTCAGACACCCCCACGCCAGCGGGTTTTACTAAACCAGGGTTGCCCTCGGCCAACCGATCAAGACGAGCCTGAACCCGAGCACGAGCCCTTATGTCAAGGAGTGCGTCCAGCCAACTTGCGAACCGGTCGGTTTTCCGGATCTCTACCATTCCGTGAATCTAGCCACTCGGCTACATCTTGTCAACCGCCCGAGCAGCGGCGTGGGGCAGCGGGCGGCGGCCAGGCCAGGATGGAATGAGGTCCGAGGGACGAACGCTCTTGCGCGTCCAGTTGAGCACTGGGTTAGGCGTCACTTCGCT
>JBMOHS010000243.1:0-5110 GCA_049317725.1 Blastocatellia bacterium
TTGCCTGATAGTTTTTGGCTGATAGTTTGAGGATGGCGGGGACGGCAGTGGGGAGGAGAGCGATGAGCGGCCGAGTTCGGGTGGTGGTGGCGGGGGCGACTGGATATTCGGGGAGGGAGCTGATCCGGATCATCCTCTCCCATCGGGCGTGGGAGCTGGCAGGTGCGTTCTCTTCCCGTGTCGAAGAGGGACGTGCCGCCGCGAGCCCCAAGGAACGTCCTCTCTCGGAGATACATCCCGAGTTGAGCGGCCTGACCGGGATGGTCTGTCAGCCGTTCGACGAATCCGTTCTGGCAGGACTTGACCCTGGATTGATCTTTCTGGCAACCCCGAACGAGTTCTCCCACGAGGTGATTCCCTCGCTTCTCACCTGCGGGGCCACAGTGGTCGACCTCAGCGGTGCCTACAGACTCCGGGAGAGCGCTCTCTATCCTTCCTACTACGGATTCGCGCACGTCCACCCGGAGATCCTCTCGCGGGCTGTCTACGGCATGACTGAGCTGGTTCGAGACCGGTTGCCGGGCGCCAAATTGATCGCCAATCCGGGCTGCTATCCGACTTCGATCATCTTGGCGGTCGCGCCATTGCTCGAGGCGGGGCTGGTCGAGCTTTCGCAGCCGATCATCTGCGACTCAAAGTCGGGGGTCACCGGTGCTGGCAAGGCCGCCACCTCAACGACCCATTTCGTCGAGGTCAACGAGAGCTTCCGTGCCTACAATCTCTTCCGCCACCGGCACACCCCAGAGATTGCCCAGGGGCTTGGAATCGCTCACGAGACGGGGCAACTGATCTTCACCCCGCACCTTCTCCCGATCAATCGGGGGATCCTCTCGACGATCTACCTGAAGCTGCGCCCGGGGGTCGGTCGAGCCGACTTGGCGGCGCGCTGGCAAGCGACCTACCGCGATTCGCCGTTCGTGCGGCTCTTCCCAGAGACGCAGCTGCCAGAGATCAAATTTGTTGCAGGTCAGCCCTACTGCGACTTGGGCGCCACCGTCGACGCACGAAGTGGGCAGGCGATCCTCGTCACGGCGATCGACAACCTGCTCAAGGGGGCGGCCAGTCAAGCGGTGCAGAACGCCAATCTCGCGCTGGGACTGCCGGAGGAGGAGGGGCTGCGATGAATCGGACGGTCATCAAACTGGGAGGGAGTGTTCTGATCGATCCGGCGCTGCGCCGTTCGTTGACAGAGCAGATTTCGACGTTGGTCCTTGAGGGCCATTCTTTGATCCTGGTCCACGGCGGCGGCAAACAGATTGCCTCGCTCCTCGATCGGCTGGCCATTCCGTCGTCCTTTCACGACGGGTTGCGGATCACCGACGCCGAGACGCGGGACGTGGTGCAGATGGTGCTGGCTGGCTTGGTGGGACGCAATCTCGTCGCTGAGCTGGAGTCGGTTGGAGTCACCGCGGTCAGCCTCACCGGGGGGGACGGTTCGACCGCGCTCGCCGAGCCATTTCAACTGCCGGATGGCGTCGATCTGGGCTTTGTCGGGCAGATCGTCGAGGTTCGCCCCTGGCTGATCGATCGACTTCTCGCGGCTGGAATCACGCCGGTTGTCGCCTGTCTCGCGCTTGGGAGCGACGATCACGTCTATTACAATGTTAACGGCGATCAGATGGCGGCAGCGATGGCCAGCGGCTGCGCGGCAACGACGCTGGTTCTAGTGACCGATGTTGGAGGGGTGCGCGATGCCAATGGGGCAACGTTCGCCACCCTGACGCCAGCCGAGGCCGAGGAACTGCTGGAGAGTGGCGTGGCGACGGGGGGCATGCGCCCCAAACTGCGCGCCTGTCTCGAGGCCTTGGCTTCAGGAGTCGACTCCGTCCGGATCGTCGGGGCGGCGGAAGAACGGGTGCTGCTCCGGACCCTGGCAGGCGAGGAACCGCTCGGGACTTGTCTGGAAGAGACCAGTTTGGAGGAGGAAGGAAGATGACCGCAGAGACATCTCTCGCGTTGACACTGGAGGAGGTTCGGCAGCTCGAATCGGCCCACGTTCTCCCGACCTACGCCCGTTTCCCCGTCATGTTTGTCCGCGGACAAGGTAACCATCTCTACGATGAGAACGGCAAGGCCTACCTTGACTTCCTCTCGGGAATTGGAGTCAACGTCCTCGGACACAACCACCCGGTGGTTCGCCGCATCCTGCGCGAGCAGGGCGATCTGCTGCACATCTCCAATCTCTACTACCACCCGTACCAGGGGCAGTTGGCGGCACGGCTGACTGCGGCTTCTGGATTGAGCAAGGTCTTCTTCTCGAATACCGGGACGGAGTCAGTCGAGGGGGCCCTCAAGATGGCGAGAGCTTGGCAACGACGCCATGGCCACGAAGAGAAGACAGAGTTTGTCTCCCTCCTCAACTCTTTCCACGGACGGACCATGGGCGCGCTCTCGGTGACGGCGCAGGCGAAGTACCGCCGCCCCTTTGAACCGCTGATCCCGGGCGTCCGCTTCATCGATGCCAATCGCTGCGAGGACGACTTTGCTGCGGCGCGTGCCGCCATTGATGAGCGGACCGCGGCGGTCATCCTCGAGACGATTCAGGGGGAGGGAGGCGTCTATCCGATCAGTGACTACTTCCTGCGAGTTGTCCGGGAGGCGTGCGACAAGGTGGGGGCCCTGCTCATCCTCGACGAGGTCCAGTGCGGGTTGGGACGGACCGGGAAGGTCTTTGCCTTCGAGCATTCGACCGTTCGCCCGGACATCCTTTGTGTCGCCAAGCCACTCGGTCTCGGGCTCCCCCTCGGGGCTTTTCTGGCGGCCGAGCGGGTGGCGGATGGCCTTCAGCCCGGTGACCACGGAACGACCTTCGGCGGTGGTCCCCTCGCCTGCCGGCTCAGTTTGGCCCTGATGGAGATGCTTGAGGAGGGGGCGTTGATGCAGCGCGTGGGCGAGGTCGGGGTCTTCTTCCGCAAGCGCCTGCGCCGGCTGCAACGCACGTTGCCCGACATCATCACTGAGGTGCGCGGTCAGGGGCTGATGGTTGGGCTCCAACTCGCCTTCAGCGGCAAGGGGGTGGTGACGAAGATGCTTGAGAGGGGCTTTCTGCTCAACTGTACCCACGACGTGGTCCTGCGACTGCTCCCCCCCTACCTGATCCGCAAGGCGGAGATCTCTTCAATGATCACGGCTCTTGAGGAGGTTCTGGTTGAAGAGGCGGCCCTCGCGGCCAAGTCCATTACCGTGGGGGCCGCCGGGGCCGCCGGCTCGACGCAGGAAGGAAGATGAAGATCCGCAAAGCACGCACGGCCGACGCTGTGCAGATCCATCAGCTGGTCAATCTCTACGCCAGCCGTCAGCAGATGCTTCCCCGGACCATGCTGAGCCTCTATGAGAACATCCGCGACTTCGTCGTTGCGGTCGAGATCGGCCCAAATGGGCAGGAGATGCGTGTCATTGGCTGCTCGGCGCTCCACTTCACGTGGGGAGATATGGCTGAGATCCGCTCGCTGGCAGTTCACGAGCAGGCCGGCCGTCGCGGCGTCGGTCGAGCGCTCGTCGAGGCCAATATTGCCGAGGCGCGCGAGCACGGACTTGTGCAAGTCTATGCCTTCACCTACGTGACAGACTTTTTCGCCAAGCTGGGATTCCGTGTCGTCCTCCACGAGAGCATGCCGCGCAAGGTCTGGATGGACTGCATCAATTGTCCAAAATTCAACTGTTGCGATGAGACGGCGATGGTGCTCGACCTGGTGGAAGGGGTTCAACCGGAACCGTTCGACGTCAGCCAAGTCCGGGTGCCCATCGTCAAGATCGAGCGCCGTAGCGGGGGGGGGAGCGATGAAGCGCAAAGTGGCTAAAGAAGGCGAGGAGGGGCGACCAGCGACCGATCCCACTGGAGCGGAGACGAGTGCGGCGACAGGGGCACTCTTTTCGATTGCCAGCCCGAGGGGCTTTCTCGCCGGGACGGCCCGTGCTGGATTGAAGAAGGCCGGTCAGGATCTGGCGATCGTCTTCAGTGAGGTGCCGGCGGTGGCGGCTGCGGTCTTCACGACCAATGTTGTGCAAGCAGCACCCGTCCTGCTCTCCAAACGACATCTACGAGCGGCGAACCACCGGGTCTTCGTCATCAACGCCGGCTGTGCCAACGCCTGCACGGGCGACGAGGGGCTGGCCGACGCCGAGGAGACCGTTCGCCTCGTTGCCGAGTACTTCCATTGCGACGATCGGGAGGTGCTGGTCGCTTCGACAGGGGTGATTGGTGTCCGGCTCGATATGCAGAAGGTCTATGCCGGGCTCCGCGAGGCGACGGCAAACCTCTCGCGGGAGAATGGCTCGCAGGTAGCCGAGGCGATCATGACCACTGATACTCGACCCAAGCGCGCCCAGCGGACGGTCACCTTGCCCGGGGAGCCCCCCAGCTACAAGCCCGGGCATCGTGCCACGATCGCCGGGGTCGCCAAAGGGGCGGGGATGATCCACCCGATGATGGCGACGCTGCTCAGCCTGGTCACCACCGACGCCGCGATCGGCAAGGCCGCTCTCCAACAGGCTCTGCGCGAGGCCGTCCGCACGACCTTCAATCGCGTCAGCATCGACGGGGATACCTCGACCAACGACACCCTCGCCATTCTCGCCAACGGCGCGGCTGGGAATGATCCGATCACAGACGCCTCCCATCCTGGCTACGCCCCCTTCGTCGAGGCCCTCACCGACGTCTGTCGCCAACTGGCCATCCAAGTCGCCCGCGATGGTGAAGGGGCCAGGAAGTTGATCACTCTCCGCATCAAGGGCGCACCCTCTGAGCGTGCCGCCGAACGGATCGCCGCGACGATCTCCACCAGCCCCCTCGTCAAGACCGCCATCGCCGGTGAGGACGCCAACTGGGGACGTATCCTTGCTGCCGCCGGTCGCAGCGGAGTGCGCTTCGATCCGGCCCTCGTCGACGTCTGGCTCGGCTCCCTCCCTGTTGCCCGACAGGGGCGTGGACTCCCCTTCGATGAGGACGCCGCCCTCGCCATCCTTCGCCGCGACGAGGTGACCCTCACCCTCGACCTCCACCAGGGGGAGGCCGAAGTTACCGCCTGGACCTGTGATCTGACCGAGGACTACATCCGCATCAATGCCGATTACCGCTCGTGAGACCTTCTCAGATCTGGCCCAGATCTGG
>JBMOHS010000244.1:0-5081 GCA_049317725.1 Blastocatellia bacterium
CTAATAACCGGGCCCTCGCCGGGGGGGAGAGGCTCACGCGAAGGCGCGAAGACGCGAAGAGGGGGAAAAGGGGCGAGGGGCGAGAGGAGGGAAAAGGGGCGAGGGGCGAGGGAAAGAAGGGGAGAAGGTGGGCGATCGGCTTCCTGAAAATCCTTCACGTCTTGGGGGCTTCGCGTGAGACAAACAACCGGGCCCTTGCCGGGAGGGAAGAGGGGGAGAAGAGGGGTGAGGGGCGAGAGAAAGAAGGGGCGAATGGCGGCAATGCGCCCCCGAAAAACTCCGTATCTCCGCGCCTCCGCGTCAGACAAACATCCGGGCCTGCCAGAGATTCCTTTCGTTATTGAACTCGCTCTCTTGACGAGCCGGCCACTCGCGCCTCTCGCATACCCCCTCCAATGGAGAAATGATCCTTTCTCCTTCCCTCTTTCAATACTTGATGCCAGTGAGGATGGCCCCTTTCTTGGTTGAGGGTTTGTCTTGGAAACGGCTGTTGGTCAAGGTCGCGTTGGTCAGGTTGGCATTGTCAAAGGCGGCGTTATCAAGCGTTGCCCGGGTCAAATTGGCTTCGACCAAGCTGGCTCCAGTCAGCGTCGCATTGGTCAGATTGGCTGTGCTGAGGTTGGCTTTGTTGAATTGAACACCAGACAGATTTGCGCCAGACAGATTTGCCCCAGTCAAGTTTGGATTACCAAAGCTGCCTGACAGCGCAGCGCCACTCAGGTCAGCATTGGTCAGGTTGGCATCGCTCAGATTGGCCCCACTCAGATTGGCTCCCTTGGCAATGGCTCCTGCCAAGCTGGCATTCACCAAAATGGCATTATTGAGAATTGACTCTGACAGATCTTTACTGCTCAGATCGACGTTGGTCAGATTACTGAAGCTCAGGTTTATTTCTCGTGTTGCCGCGCCATCAAATTTGCTCCCGGTCACTGTCGAGTTGGAGATCTCAGCACAGACAAGTATCGCATTACTGAAGTCGGCATTGCTCAAGTTGACTTCCTCAAAGGTTGCCTCTTCGAGATTGGCACCGCTGAAATTGGCATTGACTAGATCTGATTTCCGACACCACAGGACACCCAAATCGCAGCCACTCAGATTGGTTTTCCCCAGTTTGATATTCTCCAGATCCCCATCACGCAGCTTCAGACCACTGACGATTGCGCTAGTCAGATCGGCATTTTTGATAGTGGCTGCACTGAGGTCGACATTATTCAATGTGGCCCCTCCGAAATTGACATCAATCAATTCAGTTCTGCTCAGATTGGCCCCTGATAGATCGCTCCGGCTGAAATTGACATTATTCAGAATGGCTCCGCTCAACTCGATGCCCTTCAAGTCGAGGCCGCTCAGGTCCACATCACTAAGGTCGACCTGCTCGGGTATGAAACGATTCGGATCTCCGTCTAATGACTCAGCATCCTCCGGGAATTCTCTTGACAGATTCTCTTGCATCCAAGTGTTCCAAGCCGCTACTCCACTCTTGATCCGCGCGAGTTGTTCTTGATTTGCCATCTGTTCCACTCCTGTATCAATAAAAGAAAGATGTTCGACAATCGGGTGTTCATGGTTACCCTTGTCAAGGTCAAATCGAGATGGACTCCATCTTGGAAAATGGAGTCCGTCTCACTGGATTGTGTCAGTCATGCTTCTGACTGCCTCGAGAGGGTCACTTGGGCCCTGCTCGTCCAATCGTCCCCGGGACGAATCAGGGACGATTGGTCCTGTCCCGATAACTCTGAACGATGCTGGAACGCTCGGCGGCGTTTTTCGCCAAACAGTTGCTCAGGTAGATCGTGTTTGTCATCACTTGATGCTTCAATGTCGAAGACAATCGCATGAGAGACACTATCGACCAAACAAGCGATCTACGATATTGCCTTTGCGTGAGTAAGGAGGAGGTTGCTTGCCATTGTACACTTTCAAAAGTGCCTCAAGTTTGTCTTTATCGTCACCAACTAGCTGGTCGCACACTTGACCCCAAGACATAATAAAATAGGCCGGAGTCGTTGAAACACCGAAAAGCTTGGTTGCATCACGAAGTACGTCGACATCAACCTTGTAAATGTAAACTGATTTATAGGTTGTCGAAAATATTTCGAGATAGGCATCCATCATCAAGCACTGTTCACTTCCAAAATCATGAAATGCGATCAGGCAATATCGCGGGCCGTCTGTGTAACCTTTTAGATCTTCGTTCGAGCCAACATTAGTGACCATGCGTTTCTCCATTTGTTCAGCAGATGGTAGATTTTATTTTGATCGCCCTGATTATTGAGCGATCGAAACAGGTTCCGTGAGGCAAACTTGAACCCGGTAGAACTTGCCAAGTGGCCGTTTGGCAGGTTCTTACTCGGGGAACGGGTGACAGTCGGCACTCTCTTCGGATTGAGCCCCTTGGCGTTATTCCATCCTGGGAGGGATCCTGGTGAGACGCACACTGCGAGCTCACCGGGATCCCCTTCCGCTTGATTGGTTTTCTTCCTGACTCAAGACACCGATTCAAATGCTTCTATCTGTTCACTGATCTTCTCTTCTGCTTCGGTGAAGGCATATTCATCCACCCCCTCATGGGTGTACCAGTGCAGGTATGCTTTTTGCTCATACATCTCTGTATAGTCATCCATCAAATCTTGAAGACGGTTGATGACCCCAGTATTGACGCCGGCGACGATCGCCCTTTTTTGACTGGCTTTGGGGTTCAGGGCCAACCTGGTGGATCCTGCGGAAGCTGCCTGGCCGAAGTCCGAAGTGTCGCTTTGCGTCCCACGAATGACGACGAATTGTTTCAGCCATTGATTCATCGCGGCCGTCCCAAGACCGCCCTGGGCTCCGGCCACGGCCCGGTTCGCCAGCGCGAGGTTGTTCTCCCCTGGGGAGGTCGCATCACAATAGTTTGAAATGGTCACAATCCGCTCATAGCTCGGACCACGTTCAGCCCAATCAAACCACTTTCCAGGATCGGATTGATTGGAAAGGTTCTTGTGAAACTCATCGACCGACAGGCGCTGCCCGCTCTTGTCAGGCCAGAGCATCGGGGAGACCAGTGTCGTCAGCGCATTCGCGAGAACCGCATTCAAGTTCTCGTACATCGGTGTTGGCGTGATGGCCTCTGCCGCTTGGTAGAGCCCTTTGTTATCGATGGGAAGGATCAGGCTGGCACCTTTGAGGATGAAGGGTAACCCCAGAACCGCGTTGTATGGCTCCCAGACATCCTTGCTGACGATTTTGTAGGGCATGATCGGGAAGCTGACCAGTGGGGCACTCTCTTCGTCCGCAAATTGCTCAATGAAGGAGGCACCTGCTCCGGAACCATACCCCCCACCGAGGGAATGGAACAACCAGATGACACAGTGGTTGTTCAATGCGGCGACCCGCTGCTGCACCAATTGAATCAGATTGCTGACGGTCGGTGCCTTGTAGCCCTTGGCGTGGTTTTTCTTGCCATATTCTTCCCTCTCCGTAATCTTGGCCTCTGCTGGATAGAGACCGCCGTAAGCCGAGGTTGGGAAAGGGCTATCCGAGTTCGCCGCCATGATGTGGCGTGGAACCAGCTTTCCGTTGCTTTGAAGATCACAGAAAGTCTGGAGTGCTCCGGCAAGCGCGGCATCGGCCGGAGCTTCCCCCTTACTTCCCACTCCGCATTCCTTCAATAGGTTCTCAATAAAGGTGGAGGCCACGGCGTTTCCACCATTGCCCATCGAGATGATCAGTATTTTGTTGAATGACATTAGTGCTCCAGGTTGATCTGAGTTTGCGGTGTGGACAGGCCAGCTCCTCTACATCGGTTCTGCGGGGCCTTGAGGCCCGCTGGTCGGATGAAAGAGGTTGCTTGGCAACGTTTCCATTGCTCAAGGAGATGGAATCGATCTGTCCAGCCTTCACGGTGAATCGATTCGTTTGGATTGGGGGGCACACCATCGAAGACAAGGGGGGGCGGGCCAGCCAGACCTGCCTGATCCGCTCGAATCAGGGGTGGGGGGATGTCTTCTGAACCCGGTCGTGTTCACTCTGCGGGAAGAGAGCAGCTCGTTGGTGAGTAAGCTGTCTGAAGGCAATTGTTGAACAACACAATCCACCCTTCTCGCAAGAATCGACTGGTTTTTGCAATGATACTCGGCTGTAAATCCTTAATTTCAGTTCTTTATTTTCTTAAATGGATCTTCAGGGGCGTTCATGTCGCAAAGAGAGGGGGGGAGGGGTGGGGGCGGACGTTCCATCCCGTCAAGGGATGGTGCGAAGCAAGGGATTGGCCGAGGGCGGGGCTACCCCGTCAGCCAAGGCCTTGAGCCCCCATCTGAAACAAAAGTGCCCTGGAGGAGCCGCGAGACCGACGGTCCCAGACAATCGCGTGCCTGCTTTCTCAAAGGCTGGATTGTCGTCTATACTCTCTTGACCCTGGAGTGAAGGCGGAGAGTCATCAAGGGATCGAGCGACCAAGCCGGCCCGGCTGGAGGTCTTGCCCCCCGCTCTGATCTGAAATCAAAAATGACCGGTATTTTCAGATTGACCCCCGCAAGTGCTGCACTGGAGGTGATCCGAGCTGTGAAGTATCTCTTCAATTCATTTACCCTGGATACCGAAAAGATGGTCCTGATCGAGGGTAGCGAGCGACGACCTCTCACCCGCAAGAAGTACGAGATCCTGTTGATGCTGGTGACGAATGCCGGGCGGCTGCTGACCAAGAGCGAGATCCTTGAGCAAGTCTGGCCGGATCAGGTTGTCGAGGAGGGGAATCTTTCCACACAGATCTATTCGATCCGGCAGCTGCTGGGGGATGATTCACGCAATCCGCGAATCATCATTACCGTGCAAGGCCTCGGCTACCGGTTTCAGCCCGAGGTCACAGTGGTCACGGATTCGGTCGACTCCCCGGTTCTTCCAGCCACTCCGGGCCGGTCAGGGGAAGCTCCGCGCCGAGCTCTTCCGCGGTTGCTGGTCCCGGGCCTGGTGGCTGTCCTGGCCGTTGTGACGATCGGCTCGCTGGTGCTGACACGCTTCCGGAAACCAGCCTCCCCGGCGGCCCCGGTCCCGATGCAGCTCACGGCCTACCCCGGGATCGAGCAGTATCCGACCCTCTCCCC
>JBMOHS010000245.1:0-5004 GCA_049317725.1 Blastocatellia bacterium
TGCCGGCCAATGATCGAACTCTTCCCCAGGACGGAGTGGTGAATTTCCGCCGCTTTGCCAATCCGGACTCCCGAGAGGAGGACAGAGTTTTCGATGACCGCCCGCTCTTCCACGAAACAGTTGGGACCCAGGACCGAGTTGACAATCCTCGCGCCTGGTTTGATGGTGCAGGATGGCTCAACGATCGACCGTTCATCGACCCCTTCGAGGCCAGTCGCCCGTGTGCCCAGGGTCAACCCTGAGAGGCGTCCGGCAAGCAGGTCCAAGTTGGCGTCGAGATAGTTGGCGACACTTCCAAGGTGTGTCCAGTAACCGGACCAGCCATAGGAGTAGACGGGATGGCCCGCAGCGATCAGTCGTGGAAAGAGTTCTTCCTCGAACGAGTACTTCTCCCCGGCAGGGATCAACTTGAGCACCTCGGGCTCGATGACATAGGCTCCAGCGTTGATCGTGTTGAAGGTGACCTCTTCCAGTTTGGGTTTCTCGACGAAGCGGGTCATCCGTCCGTCATCGTCCGTCTCGATCATTCCATAGTTGGTCGGGTTTTCGACCGCGACGGTGGCAATGGTGACGAGCGCCTGCTGCTGGCGATGGAACGCGATCATCTGGTCGAGGCGGAGGTCGGTGAGGATATCGCCATAGAGGACGACCGCGGCATCCGGGTTCGCACCCATCGCGCTGCGAAACGCGCCGGCCGTCCCCTGAGTCGTGCTCTGGACTTGATAGTGGATGCGGAGCTGCTCTTCGCGGCCATCGCCGATGTGATCCTCAATCCGGGTCGGCTGGTACCCGAGGACCAAGGTCATTTCGCGAAACCCGGCACGTTTGAGGATCTCAATCTGATATTTGAGCAACGGACGGTTGGCGATGGCGACCAGTGGGTTGGGCGTATGAACATTGAGGGGCCGTAACCGAACGGCATCCCCTCCCGCCAGGATCATTGCTTGCATAATCGATCCCGCTCACTCTCTTTCTGCGTTGATGCCTTTCAAAAAAGCGAGTCTAGCATGGCTCCGTGGTAAAACGAAGTCCCTGAGGGGCTCGGCAAGGGGGGCTTCGGGGAGGGCGGCTGGCCATTTGCGCATCTGTTGTTTTGACCTTGGCGGGAGGATTGCAGTATGGTACTTGGCTTCAACTCGATAAGCAGACTTTTCTTTCTAACGATGACTCGTCCGGGGGACTTGTCAAACGGGACCTGAACCGCGGGATGATCTCGCCGGGGAAGCAGATTTCAAGGAGCGCCTTTCCAATGGCAGGCACAAATGAAGCGGCAGTCAAGCTGATCAAGAAGACGTTGAGTGGGCGAATCGATGCGGCGCTCAGTGAGCACGTGCAGACGACAGAGCGCTGGGCGGGATATGTGCGGCTCTTCTTTCTCGTCCATTTCTCCTTTGCCGCCGGGTTGGCGTGGGGGCAGCCGGGGCCAGGTCGCCTGATCTTTCTGGGGATGGCCGTGGCCTGGTTGGCGGAGATTCTCCTCTTGACGATCTGGCAGAAGGGGGCGCCAAGTTCCAGGCAGGTGGTCTTCAATACATTCCTGGATGTGACGATCGTCAATCTTGGATTGTTGGCTTGGTGGTGGCAGGGGCTCTTTCCTGCCGAGGGGCAAGGGCTCTTCTTCTGCTATTTCCCATTGCTGGCGTTGGCAGCCAATCGGTATCGGATCAGCCTGGTCTTGTTGGTGGGAGGGTATGCGGTCGCCTTTTACGGGATTCTCTCGCTGTTGGTGGGAACGAACGTGGGATGGCAGTTAGGAATGTTCGGGATTACGGCACTGGTACTGGTGATGGGCTCGCGCCGACCGAAGCGACTCGTCGGCGAAGTCTCGGAAGAGGCAGTCGATTCGGCGCATCGGTTGGGCGTCGATCAGACGACGCTGAGCATGGCCGAGCAGTCGCACGCGCTGGTCCTGCCTCCGTCGATCGTCGAGCTGCCGGGACTGTGGTGTACGGCCAAGCACGCACCAGGGGCGCGGACCAACGGGGACTACTACCACGTCTTCGAGACGGCTGACGGGCCCTTGCTGGCGGTTGGCGAGCTGGGAGGCGAGGACTTTGAGGCGTTGCGGGCGGTCTCGTCCCTCCATCAAGAGCTGGCACGAGTGGTGGCGCGCGAGACCGAGCTGTCGGCGATCCTTCGTGCGCTCAACAGTTACATGGTCAAGAAGTATCGCGGCCGCCGCTCGCTGGCGTGTTTGCTGGCCAGGTGGGAAGGAGAGCAGCTCCGTTACATCAACGCGGGGCTCCTGCCGATGATCCAGATGAGCAAGCCGCAGGGGGCGCAAGCGGTCAATCAGCACTCGCTCCCGGTGACGATGGCGGCCATCGGCGTCGCCGAGGAGATTGTTGTCGAGGAGTCGGTTGTCCCGTTCCCCGTGCGCGATCTGATGGTTGTTTACACCGATGGCGTCTTCGCCAAGTTGGCCTCTGATCGTCAGAAGGGAATCACCGAGATCGAGGCGATGGCGGAACGGTTCAGTAGTGGGGAGGTCAATACCCTCTGCCACCGGATCTTCGACTGTGCGCAGCCTGGATTTGAGCGCAACCCGGACGACAGCACCGTCATCGTCGTGCGGCGCCAACCGGAAGCCAAATCAGAGTAGCCAGAGGGCAGCTGAGAAGTGAGAAGGAGGAAGGCCGGCCGTTGGGCGGAGAGTCCAGCCGGTTACGGAATGCGAATCCTGGGAATCGAGAGTTCGTGTGATGAGACGGCGGCGGCGGTGGTGGAGGATGGCTGCCGGGTCCGGTCGAACGTCATCGCTTCGCAGATCGCCATCCATCAGCGGTACGGAGGGGTGGTCCCGGAGATTGCGTCGCGGGAGCATCTGGAGAAGATCGGGGAGGTGGTCGACACGGCGCTGACCGAGGCAGGCGTCACGGTAGCGGACCTCGACGGCATCGCGGTGACCCAGGGACCGGGGCTGGTTGGCTCGCTGCTGGTCGGGATCAATTTTGCCAAGGGAATGGCCTTTGCGAGTGGCAAGCCGCTGCTGGGAATCAATCACATCGAGGGCCACGTCTACTCGGTCGCCTTTGAGTTCCCCCCGCCAGAGTACCCAGCCCTGGCCTTGGTCGTCTCGGGAGGCCACACCAATCTCTTCCTGATTCCGGAACCAGAGCGTTACAAACTGGTCGGACGGACGCGGGATGACGCGGCGGGAGAGGCCTTCGACAAGGTCTCGAAGCTGATTGGGCTTGGCTATCCGGGGGGGCCGGTGATCGATCGGCTGGCCCGGCAAGGTAATCGGCGCGCGATTCTCTTTCCGCTAGCGGAGATCAAGGATCCGGCCCATCGGCTCGATTTCTCGTTCAGTGGACTGAAGACAGCGGTCCTGCGCACCGTCCGGGAGCGCCAGCTCCCGGAGGTCAAGGACCCCGCGACAGCCCCGCCGGAGATTCTCGACCTCTGCGCGAGTTTTCAGGACGCCGTTGTCCGTGCCCTGGTGCGAAGTCTGCGCAAGGCCGCGGAGGAGTACCATCCGCGAACGATTCTCTTGGCCGGTGGGGTCGCCTGCAACAGCGGGCTCCGGGCGGCCGTCCAGTCGCTGGGGGAGACCCTGCGGTGTCCCGTCTATCTTCCTTCCCCGATCTTCACGACAGACAACGCGGCGATGATCGCGGCGGCGGCCTATCCTAAGCTGCAGCGAGGGGAGCGATCCACCTGGGAGATGGGGCCGGAGGTCAGTTGGCGGTTGCAGAATGTCGATGTCGAAGCACCCAACCGAAAGGTGCGGTATCGGCTGTGATCGATCGACAACAGGGTGCGCCAGAGCAGGGAGAGCGGATCGTCCGGGTCAATATCGATTTTGAAGAAGTCCTCTACGGTCGACGTCCGGTTCCGGCCTTGAATCGGGAGCTGGAGTTTCTCGCGTTCTGGTTGCAGGAAGATCCGGTCCACGTTCTGGGCAGTTACGAGGAGGCCTATCTCACGTGGGTGGCCGGGATGACGGGACACCCCCCTCGGCTGACCCAGCAGCCGGCGACGATCGACTGGTGGGGAGATGTGGCCCGGCCCGGGATGGCCCGCCTCAATGACAAGGTGACCTGCTTCGCCTGGTGGTCGGCGCGCTATCCGCTGGAAGGAGCGGTCTGTGCGACGCGTGAAGAGGTCGCCCGGCTCTACCAATCGGCCCCTGGGGCGTGGCTGCTCAAGAGTTCCCGTGGGATGTCCGGGCGAGGCCATCGCCTGCTGGTCCGGGAGGGTGACTGGCAGACGGTGCCGGAAGATCTCTTCCCGCTGGTCATGGAGCCGCTCCGGGAGCGGATCCGGGATGTCAGTGCTCTCTGGCTCCCCGAAGAGGAGCGCTTCGTCGTCTACCCCAACATCGTCGACTCACGGTTTCAGTGGCGGGGGAGCGTCTTCGATGGACGAGAAGTCGATGTCCCCCCCGACTGGCTCGACCATTTGACCGACCTGCAACACGATCTCGCGCGGGAGGGCTACGACGGCCCTTTCAGCGTCGACGCGTTCGTCTATCGCACGGGGGCGGGGGAGAGGTTTCATCCGGCCTCGGAGATCAACGCGCGGCGGACGATGGGATGGTGTGCCTGCCATTTTGCGCGCCTCCTTGGACCTGGCTGGCTGCTCAAGGCGCGCAAGCAGAAGCCGCCCCCACCTGGCGCCATCCGGCTCTCACCGTCACAATCCAGACTGATCTGGTGGTGGGTGCCGGGCCAGGCGGACATTCCGCTGGTGCGTCCGACAACCCTCCCGACCGATTGAAGGGCTTCTCCTCTGTCTGCCAAATTGGCCTCTCAAGGCTTGCAATCCTCTCCCAATCGCATAAGCTAGCCCTTCGACCAGCAGGAAGGGGGGCTCACCCTCAGATCAACAACAACTCGAAACGTCAGAAGGATCGAACCGAAAGTCGTCCTCCGCTCCCGGATGGGAGTGGGGGGGGGCGTCAAGGGGCCGATTCGGGGAGTGAACGCGATGAGACGAACAGTCGTGGCGAGAGTGGTGGGGTTGGTGGGGGTATTGGGGGTGGCAACGGTCGTCGGTCAC
>JBMOHS010000246.1:0-4907 GCA_049317725.1 Blastocatellia bacterium
GTCGGATACCACCCCGTCGGGATGAAGCCGGTCACCTTACCCTCGTCCGGCTCCGTCACATCGGCGAGCGCAATATTGTTGTTGTCGGCGTTGGCGATGTAGAGCGTCTTTTCGTCGGGAGAGAGGGCGAGGGCGTTCGGCGTGCTGCCAATCGGGGACTTGGGGTGGAGCGCAGTCGAGATCGCCGACACGGCGCGGCCCAGCCGCGTCTCGACCACCGAGACAGTATTGCTGTTGCCATTGGCAACATAGAGGATCCGCCCATCCCGGGTCAGCTCCAGATCGTTGGGGTGGTCCCCAACCTGGATCGTCCCAACCACCTCGAGAATCTCCGTGTCGATGATCGAGACGCTCCGCGCTCCCCAGTTGCTGACGTAGGCCAGCTTACCCGACGGCGCAACAACACAATCATACGGATAGTCTCCGACCTCGATCTTGCGCAGAACCTTCTTGTTCTCGAGATCGACCACCGCCACTTGGCGAGTCAGGTTCTCCGCAACATAGAGTCGCTTCCCATCCGGCGCGACCCCAATCCCAGCGGGAAAGCCGAACTCGCCGCGCCCTGTCCGACGAGCCTCCTCCCGTGCGCGATCGTCGAGGGCATGATAGGCTTCGCTGCCGAGGATGATCTTGCCCGCCGCCGTTGCCTTCCCTCCCGCAAAATCGAAGATCAGCAGCTCATTGTCATCCCCTCCCGAGACAAAGAAGCGTCGTCCATCCGCCGCGAAGGCAATCCCGAGCCAAGACTTGCGCACCGGAATCGATTGCGCGATCTGGCCCGTCTGCCGGTCGATGATCTCGACGCTCTGGTCCCCATTGCCATTGGTCGTCACCAGAACGTACCGCCCGTCCGGGCTCAGGATCAGATTGAGCGGCAGATCGTTGATCGGCAGCTGGCTCCCTTCCGGAGTCAATGTCCAACCATTGGGAAGAAGCGTGCCCAATGCCTGCTTGCCCGGGACGCGTCGCGTCGCGGGAGACTGGGCGCCAGTCGACCAGAAAGGCAGGGAGACGAGAAGCCCCAGAAGCACGCTCGGAACGAGACGATTGAGAATACGCACCACCATGACGAACCTCCAAAAGGGGGGGGAGAAAGGACGACTGCCTCAGCGAAGAAGACCGCGCCGCACTTGACCATCGAATCGACGGGGTGAGGCCGCCCCGCTCAATCCCGCCAAGGTCGGTCGAGCCCCCTCATCTTAGCAGGGTCGAGCCGACCAGACGATTCAAATCTCTGTTAATCAGCGGCCTTCCAGGGAGAGAGAGACGAGGGCTGGCTCCGCCAACGGCGCCCCGTCGAGATCGTGCACCCCGACCGCCGCGTCCAACTCGTTGGCGATGTTGCCCTCTCCCGCCCGCAACGCACGGAAATCGAAGAGGTCCCGATCGAGAAGATGGGAGCCAACGACGTTGCCCAGTGCCGTCAACATCGATTGGCGAACGTTGGGAATGCTCTCCTGCAACGTATCGATCAATCGCTTGACCTGCTTGCGCTTGAGGTTCTCCTGCGATCCGCAGAGATCGCACGGAATGATGGGAAATGACTGCATCGCGGCAAATTCACTGAGATCCCGCTCCCAGATGTAGGCCATCGGCCGGATCACGGTGTTGCGTCCATCGTCCGAGCGCAGGACTGGCGGCATCGCCTTGAGCGTCCCAATATAGAAGAGGTTGAGCAGAAATGTTTGGAGAATGTCGTCGGCGTGATGGCCCAGCGCAATCTTGGTGCAACCCTCTTCGACTGCGATGTTGTAGAGAATGCCACGTCGCAGCCGGGAACAGACCGAGCAATAGGTCTTTCCCTCCGGAACCAACCGCTTGACGACGGAGTAGGTATCGCGCTCGACGATCCGGTAGGGTACTCCACGCGACTGAAAATAGGCGGGCAGGATCTCGGCGGGAAAGCCGGGCTGCTTCTGGTCGAGATTGACCGCGAGCAGCTCAAACCGGACTGGTGCCCTGCGCTGGAGCGACTGCAGAAGGTGGAGCAGCGCGTGGCTGTCTTTTCCTCCGCTAAGGCAGACCATGATCCGGTCTCCCTCTTCGATCATCTGGTAGTCCTTGATCGCCTCGCCCATGCGGCGCAGCAGAATCTTCTCCAATTGTTCGGCGCGATCCATCGGGTTCCTCTCCACCTTCTCCCTGCCACCGCTCCCTTCTCCGATCCCCTTCGAGAATGCAGGGGGCTTGTTTCGAGCTCGAGAAAAACGGTGCCTTGAGACAAGAAGAGTAGGGGATCGCTCCCCCTTCGTCAATCATCTGAGGTCGGAGGGAGAGGCAGTTGACATGGCGTCTCACGAAAGAGACTGGTAGACTGCGCGGGCATCCACTCTGCACGTTCCGCACGGATTCCGGTCAATCTTCCCGGGATCACCTGTAACCGTTGAACTCTTGCGGGGAGAATTTCGATGAGCCGTACCAAGCTGATCTTCCTCTATCTGCTGGCCCTCTTCTTCATCTCGGCCGGGATCAACCATTTCGTCGCGCCAGACTTCTATCTGCGGATCATGCCGCCCTATCTGCCCTACCCTGCCCTGCTCCATCAACTGGCGGGAGCGGCTGAGATCATCCTTGGCGCCTTGGTCCTGGTGGCGCGATGGCGGCGGTTGGCGGCCTGGGGATTGGTCCTGCTGCTCCTGGCCGTCTTTCCGGCCAACCTGCACGTCGCCTTCAATTCCCACCTCTATCCCGACTTCCCCGCCGCCATGAGCTGGGGACGCCTTCCCCTTCAGCTCGTCTTCCTCGCCTGGGCGTGGTGGTATACCAGACCGGACCGGGGCTAGAGGGGGGAAGGCCCGAAAGAACAGAGCGCGACTTCAGCGATCTCTCCGTTCCTGAAAATGGTCGAAGCCGCCGAGGGTAAGCGGGATGACGGCACCGTCCTTCTGCACTCGAACAGGATCTTCTCCGGAGACGGCGGGGAGAATCTCCCCGATACGCACCACGGAATGGCCGCACGATTCGGCGAGGTCTCGGAGTCGAACCTCCATTCCCTGATCAGCGTCAGCGGTGAAGAGCAGCTCAAAGTCTTCCCCGCCCGAGACACCCAGGACAAAGCACTCCTGCTCTCCGATGGGCAACAACGAGAGGCAGGGGGAGAGTGGAATGGCGGCGTAGTCCAGCAGCGCCATCACCCGACTCTGCTCGCAGAGATGGCCCAGATCCTGGACCAGGCCATCGCTGAGATCGATCATGGCGTGGGCGAGTCGATGGTGCCCTAACGCCTCACCGAAGGCAGTCCGGGGGAGCGGCCGGAGGTGGGCGGCGATCGCCTGATCGATGAGCCCCTCCCCCCGTGGAGCCGGATTGTGTCGCGCCCCCGCCGAGAGCAACCGGAGTCCGACGGCGGATGCGCCAAGCGCTCCGGTGACGAAGATGGCTTGGCCAGGCTTGGCCCCTTTCCGCTGAATCGCTTGACCCGCCAGACATTGGCCCAGGACGATGGAATCGAGGGTCAGGGGCCCCGGGCTTGCCGAGATATCCCCACCAATAAGCGTCACCCCCGCCTGCTCGCCAAGCGCGAAATAGCCCGCGAAGAACTCTTCCCAGAACTGACCGGCGGGATCGTCCTTCCCGCGCGGAATCAAGGCTGCCGGAATCCCCAGGGTCAAGAGGGAGGAGTGCGCCGCCCCCCCCATCGCCGCAATGTCACTGAGGCTGACGGCAAGGGCCTTGTGGCCAAGCCAAGCGGGCACGACGTACGACAATTGAAAATCGATCCCCTCGATCAGCAGATCGACCGTGACCAGCGTCTCCCGATCCACGTGTTGGCGGACAGCTGCGGCGTCGTCCCCAATGCCGATTCGCACTTCACTGGAGGCCGTGCCGCGCTGTACCCCCTTGCGAATCTGCTCGATGAAGGCAAACTCCCCGTTCAAGACAGCACTCCTCTCCCCACAACCCACTGACACGCCCACTCGTTAAGGTTTGGCCGGTGGCTCGGCAGCAGACGGAGCCGGTTCGGCAGCCCCACGGAGGAGACCACGCCCACTGAGGTTGGTCCGGAAGATCGCCTCTGCCACCCGCTGAAGATCTGCCTTGCGAATGGCCACCACCGCCTCCGCTTGGCGCTCGACTTCCGCGGGCTGCCGTCCGAAGAAGAGGGCTCGCGCGTACTCGAGAATTCGCTCTCGCGGCGATTGGAGCGCAATGGCATACTGCCCGATGGCGCTGTTCCGGGCATATTCGAACTCGTCATCCGACGGAGGAGTGGCGGCCAAGCGCTGAAACTCGCGGTTGAGCAGGTCCAGTGCCCGGGTCTCGCTCTCCGGCGCAGTGGTCACTTGGGCGACAAAACCTCCCGCGGCAAGTCGCGGCTCAAACGACCCGGCGAGCAACCCCACCGGGCCCGCCGGATCGCGAAACGAACCGAGCAGTGGCCCATTGGAGACCCATTTGGCGAGCAGCGCGAGGACCTGCGCGTCTTGCGGGCCAGGAAGGGCACTGTTGAAGACCCTGAAGCCCAACGCCTGCCGGGTGACCGCCTCACCGGGAGTGGGCAAGGCCCGGTCCCCCGACGCGGCCGACGTGGTCGGCAGGTTGACCCGAAGAGTCCGGTCAACGTCTCCCCTCCGCAACCCATCCGAGAAGATCCGCGAAACGATCGCCGAGCCATCCGTGTCCCCCACCAAGACCACCAGGGGATACTGCCGACGAATCGTCTGCTGGTGCCACTCTTCGAGCTTCTCCACCGTGGCCCCTCGGACCACCTCTGCTAAGCCAAACGTCGGCAACCCGTACGGATGCCCCGGGAAGAGGGACATCCAGAGCAGTTCTCTCGCCTGGCCCTCGGCGTCTTCCTGCCAGCGGAGCTGGTCTCCCAGCAGGAGACCCTGCTCCCGGACCAACTCTTCCCGATCGAAGAACGGCTTCTCGACAATCTCGATCAAGAGCTTGATCGCGGGCTC
>JBMOHS010000247.1:0-4812 GCA_049317725.1 Blastocatellia bacterium
TCACCCGTCATCCCACTCCGGATCCTTCCCTCTCAGCTCGACCTTGACCCGCCGATTGCTCAGGTCAATCCGGTCGACACCACCTGATTCAGTCCTAGGCGTGTTGCACCTCCTGCACCAGTTTGGTAATCGAGGATTTGGCGTCACCGTAGAGCATGCGGGTATTGTTCTTGTAGAAGAGTGGATTTTCGAGCCCCGAGAACCCTTTGCCACGGCCGCGCTTGAGAACAATGACGGTATGGCAGCGGTCGACCTCAATGATCGGCATGCCGGCGATCGGGCTCTTCGGATTGTCGCGGGCATCGGGATTGACGACGTCATTGGCCCCAATGACCACCGCGACATCGGTCGAGGGCATCTCGGGATTGATCTGCTCGAGTTCGTACAGCGCTGAGTAGGGGACATTCGCCTCGGCGAGGAGGACGTTCATGTGGCCTGGCATTCGGCCGGCGACAGGGTGGATGGCGTACTTGACTTGGACGCCACGGTTCTCAAGCGCCTCGCCGAGTTCGCGAACGACGTGCTGGGCCTGGGCAGTGGCCAGTCCGTACCCTGGCACGAAGACGACTTGACGGGCATAGGCCAGTTGCATGGCGGCGTCCTCGGCGCCGACCTCACGCATCTCTCCGGTGACCCCCTGACCAGTCTCCACTACCGGCGATCCAAAGGCGCCGAAGAGCACGTTGGTAATCGAGCGGTTCATCGCCTTGCACATCAAGATCGAGAGAATGAAGCCAGAAAAGCCATCGAGCGTGCCGGCGATGATCAGGACCTTGTTGTCGATCGCGAAGCCCGTGGCGGCAGCAGCCAAGCCGGCATAGGAGTTCATCAGCGACATGACCACTGGCATGTCTGCGGCACCGATCGGCAGAACCAGCAGAATCCCAAAGAGGAAGGACAGGCCAACCATCACGAAGAAGAGGGTCGACTGGGTCGGGTCGATGATCAGATAAACAAAGATGAAAGCCGCAATCGCAAAGAGCGAGACATTGAAGACGTTCTGCCCCTTGTAGGTCATCGGGGTGCCCCGGACCAGTTCCTGCAACTTGGCGAAGGCGAGCAGGCTGCCGGTGACCGTCAGGCTGCCAAAGAGGACCTCGAACCCGAGGGCCGTCATCTTGTAGGCCTCGATTGGTTGGCCCGAATGGAGGGCGTGCCAGTATTCAGCGATCCCGACGAGCGAGGCAGCCAGCGCGCCAAAGGCGTGCGAGAGTGCCGTTCGCTGCGGCATGGCAGTCATTGGCATCCAGATGGACATCGCTGCACCAATCAGGCTGCCAACGATCAATCCAATGATGATCAGGTCGTAGCTGACGATTTCGTGTTTGAGGAGCGTCCCGATGATGGCGACGAGCATGCCGGCGGCCGCGAAGTTCATGCCCTTGCGCGCCGACTGTGGGTGCGAGAGTGCCCTCAGTCCGAAGATGAAGAGGATCGACGCCAGCAGATAACTCAGCAGAATGAGAATGTCAATTGCCTGCCTGGATTCCATTACGATCTCCTCTCCTGATCACTCTTCGATCCGCCAGATTGACCACCGCCAATCTTGTCTTTGAACATCCGCAGCATCCGGTCCGTGATCAAGAAGCCACCGACCACATTGATCATGGCGGAGGTAACGGCGAGAAAGCCGAGGACCCGGCTGACGCTGCTGGCCGATCCAGCGGTGATGATGGCACCAACAACCGAGATGGCGGAGATGGCGTTGGTCGCTGACATCAGCGGAGTGTGGAGGAGCGGTGGTACCTTCGAGATCACCTGATAGCCAAGGAAGGCAGCCAGTGCGAAGACGTAAAGGGAAGAGATGATGCTGTCGATCGTCATTGGTCAGGATCTCCTTGCTTCGTTAACCTTCACCGAGCGCAGTCCGCAGCCTCGCTTCCAAAATCTGTCCCTGATGAACAGCGCAAGTCGGACCGATGATGTCGTCGCTGAAGTCCAAATGGATCTCTCCCTCCTTGATCATGATGGAGAGCAGGCTGGTCAGGTTGCGCGAATAGAGTTGGCTGGCGTGAAGTGGAACAGTCGAGGCCAAGTTGAGTGGGGCGAGGATGGTGACGCCATTGACTTCGACCACTTCACCAGGCTTGGTGAGAGCGCAGTTCCCGCCAGTCGAGCCGGCGAGATCGACGATGACTGAGCCTCGCTTCATTCCAGCGACCGCCTCGGCAGTGACGAGGATGGGGGCGCGCTTGCCGGGCACCTGGGCGGAGGCGATGATCGAGTCGGTCACTTTGGCCTGCTTGGCGATCAGTTCACGGCTGCGATCCATGACCTCTTCGGTCACCTCACGAGCGTAGCCACCGGCGTCTTCGGCCTGCAGCCCACCCAGATCGACCTCCAGAAATTTGGCGCCGAGGGAGCGAACGGCCTCTCCAGCGGCGGCACGGACATCGAATCCCTCGACCATGGCCCCGAGCCGTCGCGCCGTGGCGATCGCCTGCAGGCCGGCGACTCCGGCACCGAGGACGAGAACCTTGGCCGGCGGCACGGTGCCGGCAGCGGTGGTCAGCATCGGGAAGAGGCGCGGCAGCCGTTCAGCAGCCAGAAGGACTGCCTTGTACCCGACGATGGTCGCCATCGACGAGAGTCCATCCATCGACTGGGCGCGTGTTGTTCGCGGAATCAGTTCGACGGCAAAGGCCGTCAGCCCCCTCTCGAGCAACAGCCTCATCCGTTGCGGTTCATCGAGGGGGCGGAGAAAGGCGACCACTACCGCGCCGGTCCGGAGCTGCGCCAAGGTGTCATCAGTCGGTCGATTGACGCCCAGCAGGAGATCGGCGCGGCCGAGCAGGCCAGCGCGATCGGCCGAAAGCTCGGCTCCCGCGGCTTCATACTCTGCATCATCGATCGAGGCCGAGAGACCGGCTCCCCGCTCGATCGCCACCGTCGCCTTCATCGAAATCAGCTTCTTGACCGACTCCGGTACCAGCGCTACCCGGGATTCGGCAGGATCAGCCTCTTTTAATACCGTAATTCGCATGTTCGTCTTCTTGTCTACGCTGTCAACGTGGTCAAGTGGGTCGATTTGACCTATCCGTGTAAGCATTCTGGAAGGAGAGACCTCGACACCCGTTCAATTGGATCTGTTCAGATAGATCTTGAAGTGCCTGCACATTATATGGTCCTCAGCCATCAAACGCAAAGATTTACCAGACGACCGGGACGATCGCGCAAATGAGGCCGCATTTTCGTCAGGGCCAGAAAGAGAGGGCGACCGCGATCGTGGGGCCCCCCGGGAGGTCAATCGCCAGTAAGAGAGAGCCCGAGGGTCGCCGAGACTTGCTGACAAAGGACGAGCACCTCTCCAGTCACACCTCGGCTTCGCACTGCCGCGTCTCTGACCCAGGTGGCCCTCTCCCTACGTGACATTCCCCTTGGTGAAGGCGCGGGCCCGGGCCTCGCCCTCGTCGAGGAGGCCGGTCATCTTCTCCAGCGTGGTCGCCTCGCAGTAGAGGCGCAGGAGCGGCTCGGTCCCAGATTGGCGGAAGAGGATCCAGCTCTCGTCACCGAAGATCAATTTGACGCCATCGAGGGTCGCGACCTCGGTCACTTGGTAGCCAGCGAACCGGTCCGGTGCATGCTCGCGGAGAGTGGCGAGGAGTCGTTGTCCCGCCTCGATCGGTAAGTGGAGATCTCGCCGCTCGAAGTGGAACTCCCCAAACTCGCGCCAGATCGCGCGGACCATCTCGGAGGGCTTCTGGCCGCTGGCGATGACCGCCTCGAGCAGGAGCAGGCTGTTGAGAATACCGTCGCGTTCCGGGACGTGCCCGCGCACCCCAATTCCACCCGACTCCTCTCCTCCGATCAGGAAGTCGTTGGCCGGATCGAGCATGATCTCCCCGATGTACTTGAAGCCGACCGGGGTCTCGAAGAGGCGGAACCCGTAGTGTTCCGCGATCCGTCGCACGATGACCGATTGGGAGAAGGTGCGGACGACAGAGCCTTTCCATCCCCGGTGACGGACGAGGTGGAGCAGCAGAATCATGAGGATCTGGTGAGTGTTGATGTAGGCGCCGGTCTCATCGAGCGCTCCGACCCGGTCGGCATCCCCGTCGGTGACGAGGGCGAGCAAGGCACCTCTCTCGCGCACCGTCCGCGCCGTCAGGTCGAGGCTCCACGGCATCGGTTCCGGCAGGACACCGCCAAAGAGGGGATCACGCTTGGCTCGAATCGTCTCGACGCGTAGCCTGCCCCCAAAGAGCAGCGTCTCGATCCAGCGCCCGCCAGTGCCGTGCATCGGATCGGCAATGACCAAGGCGTCCGCTTGGCGCAGCTCCTCGATCGCGACAAAGTGTTCGAGGTGATGCCGATAATCGTAGCTCGGAGTGATCAGTTGGCACATCCCGTGCTGCTTTGCTTCTTCGAGAGGCATCCGTCGGGGGGGCGTCCGACCGAGGAACTGTTCGATCTCGTTGGTGATCGCCGGCGTCGCCGCTCCGCCATAGGACGCTTTGAACTTGAAGCCATTGAAGTCCGGAGGATTGTGGGAGGCGGTGATGACAACGCCCCCGTCCAGCCGCCGCCGCTTGACCTCGAATGAGACGAGCGGTGTCGGCACATCGTGGGCGTAGAGGTCGACGACGATCTCGTTTCCCGCGAGCACCTCCGCGACCCGCTGCGCGAAGAGATCGGAGGCGAAGCGGCGATCGTAGCCGACGAGAATCGAAATCCTCCCGGTCGGATTGTGGGACTTGAGGTAGTCGGCGAGTGCCTGGGAGACGATTCCGACCGTCTCGAAGGTGTAGTCATCGGCGATTCTCGCGCGCCATCCATCGGTTCCAAATTTGATCGGCTGCATTCGGTCTCCTC
>JBMOHS010000248.1:0-4701 GCA_049317725.1 Blastocatellia bacterium
AATCGCGGCGCGAGTTTTTATGGAGGTCGGGGGGAGGGCTGGGGAGTCTCGCCCTGACGTGGATGATGGCGCGAGAGGAGGCCAGCGGGCAGCTCCCAATACCGTCCAAGGCGCGGGCGAAGCGAGTGGTGCAGTTCTTCATGGCGGGGGCGGCGAGCCACCTCGACCTCTTCGATTTCAAGCCAGAGCTGGTCAAGCGGCACGGTCAGCCGAGCGATTTCGGGGAGCCGGTTGAGGCGTTCCAGGATGGGCTGGGGCCGTGGATGAAGCCGATCTGGGACTTTCGGCCATACGGGAAGAGCGGGAAGCTGTTGAGCGAGCCAGTGGCGGCACTCGGCTCGGTCGTCGATGAGATCGCCTTCGTCCACAACATGGTCAGCAAGTCAGGGGTCCACAGCACGGCGACGCTGCTGCAGTCGACCGGCTTTCTGCTGCCAGGGTTTCCGGGAGCAGGCTGCTGGGTGTCCTATGGTCTGGGATCGATGAATGAGAATCTGCCGACCTTCGTTGTCCTGCCAGATCATCGCGGAATGCCGTCGAATGGAGTGAAGAACTGGGACGCGGCCTTTCTTCCGGCGGAGCATAGCGGAACGATCGTCTATCCGGGACAGCCGGCACCGGTCAACGACCTTCACCCGCATCCAAGCGGGAAATTCATCACGCGGGAGAGCGAAGCGGCGACGCAGGCGCTGCTGGCATCCATCAATCGCCAGCACGCGGAGACACGGGCCGGCGATGGGCGGCTCGAAGGGCGGATCCGGAGCTACGAGCTGGCCGCGAGGATGCAGTTGGCCGCCCCGGAGGCGCTCAACCTGCAGGAGGAGCCGGAGCACATCCTCAAGCTGTATGGGCTCGATCGCGGGCCGCGCGAATGGCCCAAGGTGATCAACGACGAGGAGGAGACCTTCCACTTCGGGCAGAAGTGTCTGGCGGCGCGCCGGCTGCTCGAGCGCGGGGTCCGTTTCGTCCAGGTCTGGAGCGGCAATGACAATAGCTTCCCGCGCCGGAATTGGGACTCACACGAGGATGTGCGAACCGATCACGGTCCGCTGGCGACGGGGATGGCCCGGGGCTGTGCCGCCTTGATCCAAGACCTGCAACAGCGAGGAATGCTCGAAGAGACGATCATCCTCTGGACGACCGAGTTCGGGCGAATGCCGTCGAGCCAAGCGGGCAAGGGGAGGGATCACAACCCGTATGTCTTCACCAACTGGCTGGCCGGTGGCGGGATCAAGGGCGGGGTGACGTATGGCGAGAGTGACGAGTTTGGCTACAAGCCGCTCGACCGGAGCAATCCGACCCACGTCTACGACATCCACGCAACGATCCTCCACCTGCTGGGGATCGATCACACCAAGCTGACGATCTATCACAACGGCATCAACCGCCGGCTGACCGATGTCCACGGGCGGGTCATCCGCGAGCTGCTGGCTTGAGGCGGACGACCGGTCGCGATGATGCCATTGCACCGTGTCAGAGGAGAGGGCATGCGACGAGCGAAAAGCAGGCGGGGGGTGGTGGCGATCCTGGTCGCGATTTCTGTTCTGGCCGGTCTGCGTCAAGGCGCGGCGCGAGAGGAGGAGCGGCAGGAGCGGAAAGTGTCGTTCGCGCGCGACATCCGGCCGATCCTCACGGCGCGTTGTCTGAGTTGCCACAACGGGACGCGGATGAGCGGGGGGTTGCGGCTTGACCAGCGGAAGTCGGCGGTTCGTGATTCGATCCTCATCCCCGGGCAGGCACGCGAGAGTCGGCTCTACCAGCGGATCACGGCGACGGATGGGGAGGTCATGCCACCGACGGGCGAGCGGTTGACGGCGGAACAGATCGAGCTGATCCGCGACTGGATCGACGGTGGGGCGGAGTGGCCGGAGGACCCCGCCGCTGCGCCGGCCGGACCGGGACACTGGGCTTGGCAACCGGTGGTCAAGCCGGCAATCCCGCGGCTCTCCGCGGCCGGAGTCGACCATCCGATCGACGCATTCATCGAGGAGCGGCTCGCCCGGGCCGGCCTGAAGATGTCTCCGCCGGCCGACCGGCCGACGCTGATCCGGCGGCTCAGTTTTGACCTGACCGGACTGCCGCCGACACCGGAGCGACTGGCCCAGTTTGTCGCCGACCCGGATCCGCAAGCCTATGAGAAGTTGGTCGATGAGCTGCTTGCCTCGCCGCGCTTCGGGGAGCGCTGGGCGCGCCATTGGCTCGATGTTGTCCACTATGGCGATACGCACGGCTACGACAAGGACAAGCCGCGACCGCATGCCTGGCCCTATCGCGACTATGTGATCGAGTCCTTCAACCAGGACAAGCCGTACGCCCGTTTCGTCGAGGAGCAGTTGGCGGGCGACGTTCTCTATCCGGGGACGCGCGACGGGTATCGGGCGCTCGGCTTTATTGCCGCCGGGCCGTGGGATTTCATCGGACACGCCGAGCTGCCGGAGTCGAAGATCGACGGGAAGATCGCGCGCCATCTCGATCGCGACGATATGGTCGCGAACGCCATGGGCACCTTCACCAGCGTCACCGTCCACTGCGCCCAGTGCCACAACCACAAGTTCGACCCGATTCCGCAAAGCGATTACTATGCGCTGCAGTCGGTCTTTGCTGCCCTCGACCGGGCCGATCTGAAATACATTCCGGGCAATGCGGCGCAGACGAAACGGCTGGCGGCACTCGAAGGACGGCAGCGCGTGCTCGCCGATCAGAAACGTGGCCTCGAGCGCGAGGCAGCGAAGCAGGCGGGAGAGTCTGTCAAACTGCTGGACGAGCGGATCGCGGCCCGACCGAAGGAGGCGTCCGCCCTTGCCGATCTGCGGCGGGAGCGCGAGGCGCTGGTGCGGGCGGCGATGAGCGAGGAGAAGCGGCGGGAGCTCGACCGCTTGGCCGAAGAGCTGCGCGGGATCAGCCGCGAACTGGCGGGGCTGCCGACGCCCGAGGTGGTCTATGCCGGAACCGTCTGGCACGGATCAGGGGCCAACTTTGTCGGAACCGGGGCAAATGGCGGAAGGCCCCGTCCGATCCACCTCCTTGCCCGTGGTCAAGTGACCGCCCCCGGCCGATTGATCGAGCCGGGCGCGCTGGGCATGCTCGATTTTCAGCCGGCGCGATTCGCGATCGACCGCGATGCCCCCGAGGGCGAGCGTCGCGTTGCGCTTGCCCGCTGGATCACCCACCCGGATCATCCGCTCACTTGGCGAAGCATTGTCAATCGTGTCTGGCAGTACCATTTCGGAACCGGCATTGTCGCGACCCCGAACGACTTCGGCCACAACGGCGCGAAGCCGACCCACCCGGAGCTGCTCGACTGGCTCGCCGCTGGGTTTCGTGATGGAGGCGGCTCGATGAAGTCGCTCCACCGCCTGATCGTCACCAGTGCCGCCTATCGCCAATCGAGCAATGGGGTACAAGGAAGGGGGATCGACGATGGCAACGCACTGCTCTGGCGACAGAATCGACGCAAGCTCGAAGCGGAAGCCGTGCGCGACGCGATCCTCGCGGCCAGCGGTCGGCTCGATCTGCGGATGGGTGGGCCTGGCTGGCAGGACTTCGTCATCGAGCGCCCCGAACACTCCCCCCATTACGAGTACGGCTTGGCCGATCCGGAGGACGAGAGCACTTGGCGACGTTCGGTCTATCGCTTCATCGTCCGCTCGCAGACCCAACCCTGGATGACGGCGCTCGATTGCGCCGACCCGTCGATGCGCGTCGACCGGCGCAATGAGAGCATCTCTCCCCTCCAGGCACTGACCCTGCTCAACAATGGCTTTGTGCTCAGTCAGTCCCGCCACTTTGCCGCGCGGCTCGAACGGGAGCGGCCGGGTGATCTGAGCGGGCAGGTCGATCGTGCCCTCGTGCTGACCCTTGGGCGAGTCCCCTCGCCAAAAGAGAGGGCCGCCTTCGTCGCGTTCGCCCAAGGCCACGGGCTGCCCAATCTTGCCCGCGCCATCTTCAACCTCAACGAATTCGCTTTTGTTGATTGATTCGACGGGTGGGAGGGCGAGGCTCCTGGAGACTGCAACGGGCCCCCCCCAACTACGCGTAGATGGCCTCTCTCTCAACCTGCGCCTTGAGAGATGGCGGCCTTGCTTCCCGCCATTCGATCAAATCGACCGACGGCCCCAGCCGAGCGACGAACTCCTCCCGCGTGAGGGCCAGGTCAAACAAGGTCAGAGGAGAAGGTGATCGCACCCGATCGATCGACATCCACGTCGCTGTCGGTATTGGCTTCCTGCCGCACCACCGAACCGAAACAGCCCAACGCTTCCAATTAATAGACTTCACCGCGATCGCGCAGAAATGACCGCAACGTTGCCAGCACTTGGTCACGATTGGGGATGTCGGGATCCTCGATCTTGCCATCCCCTCCCCCTATCGAGTGGGAAGAGACTCCCCTCTTCCCTGGACTTTGGACATTTTGCTTCCCGAAAAGGGACCAATTCGCCAACGCCTCGTTGGGGACACGGGAAATGTCCCGTGCCCTGACGGTCACCTCTGGCCTGCCTCTTCGCTTCAGAACGGACCACGATCGACTCGTTTCAACACGGCCGGTGTGAGTTGTAGGGGCAACCCTTGTGGTTGCCCCATCTTCGCTCCAGCGAGACTGGGGCAGGCACAAGGCCTGCCCCTACAAATCGCTGTGGCCGTTTCTTTTAGCGCATGATTCGGCAAAGGTCGCTCTCCCACCAGTGTGAAACGACTGCTCCC
>JBMOHS010000249.1:0-4608 GCA_049317725.1 Blastocatellia bacterium
AGCGACGGCACTGAGCTTTGCTTCGTCGAGGGAGATCCAAAGGAAGGTATGGGTGTCGAGCAGCAGCTTCATGACAGATATTCCTCGAATCCTTCGAGGTGCTCCTCATCCTCTTGCAGGATCGTCAGCTTTCCCTTCCCGAGCCCAAATTGACGTTGTTTCTTCTGCCCGACCAGCACGGCGACAGTCCGATTTTCCTGCGTAATCTCGACCACTTCTCCAGGTTTCAACCCGGCAATCAACTCCGCCAATTTCGACTGAGCTTCCTGAATACTGATCTCACGCATCCTTCACCTCCAGAGAGACCATTGAACCTTTACGGCTCGTGGATGACAGTGTTCAATTCTACATCTGCTCGATCATTTCTGGTATCTCCCCTCTGCCCTGAGATGCGTTACGGGAATATTCTTCCTGTGACAGAGAGCAGAGGGGGCGAGGGGCTGGGGAAAGGGACGAGGGACGAGGGACGAGGGGCGAGGGGCAGGGGAAAGGGGCGAGGGAAGAGGGACGAGAGGCGAGGGAAAGACTGGGAGAGGTCGGGTGATAATCTTCCTCAAAAACCTTGGCGGCTTCGCGTCTTCGCGTGAGAAAAAACAACAAGGCCCTTGCCGGGAGGGAAGAGGCTCACGCGAAGGCGCGAAGACGCGAAGGGGGGCAAGCAGGAAGAGGGGATTGAATACGGAAATCTGGGTTTTTCTACTCCCAGAAAAGCCTTGGCGGCTTCGCGTCTTCGCGTGAGACAAACAACCGGGCCCTTGCCGGTTCTTGAAAAACCTTGGCGGCTTCGCGTCTTCGCGTGAGATAACCAGCCGAGCCCTTGCCGGTTCCTGAAAAACCTCCGTGGCTTCGCGTGAGAGAAACAACTGGGCCCTCCACGGTCAAGGGGCAGGGCCCAGTTCCGATCACGGAACAAGCGGAGCGAAGACCTTCATCAATTCAGCCTTCGTCTCAATGCCGATACCGGGCACCTCCGGCAGGCGGACCCGCCCATTCTCCACTGGAATATCGTCAGCAAAGCCACCGAACGGCTCGAAGACGCCCGGGTAGGACTCGTTCCCGTGGAGTCCGAGTCCGGCAGCGATGTGGAGCGTCAACTGGTGGCCGCCGTGGGGGATGCAGCGTCTCGAGGACCAGCCGGACTCCTCGAGCATCTGCAAGATTCGCAGGTACTCGACCAGGCCATAGCCCAGTGCCGGGTCCATCTGCAGGTAGTCGCGGGCGGGCTGCATGCCGCCATAGCGGATCAGGTTGCGCGCATCCTGCATCGAGAAGAGGTTCTCGCCGGTGGCGATCGGGACGGGCGAGACTTCGGCGACACGGGCGTTGAGCTCATAGTCGAGCGGATCCCCCGCCTCCTCGTACCACTTGAGGCGATCGCGGTAGGGCGTGAGGGCCTCGGCATAGGCGAGGGCGGTCGGCAGGTCGAAGCGGCCATTGGCATCGACTGCCAGTTGCTGGCCGGGCGCGAGAATCGCCAGCACCGCCTCGATGCGGGTCAGATCTTCCGCCAAGGGGGCCCCGCCGATCTTGATCTTGACGTCGAGGTAGCCCTGATCGAGGAAGCGGCGAATCTCATCCTGCAGGCCCGTCAGCCCCTTTCCCGGATAGTAGTAGCCGCCGGCAGCATAGACGTAGACGTCCGGGTCGGCGACTCCGCCGCGGTAGCGGTCGGCGAGGAGGCGGTAGAGCGGACGCTCCTCGATCTTGGCCGCCAAGTCCCAGAGCGCCATGTCGATCGTCCCGACGGCGACGGCCCGCTCCCCGTGGCCGCCCGGCTTCTCGTTGGCCATCATGACGTCCCAGGCGCGGAAGGGATCGAGCGTCACGCCATCCTCGGCGCAGAGGGCCTCTGGCGCCGCCGCCATCAGCCGGGGGATGAGCCGCTTGCGGATGATCTCGCTCGGGGCATAGCGGCCATTCGAGTGGAACCCATAGCCAACCACCGGCCGCCCCTCCCGCACGACGTCGCTGACGACCGCGACGATCGAGACGGTCATCTCGGAGAAGTTGATGTAGGCGTTGCGCAGCGAGGACCGGAGCGAGACAACCTCTTCGTGGATCGCAGTAATCTTCATACCTTCTTCAGTATCCTCTCATCGATGCAGGTCCATACAGGTCGGTCCGCCGGAAGTGGCGAACCGGTCTACCAAACAAACTCCGTGGGGGGATGGGGCTGGGAGGCGCGAGGTGGGGGAGTCGCTCAACCGTTGACGGCCGACGAGGCCTCGGCGGCAATCCGGCGGATCTCCCGGACAATCTCCTCTTCCAATGTCTCCGAGTAGCGAATCGTCGGGGTCGTCACGCTGACCGCGCCATAGCACCGGCCCTGCCGATCGAAGAGCGGCGCTCCGCAGCAGCACCAGCCCTGCGCCGACTCCTCCTGCTCCCGCGCCCAGCCCTGTTGCCGGATCCGGGCATACTCCTCAAGAAGCGTCGGACGGTCGGTGATCGTCCTCTCGGTGTGGGGGGGCAGGCCGTAGACCTGGATGATCCGGTCGATCCGTTCCGGGGTCTGGAAGGCAGTGATCACCTTCGCCAGCGAGCTGCAGTGCGGCGGCAGGACCCGGCCGAGCACATTGACTGCCCGGATCGCCTGGAACCCCTGAATCGTGTCGATCACCTGGACCCTGTCCCCGAAGAGAAAGGCCAGGCTGACCGTCTCATCGAAGCGGTTGTTGAGCTGCTGCAGAAACGGGTGGACGACCTGCCTGATCTGCTCGGCTTGATCGTAGAGGGTTCCGTAGAGCACCTTCGGCGCGAGCTGGTAGCTGCCATCGACATTGCGTTGCAGGTAGCGATGCACCTCGAGCGTCGTCAGGATGCGGAAGAGCGAGGACTCCGGGAAGCCGCTCGCCGCGCTCAGCTCGGTCAGGTTGAGGTTGGTCTCGGCATTGGGGAAGAGGTCGAGGATGTCGAGGGCGCGCCCGATCGCCTTCGATTGCCCCTCCGCGCCAGATCCTCCGCTCGCCGTGCTCGGCTTGCGGCGCCGGGTCTTCGATCCCGCCGCGGGCGGACGCGTCGCGCTCCCGCGTGGACCGGTCGATGGGGAACCTTTGCTCTTGGAATCAGGCGATTTTGGCATTGTGCGCGTAGTAGACCAATCCTCTCTGTTCGATGTCAAGCCACGTCGGCCTGGTCAGGCCCCGCTCGTCCCTGGGGCGACCGGCACGTGCAAGACGGCCGACCGCACTTCGAGATACTCGTCAATCCCCTCCGTCCCATTCTCGCGGCCGATGCCGCTCTCCTTGACGCCCCCAAAGGGGATGCCTGGATGGATGATCCGGACCTCGTTGATCCCGATCGTTCCGAATTCGAGACGCTCGACCAGCCTGTGGATCCGTGCCGCGTGGTTGGTGAAGAGGTAGGCCGCGAGGCCATACGAGGTCGCATTGGCCTGCCGGATCGCCTCCTCCTCCCCGCGAAAGGGCGAGACAGCGAGCAGGGGCCCGAACGTCTCCTCCCGCATGACGCGCATCTCCGGCGAGACATCGGCCAGCAGAGTTGGTTGGAAGAAGGCCCCCTCGTTCGGGCTCGCCAAGTGGAGCCGCTGCCCCCCGGTGACGATCCGCGCACCGCGCGTTACCGCATCGTCGAGGTGGGCGCAGACGCGTTCAATCGCCCCCTCGTGGATCAGCGGACCGACCTCGACCGTCGGATCCTCTCCATTTCCGACGCGCAAGCGGGAGATCCGCTCGGCCAGGCGAGCCAGGAGCGGCTCGACGATCGCCTCTTCCGCGAGGACCCGTTGGACGCAGATGCAGGTCTGGCCGGCGTGACGGAAGCGCGAGGCGACGATCCCCTCGACCGCCCGCTCGAGATCGGCGTCGGCGAAGACGATCGCCGGCGCGTGGCCGCCCAACTCGAGCGAGATCCGCTTGAGCGTTGCCGCCGACTCGCGCGCGAGGTGCTTGCCGACGGCCGTCGATCCGGTAAAGGCGATCTTGCGCACCCGCGCATCCTCGAGCCAAACTCCGACCACCTCTGCCGCACGCGACGTCGTCACCAGATTGATCACACCCGGCGGGAAGCCCACCTCTTCCGCCATCCGCACCAGCCCAATCGCCGAGAGCGGCGTCTCCGGGGCCGGCTTGAGGATCACCGTGCAGCCGGCTGCCAGTGCTGGCCCGAGCTTGCGGCAGAGCGTGTTGAGCGGATAGTTCCACGGCGTGATGATCACGGCCACCCCGACCGGTCGTTGCACCGTCCAGAGCCGAATGTCGGCCTCGCTCGACTCGACCGTGCGACCGTAACACCGCTTCGCCTCCTCGGCATTCCAGCGCAGGAAGGTCAGGCTGCTCCCGACCTCGCCCACCGCTTCCCGACCCGGCTTGCCACTCTCCCGGATCAGGCAGCGCTGCATCTCTTCTGCCCCCGCCTCCAACCGCGCCGCCAACCGCACCAGCAGGGCGGCCCGCTCTGCCGCTGGCCGCCGACTCCACCCCTCAAAGGCCTTCGTCGCCGCCTCGACCGCTGCCCGGGCCTCCTCCGGCCCCCCGTCGGCCACCTCGCCAATCACCCCTCCCGTCGCCGGGTTGCGCACCTCCATCCCCTTCGCCGCTTGCCGCCACTCCCCTCCAATGTAGAGACTCGCTTCCACTCCGGCTTCCC
>JBMOHS010000250.1:0-4604 GCA_049317725.1 Blastocatellia bacterium
GGGCCCCGCCTTGGGCCCCGCCTTGGGAACGACCTTTAACCGGACCTTGGGGGGAGTATTCTGTGGCGCAGGCGGCTGCGCGCCAATCGGCACACTTGCGCCAGCCACTGTCAGGAGCACTGCAACCAGCCCCCACACTCCCAGCCTACTCCCTCGGCCGCTCTTCTCCCTCATCGGGCAGATCCCCCTTCTTTCTCGTCTTGAGTGTATGATCTCGCTCTGCATCAGCTACCTGGAGCCGTGCCGGCAGAGTTTGCCAGGATTGGCCGAATCAGAATGTGTCGCTGGCGACATAGGCGTCGATCACCGCTTGCTCTCCCTCACGACCGGGCCGGGCGTTGCCGTGCTCCATCCCCATGATTCCGGTGAAGCCCTTGGCGTGAATATGGCGGAAGATGTTGCGATAGTTCATCTCGCCGGTCGTCGGCTCCTTGCGGCCTGGATGGTCCCCGACCTGAAAATAGGCGACCTCAGTCCACGCCTGATCGATGTTGGGAATGATGTTCCCCTCGGTGATCTGCTGGTGGTACATATCGTAGAGAATCTTGACCGATGGGCTGTTGACGCCGCGGCAAATCATATACGCCTGGGCAATGTGCGTCAGGAAGAGCTTCGGGTGGTCACGCCGCGTGTTGAGCGGCTCCATGACCATGACCAGCCCCGCCTTCTCGCAGATCTCCGCGCAGCGCCGGAAGTTGTCGATGACATTGGCCGTCTGGTAGTCCCAGTCGAGCCGCTCATCGTGGCATCCAGGGACGACGGTACACCACTTGGCGTTGACCCGCTTGGCCACCTCGACCGCTTGACGCATATCGGCAAGGATCTTCTCGCGAATCTCAGGACGATTGAGCGCGAAGGTCGGGTTCTGAAAGTCCTTGGTTGCGACAAAGACCCCCATCTCCATCTTCAGCTTGGCCAGTGCTTGGCCAATCTTCTCTTGCACAGCCACCGGACGGTTGGGCAGATCGTTGTCCTCGAGGGCCGTAAACCCCTGATCGTGCATGAAGGTCAACTGATCGACCAGATCATCTCCGGCGTGCGCCTTGAACATCCCGAAATGGGGCGCATACTTCAGCTTGAACTGCCGTGCCGGTGCCACGGGAGGAGTCGCGCCTCCGCCCTCCGAGCTGCCGATCGCCATTCCCGAAACGACTCCTGTGATCATGAATTCCCTCCGGTTCATCTTCATCGTGATTTCCCACCCCTTGCCTCTCTTGATCTCAGGCCCAGCCGGAAGCCAAATCTGCGCCGTGCCCGCGTCGCCACTCCCCTGCCCCGCTCAGCGATTGGCCGAGGCCGCAATCAGCATCAACCCGGTGATCAGTCCGATCAGAAAGAGCCCCCAGAGGGTTGTCATCCCGGGGCCTTGCACCTGATTCTGGTTGCGGGCAATCGCCTGCAGAAAGAGGGCCACTCCAGAAGCTCCTCCGAGCAGAACCAGTCCGATGCCCACCAAATTGAGAACTGTCTCAAACGCCATCTCGCCTCCAGATTGGTGAGCCGGCCACCCCGGCTCCAGAATAGAACTGGCCCGGGCCTCCCATCGAAAGCCCAGGCCAGAAGAGATGTGGTCCCCGGTCGGCCAATCCCCGCCAACCCTGGAGTGAGATGTCAACCCCGCATCCATCACCCCTCATCTCTCACCCCTCACCCCTTCAGCGGTGGCTACTGCTGATGCTCGGGATGGGTACAGCCCTTGAACTCCTTGAGATAGGTATTTCCCTTGTACTTGAGCTCCTGGTGGATCCCAATCTTGGAGGTGTAGTACCCATCGATCGTCAGATTCTTGAGGGCCTTGAAGAAGCGCTCTTCAAGAGTCACCGGCTTCATCTCATTGCGGCTGATCTCGGTGAGGAGGGCGACCTGCTGTGGGGCGGTCGCTTGGCCAAAGGGGACGGCGTGCTGTTTCTGACTCAACGCGTTGACCGCGGCCAAGCCGTCGGTCCAGAGGCTCTTCGTCTCGGCCGGAGATTCGCTGACCATGAGGTCGATGAAGGCAGGGACCTCGGCAGCGATCGCTCCCGGGGAGTGATCGTCGGTCGGGATGATCAGTTCGGAGAGGGTCGCGACCAGGGCGAGCTGCGCCGCGTCGAAGAACTTCGGCCCGGCGGGTGCCTTCTCGGCTTTGGCGGTTGCTGCGCCATGCCCTCCATGCTGATGCCCCTGCGCCTGCCCGCGGAAGGAGAGGATCGGCAGCGACCCAGCCGCGCCAAGTCCGACGGCCAGCCCCTTGAGGGCCCCACGGCGCGTCACACCAGCCGCCCCCTCACGGTCTTCTGTCACGCCCCCTGTCGACTCCTCAGTTCTGCTCTCGACGTTCTGCTCATCCATCGTTCACCTCTCTTCTCTCTCAAGACCTCTCGGATCTCTGGCAATTGCCGCGAACCGCTCAGACCAGTCGACCGACCGGGCACGCCCTGGCCGAAGAACAAAGGGCTTGGGCCGGGCCCGGTCCGTCTGGATCGGTCGAAGCGCCGACTGGCAGTCAGCTTAGAAGCCAGGAGGCGGCTCGGGCTTCTTCTCAGCCTCCCCCTCGGCGCTCTCCTTGTACTCCTCCAACCAGCTGACGTCAATGGAGTCGGCCTTGCGGCGGTCCTTCTCGGCGATCAGCCAATCCCCTCGCTGGTTCCAGCCCTCACCACCGCTAGGCTCCTTGTGGCAGAAGAGGCAGTTCTTGGCACCAAACTTGGCGGCCTGACGGAGGAATGGCGGATAGGCCTCGGTCGTCAGGGAGGAGCCGAACAGCGCGGCCAGGAACGCAATGGCGATAATGAGTTTACACCCCGTCTTAATCTGATTCATGTCTGTACGATCTCCTCACCATTCTTTCAGGTTGGGTTGGCTCGCAAGCCAACTAGTCGGCGGATCAGGGGGAAGTGGATCGAAACGACGTGTTCCGGTGCACGATCGCCTCCCCCGAGTCATTGCGGTCGGGACCAAGTGCGTCTATGTCAAGAGAAGCGCGAGGAGAAGAGGGAGCGAAAGATCTGTCGACGACTGGGGTCCGCCGGTGACTGCCGGACCACCGAGAAGCAGGACGCCGCCACACGGGTCAGGTCTGGCAACCAATCCGCCGCCGCGAGATAACGCCCATCGGGAAGCTCTTGCAGGACCCGCTCGGGGTACTGGTGCGCCCACTCAACGAAGACGGCATTGCGCCAGAATTCATTGCGTGCCTCGATCTCGATCTGGATGGAACCGGTCGTCATGGATCGTGTCTGCCTCGAACTGCTTGCGCACGGGAGATCCCCCGTCACACCCTGTCCAGACGGGGCATATCCTAAACAACTCCCCGCCTGGACGCAAGGGAGAGACGCCTCAGGAGAGCAGGTCTGGCTCCTCGCGCACGATGCGCTGGTAGAGCGGCTGGAACTGGAACCAGCCGGCGAGCATCGAGCCGACCTGTTGGCAGGTCAGTTGCGCCTGGTCGCGGTCGATCAGGCGGGGCTCGCCGGCGGCCTCGGCGAGCAGTTGGGCGTGGCAGCTGCGGTCCATCGTGATGAACCACCACGCTGCTTCGTCGACCGACCGGCCGACGGTCAGCAGGCCGTGATTGCGAAGGATGACGGCCTTGCCGGTCCCGAGCGCGGCCGCAATCCGTTCTCCCTCCGCCGGGTCATAGACCACCCCGGTAAAGTCATCGAAGAGTCCGTGATCTTCATAAAAAGCGCAGGCGTCCTGGGTGATCGGCGAGAGGAGGCGGCCGAGGGAGGACCACGCCTTGCCGTACATCGAGTGGGCGTGGGCAGCGGCAACGACATCGGGACGGGCGGCGTGGACCGCGGCGTGAATCGCAAAGGCGGCGCGATTGACGGGGGCCTCCCCTTCCACCACCTCTCCGGCGTGATTGACCAGCAGCAGATCGGACGCCCGGATCTGGCTGAAGTCCATCCCGAAGGGGTTGACCCAGAAATGGTCCGGGCGCTCCGGGTCGCGCGCAGTGATGTGGCCCGCAACCCCCTCGTCGAAGCCAAAGCGCGCGAAGAGGCGAAAGGCCGCCGCCAGCCGCTGCCGGTGGTACTGTCGTGCCTCGGCCGGGTTCGCAAAACTCGGCGGCTGCGGAAACCGGAAGGGTTTTGCCGGGTTGATGATCGCGGCCGCGTGTTGCTGCTCCATGGAGAACCTCCTGATCGATAATTGAGCTGATCTTCTGTTCGCTGCGGGAGAGATTTACTCCCGGAACCACAGCGCGACGGAGAGGCACGAGAACGTCACCGGAAAGAGGATCGTCGACCGTTCATTCCATTGGGCCATCGGGCAACGAAAGCGAGAATCGACAACCGTTGCGGCGCCCCTCTCCCCCCCTTTGTGACTCCGTGGCTCGATGTGCCCCCCCCCAAAAAAGTGGATCGCTGAACTGATGTATGGTTGGGGCCGGTTTCTCGCACCACCCTGTCTCCACGTAAATACTCACGGCGTTAATGAACTTCAAGGGGGTCTACCTTCTTTTCGGTGATTTCACTGTGGTGCAAGGATGTCTTCCGTTCAGGCGTTGGTCGCTTGTTGACGCCGTTCAATTCCCAATCTTCTTCTTGGTGTTCTCCGTACCTCCGTGTGAGCCTCTTCCCCCCAGCGTGGGCCCAGTTGTTTTTTCTCACGCGAAG
>JBMOHS010000251.1:0-4564 GCA_049317725.1 Blastocatellia bacterium
GTCGTCACCCGGTCCTGCCCGTTCCACCTCACCACCGCTCCCGACACGAAATTGGCTCCGCTGACCGTCAAGGTCAGCGCCCCACTGTTCTGCGCCGCCGTTGCCGGGGTGATCGCGCTCACCGTTGGCACTGGATTCACTCCCGACACCGTGAAGTTGAGCGCCGCCGAGGTTCCTCCTCCCGGCGCTGGGTGGAAGACCGTCACCGGCACGACTCCCACTGTCGCCAGATCTGTCGCCAGAATCTGTGCCCGCAACTCGGTCGGTCCCTGGTACGTCGTCACCCGGTCCTGCCCGTTCCACCTCACCACCGCTCCCGACACGAAATTGGTTCCGCTGACCGTCAAGGTCAGCGCTCCACTATTCTGCACCGCCGTCAATGGGGAAATGCTGCTGACGACAGGCGCGGGATTCTGCGCCGTTACCTCGATCGATCCGGTTCGCTCGCAAACCAATGTGGTTGGAAGTAACTGCCGAATGCGTTGATTATTGCTGTCGGTAAAGAGCAGCTCGCCGGCCACCCCCAGGGTCACATTGACAGTCTTGGGCAACTGATTCGATGTCCCCGTACCCACGACCAGATCGGAGGGACCAATCCGAATCTGTGCGGTAGTGGCCTCTCCTCCATCCCCACGAAAACCGGGGAGCTCCCCGGCCAACCTGGTCACCACCCCAGCAGAACTGACCGCCACCACCTGGTGGTTTCCCGACGTTCGCGTCGCCGGGGAGACCGTGACATATGCGGTCCCATCCGATCCAACAGCCACATCCCGTGGCCGGATCAATCCTCCCACCAGAGGCGCAAACGTGCCACTCTCCACCGCAGTCTCGCGCAACACATTGCTCCCCTCATAGTTGGCAATGTAGAGACGCCCTCCTGTGTCGAGACCAAGCCCGGTATACTGGGCAACGGGAAGAGCCAGACTGCTGATGACGCCTGTCCCTGGGTGAATCCGTCGCACTCCCCCCTGCCCAACATCTGTCACATAGATCGTTCCATTCGGAGCCACCACCACATCGGAGGCTCCAATCAGCACTGCGCCGAGCGCAAACCCACCATCGCCCTTGCCCCCATCTCCCCCGCCCGCAATGCGGAAGATCTGCCCCGGGGGCACCACAATCGGAGAAGCTGAATCGGGATAAAATGTTACGCTCGTGCTCCCTGTGTTGAGAAACCGAAGGGTACTGGTTCGCCGAGCACTGAGGGATCCTGGGGGGACCGCCACTCCGCCACGCGAATCGACCAGATAGAGCCCCTGACTGGTCGAAAAGAGCCCCTGCGGCTCGACAAAGCCCGCCTGCACAATTGGACCATTGACCTGCCCTCCTGTCTGCAATGGATTGACGGTCACAATCACTCCCGCTGGAACGACCTGCTCGGAACTCGTTCCTGGAAAGATCGTCTTGGGCCCACTTCCCCGGTTGACAAAGCGGAGCAAGGACTGCAACGTATCTGCAATCCAAAGATTCCCCTCCGGATCGGCGGCAACCCCAACCGGTGTCGACAAGGCTGCGCTCTTGGCCGGTCCGCCGTCAAAAGGAAAGACCAAGCCGTTACCCGCAATGGTCTCGATTGCCCCTGCCGGAATGGTCACCCCCGCCAACGTCACCGATGTCCCGCTGAGGTTCAGATAACGAATCCGGGCTCGACGAGCCGGGCCTTGATCCGCGAGGTAGATACCTGAAGCATCCGCATCCAGACTCGCCAGAGGAATTGTCGAAGCGGAGTTAAAAAGGTAGAGTGCCGATTGGCCCATGGCTCGGCCATCCCCGCAGTTCGATCCAGTATAGTCACACGCGGCCCCGGGTTGACCTGCGATGACGGTCGCTCCAGCCGAGGGGGCGAGGCGGGTCACCGTCTGCTGGTTTCCATTGGCTGAGTAGACGCTCCCCCCCTGGAGGGCCAATCCAGAGGGATAGGCGTTGATGATCTGGGGGCCGACAGGAAATTGATGGACCAACGTGGCACTCCCTGAGGGATCAACGCGAATCACACGGCCATGCCCAGTGTCTGCGACAAAGAGGTTCCCCGCAGGATCGAAACGAAGCGCCCTTGGCAAGAGCAACGGGAGCGATGTCGCCATCCCCGGGACGAATCCCTCAGCCACTTGCGTCGCCTGTCCGTTCCCTACCACCGGAACGGTTGTGCCATTCGACTCAACCCGAAAGACCCGGTTGATTCCCGGAGATGCGTCCGCATAATGGACCAATCCGCTTGTTGGATGGACTGCCAACGCATTGCTCCCCTGCCGCAGCCCACTCACGAGGGTCCGGATCTGTCCGGCCGACAAAGCATTGCCCAGAACATTCACCGGGGCCGCCGACACATTGATCACCCGGAGCAATCCATCGAGCGCATTGATCAAATAGACCAGATCTCCCCCCGGGCTGATCGCCAGCCCACTGATGGAGGCGAGATCCGATTGTCTGGCATCGACATTGTCCGAGACGCTCTGCCCTCCCCCCGCCAACACCCGGACCAAGCCGGGCTCGATCGTCACCCCGGCCAAGGTTACGGGAGTGCCCGTCGTATTCATAAAGCGCAGTATCGAAAACTCCGTCGAGGCATCGATCAGATAGACGCCACGTCCAAGCGGATCGCGTGCCAACTGTGGCACCTCCTGGAGGGTTGCCTGCCGGGCATTCGTTCCCTCCCCCAACCCTCCAACGATCGTCTCGATCGTCCGGGAGCCACCTTCGACACGGGTCGTCAACTTCCATTCATACCTTCCCGGCGAGGCATAGCTGTGGCGAGGATTCTGCTCCGTTTTGTCCGGACTCCCGTCCCCGAAGCTCCAGCGAAACGTCGGTGTTCCAAGACATCCGGTTGCCCCAACCATCGATTGAAAGAGGACCTCCGCTTGAGGAGGCACAGCTGTCGGTACGGTCACCTGACAATTGAGAAGACAGGTTTGGGCAATCCTCATTGGCTCCGGGGAGTCCAACGATGGATTCTGCCAACTCGTACCAAACCTGGCGGCCGACCCGTCCACGCTCCCACCGGCGCGATTATCTTGGGTACGCCCCGTCGTTCGCTGCGGCCAAACAGAGATCAAGAATAGTCCGGTCAGAAGCAGCCCGCCTGCCAGAATCCTCCAGTGAAGTCTTCTCATCCTGTCCCCTCCCTTTTCCAACTGTGCTGGAATCCCCTTAAAAACAAAGCCCGGGGAGACCACTCTGAATGGTGGTTTCCCCGGGGGTCAGAGAATTCTTGTGTTAAATAAATTTCTACTTGATGCGGAGGACCATGGCGTTCCCCGCATTCAGGACTTTGCCCTCCACATCAATGACCAGCTGGACCTCACCAGCACCGATCGCAGATCGAGGCACCACCAAGTTCATCTGATCGAGCCCGATGAATCCTGGGGCGACATTGGCATACCCAACCTGGAGCGGATACTCCGTCGATCCCTTGACCAGTTTGGCGTTGACCGCTCCTTGCGCTCCTCGAAAACCGGAACCAAAGAGGACCAGAATGATCAGGTCACCCTCCGGGCCCATATCGATCTCGATCGGAAGCCAACGGAACGTCGTCGCATTGTATGTCAAGATGGCAACCTGCGTCAGGGCCCCATCCCGGAACCGCAGGGCATAGCCCGCCGGCACCCCCTCCCCAGACGCATTCTGAGTGAAGAGCCCTGGCGAGATCCGCTCGACTTGGAGATCGCCCACGGCGGCAACCTCTTGGCCAATAAAGACCGTCACAAAGGCTGGGCCGATGGCCGTGCGCTCATCCAAATGGAAGTTGGCCTGCCCAGGCGCGACGAAGAAGAACTCCTGGTCACGCTTCGCTCCCTGACTGTCCTCCACTTCAATGCGTGTCCCGATCAGAACGCGCGGCAGAGGGAGAACCGTGTTGATCTCCACCGCCGTCGCCAACCTCGGCGCAAAGGCCGAAAGGATCGAGCCTGGCGCCACTGCCCCTCGCGCATAGGAAGTCGCGAGGACGGACGTCACCCGATCGATCACCTGAATCGTCAACCCGTTGGATGCAGCTCCTTGGTTGACCACGGTGATGGTCAGGGTTCCTTTCTGCGCCAGATCCGAATCAAGGACGGTCACACTCAGTTGTGTAGGACTGACATAAGTGGTTGCCCGGTCAGTGTTATTGACCCGCGCCACGGTTGCATTATCGAAGCCAGTCCCGGTGATCGTCACCGTGGTGGCCCCACCGCCAACTCCGAGCCGAGTCCGATTGAGAGCCGTCAAGACAGGTGTGATCGGCTCGATGAGGAAGCTTAGCGGGTTGGAAATTCCCCCCACTGGCTCCGGGTTGAAGACCGTCACCGCCACGACTGCGGCAAGAGCGAGATCTGAAGCAGGGATCGCCGCCGTCAACTGGGTGCTGCTGACAAAGGTCGTCGGGCGTGCCGCACCTCCCCAGCGAACCACCGAGGCGTTGATGAAGCCCGTCCCATTCAAAGTTAAGGTGAACCCGGCGCTGCCTTGACGAACTGAGATTGGGCTCAGACTGGTCAACTCAGGCACGGGATTCGGTGCGATCACTGAAAAACTGACCGGCGAAGAAGCCACCGTATAAGTCGGCGACGTGTTGGAGACCCCG
>JBMOHS010000252.1:0-4555 GCA_049317725.1 Blastocatellia bacterium
GAGCCTCACGGTTGCGGAACTCGGATCGGATACCTTCACGATCTGGATCATCCCCCACACGCGAAAGGCCACAAATCTCGGAGCCTTAGCGGCTGGAGATGAGGTCAACTTTGAATGCGACATCCTCGCCAAATATGCCGAGCGGATCCTCGCCCCACTCTACGGCGGAGGTGAGGCCCCGATCGTTCGCTACACGTGGTCCTCGCCAAGTACGATCCAGACTCTGATTCGTCATTCGGTCAAGGACTTTTGAAGTGTGTCTGAACCACAGTGTGTCTGAACCACAGATGGACACAGATGGACACAGATAAACAGAGATAAATACAGATAGAATTCATGAGACTAATCATTCTCCTGGGGAATTTGAAAATCAAAATTAAATGCAAGGGGGTGTAAGAATTAAAGATCGATATCAGTCATAGCACCAGTCGTTCCCATTGCAGCCTGGCGAACTTGAAGTTAAGAATAAGTCCTAAACGAAGTTTGGCAATCTTTAGATAATTGAGAATTTGTCCTTTTTCGTGATCGGTGATTCGATCAATCGTCTTTATTTCTACTACGATATTGTCAAATACGATCAAGTCTGGAATATACTCACCAACTCTGACAGTCTTGTACATAACATCAAACCGACGCTGCTGGGTGAAGGGAATATCCCGCAAATTGAATTCAACACACAGCGCGTTCTCATAAGGTTTTTCAAGCAACCCGTGCCCCAGCGCGTTCAAGACCTCCATCCCACACCCGATGATCTGATGGGACTCCTCTCTGTAAATGAATCCGTGTTTATCGGTGTCCATCTGTGGTTCCTCCAATCACTGCTGTTATCCGACCAGCTTGGGTAAAGGAAAAGTTTCGGATTTTGCGAAGAGGCCACTCACTCCTCCTGCGAGGCCATGCGGCGATGGCTTCGCTCGAAGTCGGCTGGCGCATCGAGTGCTTCCGCCTTCCCAGTGCGGCTGATCATCCGCACCTTGGCCGGATCGAATATCCGTGCATCGACGGGCAGGGCCTTGTACGGGGTCAGATCTGCCTCGGGGGTGAAGAGGTCGCGCAGGTCTGTCGCCGCGGCGTCAAATTGATTGAGCGGCTCCCACCCCAAGAGCAGATAGACCGTCTTGAAGATGCTGGCGATGCTGGTGTGAGTGGGTGAGGCATAGCCGCGACGGGCGTAGGGGCTGATCACCATGAGGATGCTCCGGTGGGCGTCGATGCTGTCGCGTCCATCCTGGGCGTCGTCCTCCGTGACAAAGATCGCCATCTCCTTCCAGTAGGGTGTCCGCGAGAGATACTCGACGATCCGCCCGAGTGCCAAGTCGTTGTCGGCAACGAAGGAGGCCCGGTAGGGATAGCCGTCCTCAGGGCGCTCCCCCGCGGTGTGGTCGTTCGGCAGATAGAGGTAGGTGAAGCGGGGCATCGGCCGCCCTGGCTTGATGAACTGCTCCTCGAAATCCTCCCGGAACTGCTGCCAGCGGTACTGATCCGAGATGTTCATGTTGTAGGTCGGATAGTTCCGCGCGGTATTCTCGAAGAGGGCGGCCGGCATCGGATAGTTGACCGGCAACCGCGCCCCGGTCGGCTCAAATCCTGCTTCGGCCTCGATCCCCCCCAGCTCGAAGCCCTCCCCATAGTTGCGGAAGGCGAGCCCCGCCCGATGGAGGTGCTCCCAGACAGAGCCGGCTTCGAGGTAGTCCTCGGGGTGGACGGAGGAGGAGGATCCAGTGAAGGTCAGCCGGCCCGGGGCCTTCTCTGTCGGGCGAAAATCGCGATGCCCTCCGTAGGCCGCAGCGAGGCTCGTCTCGACCCAGGCGTTGGGATAGACCCCGACCAGCCAGCGGTGTCCATCCGCCGAGACGTCCGAGTCGAGGTAGAAGTTGTCGCTGAAGCTGAATCGCTGGGTCAGCGCAAGATGGTTCGGAATGACGTTGACCTCGCGTGCGACGACTTGGTTCTTCGCGTCGTAGACGGTGGCACGTGTGCCATAGTTGGCCAGGCTCGGCTCCCCCCGCAGGCGACGTCCGGTGGCGTCCGTACTCAGGTCACCAAAGAGCTGGTCGTAGGTTCGGTTCTCCTTGGTGATCATGACGACATACTTGATCTGCTGACTGCCGACGCCGAAATCGGCTGGCACGACCCGTGCGTCGATCGGTGCCACCGCCGGAAAGTCGAAGCCGTTGTTGCGGATCACCTGCGCCGTCTCCGCCATCAATGCCCGATCCTCCGGGATTGGCACCAGGGAGACGACCCCTTTCTGCAGGGCTCCGACAAAGGTTCCTTCCGGTCCACGTGTGAAGCGGGGGCCCCCATTTGGGCCGGAGCCGAAGCCTTTCGCACTTGCCACGTAGAGGGTTCGTCCATCCGCGCTGACGGCGAGCTGCGACGGGAACCACGCGGTCGGCAGGTGGCCAAGCACCTTCCAACTCCGGGTCTCAACGACCGCAACCGCGTTGATACCGGCCTCGGCAACATAGAGCCGCGTCTCATCCGGGCTCAGCGCCATCCCAAAGGGAATCTGACCGCGCAGCCGTGTGAGGATGCGCTGCTGAGCCTGACTCACTCTCCGCCCTTCGCGACGCAGCCGCCGCAGGACCTCCTCGTAGAGGTTCAACTCGATGTTGGCGACGACGCGCTCGGTCCGCGCGTCCAGCACCGTCACCGTATCGTTGTTGGCGTTACTGACAAAGACGTGGCGCCGGCCGGCGACGACGCCGCTCGGACTGCCCGCCCCGACGATCCGTGTCCCTCCGACCGTCTCCCCAATTGTCCGTCCAGTGCGGGTGCGTGCCACGAGGGTCGGCGCGCTCCCCTTCTCAAGGCGGTAGCTCCAGACAGAGGCCGCTTCCGGATGCGTCGCCTCTCCCAGTCCCGGGACCCGCTTCCCCTCGACCGTCACGCCCTCGACCGCCTCACGCGAGGGGAATCCGAAGGGCGGGAAGGTCAACCCCGTCTCTTTTGGATTGGCTGGGTCGTAGCCCTTGACGAGTGAATAGCGGAAGACGCCCGCATTGGTGACGTAGAGCCGGTCCTCCTCTGGCGAGAGCGCGATCGAGAACGGAGCACGCCCCGTCGGCGCACTCCCGATGATCCTTTGCGCCAACGGATCGATCACCACCACCCGGTAGTTGGCCTGGTCGAGCACGTAGAGCTGCCGGCCATCCCGCGTCAGGGCCATGGCGCCCAGGAAGCTGTCGGTCATCCCGCCTTCATTGGCCGAGATCGTCGCAGTCCGGCGCTGCTCGATCAGATCGAAGAGGAAGACCGATCCCTGATTTCCACTCGCCGCGTAGAGGGTCCGGTTGTCCGGCGCAATCGCCAGCCCCATGAAGACCGAGCGAAATTCGTCGTCATCGTCATCGGCTACTTTCGATCCGCGATACCGCTGCCGGTCGGCCGCGAGCTGCGCCAGTTGCGGATCTTCTCCACTTCCGAGCCCGCGAATGATCGAGACGGCAAACGGCTCCGTCCCATTGCAGGAGGCGACGAGGGTCTTTCCATCTGGGCTCAGCGTCAAGCCATACGGATGCGCGGCGATCCGCACGTGCCGGCCCCGCGGCGTCAGCACTCGGCCGTTGGGAAGGATCGGGCCCTCGGCAAGATTGATCGCCACCCGGTCTCCCGCTGGTGCTCGCAGCGACCCGAGCGTGATCGTTCGCGTGCGTGCCCCGGAAAGTACCAGGATTCCCAATGGGAGCAGCCACCACGCCCTGCTCCACCCCCTTCTGCCACTCTCTCTCATCGAGATCTCCTTTTGCCGCTGTGTTCCCTTCTTTCGCGTCGAAAGGGAAGCCCCCCGACTCCACTGGCCCCGGTTGTCTCATGCCCCAGCCCCTTCCGGCAAGGGAAGAATATTTTCTGACGGAAATCGACAGAAGATCTTGACAAGCCCTTTTGACTTGGAAATACTCCGCCCTGCTATTGAAATTCATTTTTATATAACTAACGATCCACCTGGATTATTTCGTCTGTCTTTTTTATGTTCAGGGTGGTCGTGTCGTGATTTTTCTTTCGGCAAGGTTGCCATTCTTGCCGGTGATGGTCACGACGAGATCGGTCTTCCCTTCGGGAGATCAGATCCTCATAACTAGCTGTACCCAATAATCTCGCTTCCTTCTCCGTGCTTCTGAGAAGTTCTCTTGGGCTCGGGGACAATAGAGTTCTTCATTCCGCAGTCATGCTCCAATCTGAATGACTGATGTTCGGTTGAGCTGGGGGGAGGTCTGTCCCCACGATCGCCGGGCAGAGAAGAGGAGGCATTACCCCTTGGAAGGTCGCCTGCCAGGCAATCTTCTGCTGGGAGATTGGTCTCCATCAGCCCGCTTCCAGATCCTCTGGGTAGGGTGTGTTGGTTCGTAACGGGTCGAGGTCAGAGGTCACAGGACGAAGAGACCATCAACGGAATGAGGAGAGAATTGATGAAGATCAAATGGCAACAGAGGCGGCTGCTCGCCTTGCTCGCCCTGCTGGTAGGGTGGGGGATCTGGTCTGCGCCCGCTACCGCACAGACGAGTGGAAGCTTGAGCGGAATTGTCCAGGATCCACAAGGGGCGGCCGTCTT
>JBMOHS010000253.1:0-4536 GCA_049317725.1 Blastocatellia bacterium
CGCTCCAAGGCCTCCCGCGCCGTCATCTGATTCCCCGCAATCTCGGTCACCAGGGCGACATTCTCCAGTGCCGTCAGGCTGGGAATCAGGTTGTAGAACTGGAAGACGAATCCGACGTGCTCTCGCCGGAACTGCGTCAACTCCCGCTCCCCCGCGCCCGTCAACAGATGATCCCGGAAACGGACTTCTCCCCGCGTCGGCGTGTCGAGCCCCCCCAGAATGTTGAGCAACGTCGACTTCCCCCCACCCGATGGGCCAAGAATGACGACAAACTCCCCCTGGTAGAGGTCCAAGTCGACGTCGCGCAGCGCCCACACCTCGACCTCTCCCATCGGGTAGATCTTGGTCAGCCCCCGAGCCCGAAAGAGGACCTCTCGCGTCGTCACCACCTTCTCGCCTCCGACTGGGTCGTGCAACTCTCCTCCTTCGGACAACGATCGCCAGGGGCCTTCCTGGCGATCTCCTCACTTGGATCAGAGCATCGATCTGTCACCACCACCCCAGGGTAGTTTCTGCCCCCATACTTTTCAATTCCCGAGGTGACCTTCGCAAAGTATCTGTTACGACCCAAATCAAGGCTCGCGTGACCGCCCACCTACGGATTTCATCTGGTTGAATGGGTCCTGCCTTTTGACTATACTTCGCCAGTTTTACGAGTCCGCCATAGTCAATATCTGAAGGGATGAATCCGTGATGAGGAGTTGGAATCAGTCGCGATGGGTCTGGGTACTGCCAATTCTCCTGACATTTTCAACGACAAGAACCCTCGGGCAAATACAGGGTGGAGTGAGAGGGACTGTTCGGGACGCAACGGGGGCAATGGTCGCACGCGTGCCGGTGAGCCTGCTCAACGCGCGTCAGGTGGTGCTCGAGACGACGCAGACGGACGAGCGAGGGCAATTTTCATTGCGTGGAGCCACCCCAGGAACCTATGAGTTACTGGTTGGCGGGTTACGCGGGCTGGAGGCGAAGCGCGTGCCGATCCGGGTTACAGCAGAAGTTGCCTCGCCGATCGAGATTCAGTTGGGAGCGGCGGCGTTGGTCGCCGAGGTGACGGTGACGGCGGAGGTGGGAGTGGTCCAGTCACTCGATCAGACGACACAGCAGGTGAACGTCATCGAGGAGAGGAAGCTGGAGCAGCGGGCCATGGCGGTGACAGCGCAAGTGGCACAGGACGAGCCAGGCTTGCAGTTGCAGCGAACCAGTCCCAGCATCGGGGCGATCTTCGTGCGCGGGCTGACCGGGGCGAAGGTCGTCAGCTATGTCGATGGCATCCGCTTCTCGAACTCGACGGCCCGCGGAGGCATCAACAGCTTCTTCAACCTCAATGACGTCACCAATCTGCGTTCTGTCGAGGTGATTCGCGGCCCCAACAGCGCACAGTACGGCAGCGACAGCCTCGGCGGGAGCGTGCAGTTGATGACGCGAGTGCCACTCTACACGGCTGGTGGAGCGGAGGTGCACGGGCAGATCGGGACGCACTACAACAGCGCCGACCACAGCTTTGGTGGTCAGACGCTGGTGACGGTCGGAAATGACCGGGTCGCAGGGCTGATCAACTTGGCCTCTCACCGCAGCAACACGCTACGAACAGGAGGCGGCTTCGAGTCCCACTCCGCGGTGACACGTTTTCTCGGCCTTCGCTCTGACACGGTGCTCGGACCTCGCTCGACCGATACCGCCTTCACTCGCTACGGGGGAATGGCCAAACTGAACCTTCGACTGACCGACCTCAATTTCCTCTCATTCCACTATCAGCGAGGTCAAATCGACGGTGGCAAGCGGTTTGATCAGACGATCGGCGGAGATGGCAATCTGATCGCTGATCTGCGCAACTTCATGCTCGACTTCTTCTACATCCGCTACGAGCGGCTGCGCGCCGGATGGTTCGACGCGGTAACGGCTTCGTATTCGTGGAACGTGCAGCGGGAGGAGCGGGTCAACCAGGGAGGAAATGGCAACCCACTGGGGTTGATTACACGTCAGCCGGAGCGAACGGTGGTCCATGGGCTGCAGCTTCAGGCCTCAAAGCAGTGGAGTCGAAACTCGTTGGTGACCGGCGGGGAGTATCATCGTGATCGGGTCAAGGCACCGTCCTTTACGCTCGATCCGGTGACCAATGCTGTTGCGCTCGTCCGCCCGCGGGTCCCAGACGGAGCCGCGTTCAAGAACCTCGGGGTCTACGTTCAGGACGTTCTCACGCTGCTTCCGGAGCGGCTGCGACTGGTCGCGGCGCTGCGGCTTGGGCGCACGTCCTATGAATCGCTGGCCGTCAACAGTCCCCTCGTTGGCGGGCAGCGTCTCTGGCCAGATGACCGGCTGACGGCGACGGCGGTGACACCACGGTTCGGAGCGGTGTTGACGATCAGCGAAGACCTCTATCTGTCAGCCCAGGTCAGCCGGGGGTTCCGTGCGCCGAGTATCACCGACCTCGGAACCATCGGACTGACGGGAAATGGATTCGAGGCAAATGCCGCCGACCTTGCCGACCGGGGGGCGACGATCGGCAGCACCGGTGGGAGCAGCGCCGTCTCGACCGGGATCCCCATTGCTCAGCTCAAACCGGAGACCAGTTGGAGCTATGAAGCAGGTTTTCACCTCCATCGGCAGCGGATCGACTTCGACCTTAACGGTTTCGTCAATGAGATTCGCGGCAATATCACCCTCCAGACGCTGATCTTGCCACCCGGCGCTGTCGGTTTGACGATTGGTGACCAGAAAGTGACCTCACAGAGCGCCAGCGGAGCCGTCTTTGTCCCGGCCTCGACCAATCCAGTGCTGATTCGTGCCAATTACGGCGATTCGCGCGTCGTTGGCATTGAGCAGAAGTTCGACCTGAGCATCTCACGCGGCTGGACGCTCGGCCAGAACTACACTTGGCTGCGTGCGGCGAGCCGCCAGACGGGACTGCCGCCAACGATCGAGGGGGGAACCCCCGCGCCCCAGGGCAACCTCCGTCTGCGCTACACGATCGGGAGCGGACGGGTGTGGATCGAGCCGTACCTCCACGGGGCACGCCGTCAGACAAGGCTCTCGACGCTCGACCTCGAAGACCGGCGCACTGGAGCGACGCGCTCGCGTGCCAGCATCCAGAACTTCTTTCGTCGTGGTGCAACCGCGCGAGGCCTGGTCGGTGCCGGACCAGACGGCCGCCTTGGTACCAGCGATGACATCTTGATCGCGACAGGCGAGACCCTCGCGCAGATCCAGAATCGCCTCCTTGGCAGTGCGATGAGCGCTCCGCTCTTTGACTACCTCCCAGGCTACCTGACCGGCGGTCTCCGTATTGGACTGCTCCTCGGCGAGCGCCAGCAACTGCTCTTCACCCTCGATAACCTCAACGACAAGAACTATCGCGGCATCAGTTGGGGGCTCGATGCCCCGGGCAGAAGCTTCGGCATGCGCTACAGTTACCGATTCTGATTGCCCCACTGCCGGTGAAGAAGATGCCCCACGGAAGGCCGGCTCAAAAACCCGCCGGTGGGTCATCCTCAACGCCAGTCAGCGGCCAGCGCGAACGGTGCTCGCCTGGGGACCCTTCTCACCGGCGACCTCGACAAACTCGACGCTGGCCCCGACCTCGAGGCTGGCGAACTGGTCTTCGAGGACGCTGTTGCGGTGGAAGTAGATCTCCCGGCCATCGAAGGTCTCGAGGAATCCATAGCCCGCCTCGGGGAAGAGCCGGGCGACCCGGCCGATCGGCAGTTCATCGTGATGTTTGACGTCCCGTCGGTGGCGCTGGGCATACTCTTGCAGTTGACGGCGTGCCTTGCGGAATGCGTCGTGAATCGTCACATAGAGGTCCTTGTGGGCCCCCTCCAGTTCGAGATCCTTGTGGTGTCGTGTCTCCTCAAGATCGACGCTCTGGCTGTGGAGGCTGGGCTGATGCGAGACGATCAGCTCCGTCCCGGGAACCTCCAATCGGATCTGGACCTGGAAGGGATTGCCGCGCGCGTGGTGCTGGTGGGGCATCTCGACGACGACCCGGCAATGGATCAGTTGATCAAAGAGCTCCTCGAGTTTGGCGACCTCCTCGCGAATCTGAGCATCGACGGCCTCGGAGTGTTGAATGTTGCGAACAGTAATTTGCAGTGGGACGATCATGGTGGTTCCTCTCTTTCAGGCGCGTCGCGGCGGGAATCGTCCCGCCTTTGACTGAGGGTCTTTACGGTTGAACACTGGGAGACGGTCGACCAATCCGTTCGATCAGTTGATCGAGGGTGGTCAGCTGCCCGTACTCTGTCTCGGCGATCTCGACTCCGAATTCGCCGGCAATGGCAATCATCAAATTGAGGTAGTCGATCGAATCGAGGTCGACCTGGGCGCGAAGTTCCTCCCCTGGATCGAGGGCCCGCGGGTCGACCTCGGGTGCAATGCCGAGGAGCAGTCGTTCGATACGTTGGCGAATGTCGTTGCGATTGAGGGGGGTCATAGGGCCTCCGGGCTCTGGAGAAGAGTGTCGAGATGGGCGAGGAAGCGTCCTCCGAGGTGGCCATCGCTGGCGCGGTGATCTCCGGCGAGTGAGGCATTGACCAG
>JBMOHS010000254.1:0-4528 GCA_049317725.1 Blastocatellia bacterium
GAGCAGTTGCAGCGGTGGCTCGATGGGGCGGCACGATTCGGATTGCTGGCCGTGGGTGGGATCTCGTGGCTCTTGCCGGGCTGGGTCGCCGTGCCGGTGGTGCAGTGGATTCCGTGGGCGATGGCCCTTCTCTGCTTTGGCTTGGCGCACGGGGGGATCGATCATCGTCTTCCCTGGGAGAGGTCGTTGGTCGTCCAGGAGCGTCCCCGACGCTCGCTGATCCTCTTCTTGGCAGGCTACTTGAGCGGGATGGGGGCGACGCTGCTCCTCTGGTGGGCGAGCGCCGCGCTGGGATGGGTCTTCTTTCTGGCCCTCTCGATCTATCATTTCGGGCAAGGAGACCTCTACTGGAGTCGACGCTTTGGCCTGCTGAGCGAGGTCGAATCGGGATTGGCGAGTCGGCTCTACGGGGGGGGATACCTGCTCCTGCGCGGGGCCATTCCGGTTCTCTGGCCCCTGCTGCTCTTTCCTGAAGAGTTTCGAATGATCACGCGCGAGGTCGGAGCGGAGTCGCTCCTTGAGTGGCGATTGGGGGCGGCAGGGGAGAGGATCCAAGTCGGAGTCGTGGCGCTGCTGCTGTGGCAATGGGGCGGCGCTCTCTGGCTGACGTGGCGCCACAGGCGGCGGGCAGGACTCGCCAGTGCTGTCGGGAAGGCGCTGAGGGAAGCGGGGGAGACGGTCCTGCTGCTCTGGCTGGTCAGTTTGGCTCCACCGATCCTCTCGATTGGGACCTACTTTCTCTGCTGGCATTCTCCACGACACATTGCCCGACTGGTCGAGATCATGCCGGGTTTGCGCCAGAGGCTGGAGGGAGGGAGAAACCCATTGTCATCGCTGGTGGCCTACCATCGCGAGGCGGCGCCGATGACCCTTGCCGCGGCAGCACTGTTCCTGTTGCTGTGGGGAGTGAGCCTGCTGGGGGAGATCACCCCGAGCCAGCTGGTCGCGCCCGCGATCGTGTTTATCAGCGCGATTACCGTGCCGCACGTCCTGATCGTCTCCCGGCTGGATTGGTTCCAGCGTGTCTGGGGGAGGGATGGCGTCTGGCCTGCTGTGCGAGGAGGGGGTTGATGACACAGAGAGAGCTGGCATCGCAGCCTTGCGCCCAAGGCGCTGGGAAGGGACCCAGTGGGAAGGCGGCCGATTCCTATCTGATCCTCGGGGCAGGTTGTGCGGGATTGAGCTTGGCCTGGCACCTGCTCGATACGGGAGTAACGTCACCGATCTGCCTCTTCGATCAGCGGCAAGGGTATGGCAACGATCGGACCTGGAGTTATTGGCAGGTGGAGCCGACCCCCTTCGACGGGCTGGCTGACAAGCAGTGGACCAAGTGGGCCGTTGTCGACGATCGGGGGCGAATGGCGGACCGGGGGACGGCACGGTTTCCCTACTGCCATCTGCGAAGCGATGTCTTCTATCGCCAAGTCTTGGAGCGGCTCGAGGCGGCACCCAACGTCACGCTCTGCCTGGGACAGCGGATCGAATGGGCAGGCCCGACCCGAAGTGGGGTTGCCATCAAGACTCGCGAGGGGAGGTGGGAAGGATCGCGCCTCTTCGACAGCATCGGGGTAGCGGGACGTGGAGGGGCGGTTCAGCCCTCCAGATTTGAGCGAGCCGCGCAGCCTTGGCTCCAGCACTTTCTCGGTCTGCGGATCCGGACGACCCGGCCGGTCTTCTCCCCAGAAACCCTTACGCTGATGGATCACCGAGTCTCCCAAGAGAACGGGCCCCACTTCGTCTATCTGCTGCCGTTTTCCAAGACGGAAGCCCTCATTGAGAACACCTATCTCTTTCCCGTCTCTGTCTCCCCGACACATCACCGACGGGAGCTGACAGACTATTTGGCCCTCCATTGGGGGCTGCGTCCAGGGGAGTGGGAGGTGGTCGAGGAGGAGGGCGGAGCGATTCCAATGGGGGGATTTTCGGCCTCTCCGGGGGGGCCTCCCCGGGTCCACCGGATTGGTCTGGCGGGTGGAGCGGCGCGGCCCTCCACTGGCTATGCCTTTCTGCGGATTCAGCGCCAGTGTCGCCAATTGGCAGAGGCGGTCGCGCGGGGCCGGGAGCCATCGACGGACCGCTCAGTCTTCGGGGCAGGGAAGTATCGTCTCTTCGATCGGATCCTGCTGCACGCGCTGGGGCGGTCACCTCGATTGGCCCCGGCCTTCTTCACCACGCTCTTCGAGCGCGCACCGGCGGAGAGTGTCGTACGCTTTCTGACGGAGTGCAGCGGGTGGCAGGATGATCTGTGGGTGATCCGCGCAGTTCTGCAGTGGCCATTTGTGCAGATGCTTGGACGTTCGGTGATGCCGGTCCGGCAGGAGCGGGTCACAGAGCGACGGGGAGTCGAAGTTTCGACCGCCTCGCCGGCACCCGTCAAGGCAGCACTGCGGTGAGGGCTCATCGTCGCTGGAAGACGAGCTTCGATTGCTGGGTCTGCCCGTTCCACTCGCGCACGCGCACGACTTGGAGCTGAGCGCCCTGCTCGATCAATTCCCATGTCTCCCGGGTGAGCAAGGTGACCGGCTGCCCCTGGTTGTCGCCGGAGATGGTCGATTTGAGCTCGAGGACGTGCCCTTTCTCGATCAACCGTGCCGCGAGTTCCATCGTGCCAGCGAGCGGTCGGACGACCTCGGCGGTCGATTCTCGGCCATCGAGGCGGTAACGGAGTGGCTCGGCTGGGACTCGGCGTCCGCGGATGCGTACGACCTGCTCGACGGTCAGTTCCATCCCTTGCCGCTCAACGACCAGTTGGACCTCGGCCCCGTTGAGTCCCCCGGTCAATCCCTCGCTGAGGGGGCGATTAAGGCTCCACGTTCCCGTCATTCGATCGACGGGATGGGGGGAGGAAGAAGACTGGGGCGCGATAGACCAGTAGAAGAAGCCCAGCGAGCAGACCAGCAGCCAAGTGATCACGTTCCGTCCCCTTTCAGTTCCCCCGTTCAGGAGCCACTAAGGACGTCCTTGATTTCAAACGTCAGGGTGTCGACGTGAGATGTCGGCATTTTGTAGACTTGCGGGCGGCCCTGGACCTGGCCATAGGCATTCTCCCCGACCGTGGCAAAGCGGAGGACGTAGGTACTGCCTTTTCGGGTAGTCAGGCGTGCCTCGACACTCGGTTTGGCGAGCGCTTGGACGACAGCGGGTTCGGGGCGATCGATCAACTCCGTTGCCTTCGTCTCGAAGGGGTCAACCGTGCGGAAGGTGGAGACCTCTTGGTCCTTGCTCTCGGTTGGCGCAACGATTCGCCACTTGCCATCGTCATTGCGGCGGAGAAGAATGGTCCCCTTGCTGCTGCGGATCTGGACGGTGGCGAGGTTCTCCTTGCTCTCCGGAAAGAGCAGTCGACTCTGGAGCTTGTTGACGGGGGTGGTCAGCTTCTCGTGGAGCGTCGTCGCGACCTTGAAGATGAGGGGCTTGCCGGAGACGCGGGCATAGAACTCTTCTGGTCCCCGTTTGGCCAGCTCGATCAACCGCTCTCCGCCAGCGTTGAGGCGGCCACGAAAGCGGATCGAGGGTTGGGCCAGCCCATACTGGGCAGCATCCTCACCGTTCTCACTGACGACCTCGAGCCCTTCGGCCGAGGTGATCTCGGAGAGGAGTGTGTCGACCTCGCTGCTCTCGGCAGCCATCGCCGAGGGTTGGGTGATGGTCCAGCCCCCGTCTTGTCGCTGCAGCGAAGCACCTCCCCCGGGGAAGGCCAGCTCGATCGAAGCGAAATCGGCGGAGCTGTCGGCGAGCAGCTTCCGGTCCCGAAGGTCGTTGAGCGACTTCTCGAGATTGGTGAGGACTGCCGAGGCGAGCAGTTTGACGCGCGGGGCCCCATCGAGGCGGGCATAGACCGAGCTCTGCAACACATCCTTGCTGCCAAGTTCGAGTTTACGGGTCTGGCCGCTCCGTAATTTGATCTCGGCGATGACTGCGGGGGTCGAGAGGCCATAGGCCTCGTTCTGCTCGGGGGTCGAGTCCAACTCCCGTTCCACCTTGAGGTCGGTGATCGTACTGACGAGCGGATCGACCGCGAAGCTACTGGTGGCGGTAACGATGGGCTGCGTGATTTGCCAACCGCTCTCCTGTCGGGAGAGGGTCAGCGTCGGCTGACCTTGCCGCTGCAGGGTGATCGTTGCCAGATCCTCTGCCTTGAGTTCCCAGGCTGAGGTCAGGGGCGAGGGCTCCTCATCCCGGGGTTTCCCCGGTTTGTACTCGAACTGATAGACGAGGAGGCCCAATCCAAGGGCGATCGCAAGCAGGATGAGTGTCGAACGCTTCATACTTTCCTACCCGTGAGAGGGCAATCAACTGCCCTCTGGACTTTGGACAAAAAATGAGATCGTTGCGGTCTTGATCATCGATTTTTTTTCAGTAATTTTTGTATTACTTTGTATTACTTGGCAGCAACTCAGAGTGAACTACCACTCCGTCTCGTCGAATACGAATCAAATCCAGGCACGAAGCGAGAGTTTCGTCTCTCGTTGCACTTTGAACATTCCCCGTGTCCCGAAGGGACACCGCATACCAGCCCAGGGCAACG
>JBMOHS010000255.1:0-4496 GCA_049317725.1 Blastocatellia bacterium
ACCGACTACATCCTCTCTGCCAACCACACGCTCAATGTTCAGTACACCTACTCGCGCTTCCGGGGGGAGAAGTTCGGGGCCATTGCCGATGGTACCACCCTCACCGACAACTTCGCGGCGACCAACTACACCGCCAGCGCCGTCAGCAACGGAATCAAGGGCAGCCTGATCTCGGTCCTCAGTCCGACGATCGTCAACGAGTTGCGTGGGCAGGTCGCGAGTGACTTCCGACGTGAAGATCCGAACACGACAGGGCCGGAGATCCGGATCGACAACTTTGGTCGCTTTGGCAACTCGGGGAGCCGTCCGCGCCGCTTCGAGACGCTCCGCTACCAGTTCTCAGACAATCTGTCGCTCAATACGGGTGCGCATCGCTTGCGGGTCGGGGTTGACTACAATCGGAACGATTTCAAAGCGCAGCGCCAGTCCGATTTCCTGGGGCAATGGCGCTTCAACAGCTTGGCCGACTTCCTGAATGGCATCCCGCGGCGGCTGACCCAGACGGTGGTGCTCGAGCCGAGCCTGATCGTGGCGACTGGGGCCCAGCACGAGATGGCCCTCTTCCTTCAGGATCGGGTCGGGCTCGGCAGAAACCTCACGCTGACAGCGGGGCTGCGCTGGGAAGGGCAGTGGAATCCACAGCCCCCCCGTCCCAATCCGGCCCTCCCACAGACTGGGTTCATCCCCAACGATCTGAGGATGTGGCAGCCACGTTTGGGACTGGCCTGGGATGCCAACGGCAAGGGCCGGACGATTCTGCGCCTCTCGGCAGGTCTCTTCAATTCACGCACACCCGCGACCCTTTTCCATCGTGTCTTCACGAACAACAATCTGCTGACCCGAGACTTCAGTTTTGACGAGCGGAGTGGCACTTGCCGAACAGCGCTCACCGGAATTCCCGACAACTGCGTCTTTCGCGGCAACGGTGCCGTCATCCGCTATCCCAATGTCCTCTCTGGCGTTCCCGTCCTGCCGGCGGGAATCGGGAATCGCGTCCAGACGAGGGCCTTCGGGTTTCAGCCCGATTTTCGCAATCCCCGGACCTTTCAGACAGCCGTCAATCTCGACCACCAGCTGGGTGGCGGAGTGACGCTCTCGCTTGGCTATGTGCACAGCTCCGCCTGGAACTTGCAGCGACGCGTCGACCGGAATTTGGGCGCGCCCGTCATCGACGCCGCGACCGGCTACCCCCGCTTCACCAATCCTCGCCCCAACTCCGCGATCGGCATCTTCTCGGTCAACGAGTCGTCGGCGCATGCCACCTATGATGCCCTGGTCGTCAACCTCCAGCGCCGGTTTGCTCGACGGTATCTCTTCGGGGCCAACTACACTTACTCACACAATCGGGACGACGATTCGAACGAGCGTAACTTCTCGCGCGAGACGACCCTCAACCCCTTCGACCTCAAGGCGGAGGCGGGTCCCTCGAAGCAGGATGTGCGCCACAACTTCAACGTCAACGGATTGGTCGATCTGGGGGCGGGCTTCACCGTCAGCGCGATTCTCATTACCCGCTCCGGGTTTCCCTACACCGCGGTCGCTGGCGACGATATTCAGGGAGATTTCAATCCGGATAATGACCGGGCCGTCATCGGGGGACGGGTCGTCGGACGTAACTCGTTCCGGCAGCCCAACTTCTTCAACCTCGATCTGCGGGTGCTCAAGTCGTTCCGGCTGCGGGAAGGGATGGCGCTGGCCATCACTGCCGAGGCCTTCAACCTCACCCGGGCAGCCAACAAGAACTTCGGTGTCGATGCGATCAGCGTCTTCGGGAACACCGGTAACGCCCTGCCGACGTTGGCGCCTCCGACCAGCTTCCCGCTGCCCGGCCAGCCCTTCACTGCGCCCTCGACTGCGCGGTTTGGCGGTCCTCGCCAGTTGCAGCTTGGTGCCCGGCTCTCCTTTTGAAGGCTGACCTCCCTCTCCTCCTGGGGGGAGAGTGGGGCTGGACTTTGGACAAAAATTAGATCAATTATGAGTCGAAGCTGGACACGAAGACGGAACTGAATGTCCAAAGTCCAGTGGCTCCTTGCTTGACAACGAGCTGCTCGGACGGATCTCCCGTGCCTTCAAACGGTGAGTCGAATCCCGTCTGGAGCGGGCATCGCGTGTTGGTCAAATCGATTGGAGAGAGGCTCAGGCGGGCAAAAAAATAGAGGTGACCAACAAATGCTGACCACCTCATTCGCAAACTTTACACACATCCCCAAACGCCTTACCCCAGGGATGGTTCCATCTTTTCTGCTATTTTTTCAGGATTCAGTGAGGGCCGAGTCGCTCGAAGGACGCGACCGGAACCACGGACCGTTGTTCCCTCCCCTTGACTCGGCTCAAATCCGATGGGGCTGGCAGAACGTTCTGGCCACCTTGATCACCGGCTCTCCCTGAACCCATTGCACTGTACGGAGGTCTTACTCAATCCCCTTGAGCGTGACGTGGCGGATCTTCTTCCGGTTCCACGTGTAGAGGATATGGACCTGACCATCAGCGGCTTGGATGATGGCGGGGTAGGAGTACTCGGCCTCGGGAGGGCCGGTCTCAAGCACCGCGACTTCCGTCCAAGTCTTGCCGTCCCGGGAGACGGCGACATTGAGCGGGGCACGGTCCCCCCACTTGCCCGGGGGGGTGGGCGCATGGTTGTAGACGAGAAGGTGGCGACCGTCCTGGAGGGTGACGCCATCGATGCCGGAGTTGGGGTTGGGCAGCCCCGTCGCCGTCAGCTTGCCCCACGTCTTCCCGAAATCGGTCGACCAGGACTCGACGATGACCCCTTGACGACTCCGGAAGAGGGCCTGCAGGCGGTCTCCGGGATGGAAGAAGACGGTCGGTTGGATGACGCCGAACTCCTTGCCATCATTGATCGGCTCCGTTCGAGTCCAGGTCTCTCCGAGGTCGCGGGTGAACTCAAAGTGGACACGCCAGCCTTTGTCCTCGGTGCTCGAGGGGCAGAGCAGCTCCCCGTTCGAGAGGGCGACCGGTTTGTTCTTGATCGGGCCGGCAATGCCATCCGGGAGCCGGGTCGGCTTCGACCAGGTCTTGCCCCCATCGCTCGACGTCATCTTCATCCCCCACCACGTCGAGGGGCTCGGGCCGACTTTGTAGAAGAGGACGAGCGTCTTGCCAGCTTGGTGGAGGACGGGATTCCAGGTTGGGTAGCGCTTACTCGGGGACTCGACCCCGTTGGCGACTTCGACCGGAGCGGTCCAAGACCCTTTGACGAAGCGCGAGACCCAGATGCCGACGTCGGGGTGCTTCTCCTTGGTCCCCCCAAACCAGGCAGCGACGAGCCCCTCGGACGACTCAGCGATCGTCGCGGCGTGACATTCGGGGAACGGGGCGGTCTCATAGAGGAAGACGCTCCGCTCGACGCGGAATTTGTCGGTTGCGCCCTTGTTTTGCTGCACGGGCGCGACGAAGGGAGCCCAGAAGAGGCCCGTGACGATCCACAACTGAACCAGCAATGCGATTCCTACCATACCAATTCTCCTCGGCAACGATCAGGCCCGGGAGTGACTCCAGGCCAAGGGGAAGGGAACTCACGCGGACGTGAAGAAGATCGGTCGGTTGGGATCGACCCGCGCCCACATCACTGCGCCAAACAGGAAGACCCCAGCCATGACGTAGAAGGGCAGGGTCCAGGATTGAAGCGTCCCGACGGCAAAGCCGACGACGACCGGGGCCAGCGCGCCGCCAAAATTGCCGACCATGTTCATCGTCCCGGTGACGACTCCGGCGTGTTCTCGCCCCACATCCAGACAGACGGACCACGCGGCGCTCGTCGTCAGCGTCTGGCAGCAGAGCGCGAGAGAGAGCAGGACCGCGGCGACAAGATTGGCCTCGACGAGCGCGACGGCGACCAGCAGGGCCGCACTCATCCCATACCCCACCATCCCAAGGCCGCAGCGGGCGATCTTCAGGCTGCCCGTGCGCCGTGCCAGCCAGTCGGTCAGCCAGCCGCCACCGAGATAGCCCGGCAGGCTGATGATCCACGGCAGGGAGGAAAGCCATTTGGTCGCGCCGCTCGAAAAGCCGCGCGCCTCAATCAGGTAGGTCGGGAGCCAGGTGATGTAGAAGAAGATCCCATACCCATAGGCAATGTACATCAGGCTGATCTGCCACATGACACGACTGGTCAGGAGTTGGCGCCACGGAATCGACGTGTGTGAGGGAGGGCGGTAGCGCTCCGTCTCGGCAGGTGTCACCGGGCGAGGAACTGCCGGATGCTCTTCGGGGCGATCCCGAAACCAACGGTACCAGACGATCGCCCAGACCACCCCGAGCAGGCCGAACTCGACGAAGACCCAGCGCCAGGGCTGGAGGTCGAGGAGCGTGAAGACGAGTGGCGCCGTCACCGCCGATCCCGTCGCCAAGCCCAGAAAGGAGACGCTGAGCGCCCGCCCTTGCTCCGCCGGCCCAAACCAGCGGGAGATCGCCCGGGCAATGTTCGGGAAGGCACCGGCCTCGCCTGCTCCAAAGAGAAACCTCACCAGCAGGAG
>JBMOHS010000256.1:0-4467 GCA_049317725.1 Blastocatellia bacterium
TCCCTCGCCCCTATTTCCTATTCCCTCGCCCCTCTTCCTCAAGCCAGCAGCTTATCGACGACCACACCGTGGACATCGGTCAAGCGATAGTCACGGCCCGAGAAACGATAGGTCAGTTTCGTGTGATCAAAACCGAGCTGATGCAGAATGGTTGCGTGGAGATCGTGGACTTGGACCGGATCCTCGACGATGTTAAAGCCAAGGTCGTCGGTCTGGCCAAGCGTGATGCCCGGCTTGAAGCCACCGCCGGCGAGCCACATGGTGAAGGCCTTGTTGTGGTGATCGCGGCCGAGGGCGCGGTTGGCTTCGGGATCGCTCTCGACCATGGGCGTTCTCCCGAACTCTCCCCCCCAGACGATGATGGTGTCATCGAGGAGCCCGCGTTGCTTGAGATCCTTGACGAGCGCCGCTGAGGCCTGATCGGTGACCTTGCACTGATTCCGGACGCCCCGCGTGACCTCGCTGTGATGATCCCACGCCTCGTGGAAGAGCTGGACGAAGCGAACGCCGCGCTCGATCAAACGGCGGGCGAGCAGACAGTTGTTGGCGAAGGAGGGCTTGCCGGGCGTCGCGCCGTACAGCTCGAGCGTCGCCGGATCCTCCTTCGTCAGGTCCATCAGCTCCGGGGCACTCTCCTGCATTCGGTAGGCCATCTCATACGAATTGATCCGCGTCGCAATCTCCGGATCGCCCGTCAACTCGAGGTGATGTTCGTTGAGCATCTTGAGCGTATCGAGCGACTGGCGCTGCATCTGGCGATTGATCCCCCGCGGGCTGGCGAGGGAGAGGATCGGATCGCCGGAGCGCCGGAAAGTCACCCCCTGGTAGAAGGTCGGCAGGAAGCCCGCTCCCCAGTTCGAGGCACCCCCGCTGATCCCGCCCCCCGAGGAGAGGACGACGAAGGCCGGCAGGTCCTGCGTCTCACAGCCAAGTCCATAGGTCACCCACGATCCCATGCTCGGCCGTCCGAACTGGACCGAGCCAGTGTTCATGAAGATCTGGCCGGGCGCGTGATTGATTGCATCGGTCGTCATCGATTTGACGATGGTGATGTCATCGACGACCTTGGCGAGGTAGGGCAGCGCCTCGGAGATCTCGGCCCCTGACTGGCCGTGCCGGGCAAACCGGAGTTCCGTGGCATAGAGCGCCGCGTCCGGTTTGATGAAGGCGTAGTTGATCCCCTTGACCATCTCCTGAGGAACCGGCTTGCCGTTGTACTTGACCAGCTCCGGTTTGTAGTCGAAGAGTTCAAGCTGCGACGGTGCGCCGGCCATGAAGAGGTGGATCACCCGCTTCGCCTTCGCCGGGAAGTGGGGCGCCTTGGGTGCGAGTGGGTTGGTGGCGGCAATCTTCTGCTTCGCCGGTGCCTGCTCCCCGGCGAGAGCGGAGCCCTTCAGCAGCGAGGCCAGGGCCATTGACCCCAGCCCGACCCCACAATCACGGAAGAAGTGGCGTCGGGCGAGGAGCTTCTTCGTTTCCAGATCGATCTCTTCCTGGTAGTTCATTGCCTACTCCCGTGTAATCGTCTCATCGAGGTTGAGAAGAACGCGCGCGACCATGGTCCAGGGAGCCACCTCTTCGAGGTTGACATCCTCCGGGATCTGCGCCGGATCGGCGGCGGCGACATAGACCGCACTGGCGGTTCGACCGACAAAGCTCGGCCGTTGCTGCGCGAGAAACTTGGTCAACTGTTGCAGCTCGAAGGGACTCGGCTGGCGACCCGTCGTCAGCCGGAAGCCATAGACGAGCTTCTCCCGATCGGTCGCTCCACCCTCCTTCCAGAGGCGCAGGGCGAGCGCCTGGGCCGCCTCCATGAAGACCGGGTCATTGAGGGTGGTCAAAGCCTGGAGGGGCGTGTTCGAGCGGGTTCGCCGCGCACACGACTGATCCCCGTTCGGCATATCGAAGACGAGCAAGCCGGGATAGGGCACCGAGCGCTTCCAGAAGGTGTACATCCCGCGACGATACCGATCCTCTCCCGTACTCTGATTCCAGGTCGCGCCGCCGTAGCTCAGCACCAGCACCCCCTCCGGGATTGGCGGGAAGACCGAGGGCCCACCGATCTTTCGACTGAGCAGGCCGGAGGTCGCCAGGAAGACGTCGCGGATGATCTCGGACTCGACCCGCAGCCGCGGCATCCGTGCCAACCAGCGATTGGTCGGATCTTTCTCCATCAACGCTGGGCTGATCCGGGAACTCTGCCGGTAGGTGGCCGAGTTGACGATCAACCGATGCAGGTGCTTGATGCTCCAGCCCTGCTCCATGAACTCGACCGCCAGCCAGTCGAGCAGCTCCGGGTGGGAGGGCGGCTCGCAGCGCGTACCGAAGTCCTCCGGCGTCGTCACCAGTCCGACCCCAAAGTACTGCTGCCAGACGCGGTTGACGATGACCCGCGCCGTCAACGGATTGCCGCGATCGACGATCCACTTCGCCAGGCCAAGCCGGTTGCGCGGCAGATCGCTCGCCATCCCGGGCAGCACTCCCGGCGTGCCAGCCGTCACCAGATTCCCGGGGCGCTTCCAGTCTCCCCGCTTGAAGATCCGCGTCTCCCGCGGCTCCTCGCGGCTCCGCAAGGCTAGCGTTGTCGATCCATACGGCCAGTCGAGCCACAACTCCGCAATCTTCTCATTCTCCGGTGCCCATTCGGGGACCGTCGTCCGGAAGGCGCGAAAGACTTCGCGTCGCGCCACCGCGTCGCGCTCGCCCGCTGGCGTTGCCAGAATCCGCCGCACGCTGGATGGCAGCGGGTCGGCCCGCGGCTCCGGCTCGTCGGTCACTGCCAACCGGAACCGGCCAATGTTGATCCGCTCCTGCTGCTTCTGGACGAGCGAGATCGTCAGGGTGGCACCAGCCTCCACCTCGATCGGCTGGCGCAGCGTGAAGACCGCCTTGCGATCCTGATTTCGCAATCCAGGCCCCGCCTCGATGTCCCACGGCGTGCTCGTATCCCCGTCGATCGTGTTCTTGATCGGATAGAGCACCCGGGAGAAGTCGGCGGTCGCCTCGGCAAAGGGCAGCCGCTGCCCACCCACCTCGAGCATGACCTCGGAGAGGAACAACCCACCGGTTGTCGACCGTCCAGGCCCGTTGAAGGGCAGCGTCGGATCGGTCAGCAACTCCAGCCGCAGCCCCGTGATCTTCCGGAGCGGACTCTTCGCCTGGATGACATAGACGTTCTTGGTCGAATTGTCCCCCTTGGGAATCCACGAATGGTCTGGCAAGCGGTCGAACTTGGTACCGAACGAGGCGAAGATGCTCCCCTCCTTGAGAATGGACCAGTTCCCGGCGAGCGGGCGCATCCGCGCCTCCCACTCGGCGAGGCGACGATCCAGATCCGGCGTCGCCGAGATCAGCTCATCCTCGATCTTGGCGATCTTCCCGGTAATCTCTTCCCGCTTCCGGATGATCTTCTCCTCTGGAATCTCCACCTCGGGTTCGTCATCCTGATTCAGGAAGGCATAGAACTTGTAATACTCTTCCTGAAGGATCGGATCGTACTTATGGTTGTGGCACTGGGCACAGTTGACGGAAAGCCCGAGCCAGCTCTTGCCGATCGCGTCGACCCGGTCGATCAGCCCCTCGACGCGGAACTGCTCCGGATCGACGCCTCCCTCCTCGTTGCGCATCGAGTTGCGCAGGTAGCCGGTTGCGACCAACTGCTCTGCCGTCGGCGCGGCAACCAAGTCCCCAGCCAACTGGTCGATCGTCATCTGATCGAACGGCTGATCCTGATTGAAGACATTGATCACCCAGTCCCGATAGGGCCAGATCGACCGCGGCAAGTCCTTCTCAAACCCATTGGTGTCGGCGTACCGCGCCGCATCCAGCCACCAGCGCCCCCAGCGCTCCCCGTAGTGCGGAGAGGCCAGCAACCGCTCGACCAACGACTCGTAGGCATTCGGCGAGCGATCCTGCAGGAACCGATCGATCTCTTCGATCGTCGGGGGCAAGCCCGTCAGATCCAGACTCAACCGACGGATGAGGGTCGTCTTCGCCGCAGCACTCGACGGGGCCAGCCCCTCCCGCTCGATCGCGGCGAGGATGAACCGGTCGATCGGCGTACGGCCCCAGCGCTCGTCCTTGACCACCGGCAATGCCGGCCGAACCGGCGGGATGAAGGCCCAGTGCCGCACCGGATCCGCGGCTCCTGCTGCCGGTGCCGGGATGCCAATCGCCGCCCCCGCCAACCCCGCCAGCAAGAGCACGACGACCAGCCCGACTCCCCTGTTTCGCAGTCTCTTTGATCTTGATCTCATCGTGTTCACCTTGATCGACCCAATGACGAAACTCAACCCGCGCTTCCCGAGTCACCTTCCCGCCCAGGAACGCCAATCAACAGCCGCCTCCACCATCCTCCCCGAGGGACGCCGCGACATCACCAATGCACTTCCCGCATTCTATCCCCTCACGCTCCCCAGTCAATCTCATCTCCACTTCTTCCCCCCTCACCCCTCGCCCCTCTTCCCT
>JBMOHS010000257.1:0-4460 GCA_049317725.1 Blastocatellia bacterium
GCCACCCATCGATCCAGGCGGTCAGCAGGAGCAGCGCATCAAAGAAGAGCAGACCAAGACCACTCGCCAGTGGGCTTCCTCCCAAGAGCCAGATGACCAGCGGCACAGCGGCTCCCAAGGCCAAGAGGCAGAGGAATCGACCGGTCCAGATCATCGCGGGATCTCCACCAACCGAAGAATCTCTGTCAAGACATCATCGGGGGTCAGCCCATCGATCTCCGCCTCCGAGTGGAGCAGCAGACGATGGCGGAGGACCGGCAATGCAATGTCGCGGACATCGTCCGGGGTGACAAAGGCTTGGCCACGGATCGCGGCAAGGGCACGCGAAGCAAGAAGCAGGGAGACAGCCGCTCGTGGACTCACCCCCCAGCGCAGGCTTGGATGCTGCCGTGTTTGGCGAACGATCCGCACCATGTAGGCCTGGATGCTCGTCTCGACCGCCACCTCGCGCACCAGTTTCCGGCAGCGAGGGAGGACGGTCGTATCCCGCAAAATGTCGAGCGTGACCTCCTCCAACTGCCGCGCGTTGAAGCCACCCTGCCATTTGGCGAGCACCGCCTGCTCCTCTTCCTCTGTCGGATAGTCGATCAAAATCTTGAGAAGAAAACGATCGAGCTGAGCCTCTGGGAGGGGATAGGTCCCCTCATACTCGATCGGGTTCTGGGTGGCAAGGACCAGGAAGAGTTGGCCCAGCGCCAACCGTTCTCCGTCGATGGTCACTTGACGCTCTTCCATCGCTTCGAGCAACGCGGACTGGGTCCGGGCCGGCGTCCGGTTGATCTCGTCCGCCAACAAGATCTCCGTGAAGATCGGCCCCCGACGCAAGGAGAACTCCCCTGTCCCGGGATGGAAGATCTTCGTTCCGGTGATATCGGTCGGCATCAGATCTGGCGTAAACTGGATCCGCTGAAACTCCGCACCGAGGATTCGGGCCACCGTCTTGACCATGAGGGTCTTGGCCGTTCCTGGGACACCTTCCAGCAACCCGTGCCCTTCGGCCAATAAGCAGATCAGAATCTGGTCGATCACCTCTGCTTGACCGACGATGACTCGCCCCACTTGCTGCCGCAAATGGGTGACGACTTGACTGACATACCCTCCGGCCATTCCCCCTCGCTCTCCTGGCTAAGTTGCCAGAGAAGTCATCCAAAAACCTTCCTTGATGGGACCTTCGTGTCTCTGTGTGAGCCTCTTCCCTTTCGGCAAGGGCCCGGTTGTTTATCTCACACAGAGAAATGGAAGTTTTTCGAGAAGCGAATCGCCCGACTTCTCCCAGTCTTTCCCTCGCCCCTCACCCCTCACCCCTCACCTCTCACCCCTCGCCCCTGTTTTCTGGATAGCCTCTAAAGTACTCGAAAAATCAATGGATACCGATACCACGTCCCTTCGTTGACACGAATCGCGGCGATGATCATCAAGACCACTCCCGCGATGAGAACCAATGGCAGAATGACAAAGCCAATCAGCAGGAAGATCAGCACGGCACTGATGATGATGTAGATCGAGAATGAGATCTGGAAATTGAGTACTTCCCGGCCTTGATCGTCGAGAAATGTCGATTGATCCTTGCGGATCAACCACAAGACCAGTGGGGCGATCAGATTGCCGAAGGGGAAGACCATTCCCGTCAACCCACTCAGATGGAGCAAGATGCCCCAACTCCGCTCTTCTTTTGTGACCATCGTGTTCTCTCGTTTCCCTTTCTCCTCGCCGCGAGGATCGACCGACTTGTAATTCTCAGGGGCCAAGCATCAAACGACTATTATTGCGTACCACTCGACAACTTGAAAGACATCCACGGGCCACCCCATCAGGAATCGGCTCTTCCAGGTGCAGCGGAGGAGGCACGGGAAAGGAGATGGACAATTCCTCCAGCGGCCATTGGCAAGGCCACAGAGGATTGCTACACTTCTACGCCTATGAATAAACCCCGTGTCTTGATTGTCGACGATGAGCAGGCAGCCCGGGTCGGTCTGACAGAGATTGTCACCGCCTGGGGGTATGAGACGAAGAGCGCTGGTGATGGTCTGGAAGCGCTTGAAATCGCTGCGGATTTCCATCCTTTTGCCGTCATCTCCGATATTCTCATGCCGCGGTTGGACGGGTTCGGGCTGCTGACCCGCCTGCACGCGCAGTCGCCAGAGACCGCCGTCATTCTTCTCACCGGCCAGGGAAGTATTGAAGATGCCGTCCGCGCGGTCAAAGAGGACGGCGCCTTCTACTACTTCGAGAAGCCGATCAACACCCGCGCCCTCAATATCGTTCTTCAGCGGGCAATCGAGCAGTCTCTTTCCTTGCGGGAGAATACCCGGCTGCGCCGTCAACTGGGGGAGTATGGAGTCTTCGGCAAGATGGTCGGGGATTCGCAGGCGATGCGGCAGATCTACACCGTCATCGAACAAGTAGCGGGCTCGGCCGTCTCGGTCTTGATCACCGGAGAGTCGGGGACGGGAAAGGAGGTCGTCGCCCAGACGATCCATCAATTGAGCCCCCGGGCCTCGCGCCCTTTCGTCGCCATCAACTGTTCCGCGATCCCCGAATCGCTCATGGAGTCGGAACTCTTCGGTCATGAGCGGGGTGCGTTTACGGGAGCCATCGCCCGGCGCGAAGGGTGCTTCGAACTGGCCAACACCGGGACCATCTTCCTCGACGAGATCGCCGAGATGCCGGCAATGTTGCAGGCCAAGCTCTTGCGCGTTCTGGAGGATCGCAAGGTTCGTCGGCTGGGCAACCCACGCGAAATGCCGGTCGATGTCCGCGTCTTGGCCGCGACCAACAAGGACCCGCTTGAAGCGGTGCGGAAGGGAGAGCTTCGTGAAGATCTCCTCTATCGCCTCAACGTCATCCACCTCAAGCTGCCGCCCCTCCGTGATCGGCGCGAAGACATCCCGCTGCTCAGCCAGTTTCTGATCCGGGAACTGAGCACTCGCCATCAACGTCCCGCCCGCCTCATCTCCCCGGATGTGCTCGAGCTCTTTGCCCGCCATCCGTGGCCGGGGAACGTCCGCGAACTTCGCAACATCATCGAACACGCCGTCATCATCTGCGATGGACAGCGCATCGAGAAGCAGCACATCTCGCCCCAGATGTTCGACAGCCTCTCTCTCCGCAACCAAGACACCATCACGCTCCCTGTCGGAACCAACTTGGCGGAGGCTGAACGTCAGATCATCCTCAAGACCCTCATCAAGACCAATAACAACAAGACACGCGCCGCGGAAGTCCTCAAAATCAGCCTCAAAACACTTCACAATAAACTCAAGGCCTACCGGGAGGAGAACGAGGATGACGAGGAGGGCTCCGAGTCGTAGCGCAAATCCTCGTGAGAAATCCGGGCTACAACCGCAGGAGGAGCGAGAGTGACATCCCCAGGCCAATCAGGATGACGATCCGCCGGACCCACTGCTGGCTCAACCGGCGTGCGACTCCAGCCGCGCCGTAGCCGCCGAGGATCGCTCCAATGGCCATCAGTGTTGCGGCGCGCCACTCGATCAGCCCCGCGATGACGAAGTAGGCGGCGGCGGTTCCATTGACCAGCGTGCCGAGCAGGTTCTTGAACCCATTCATCTGATGGATGTTCTCCAACCCCATCATCCCCAGTACCGCCAGCATGAGAATCCCAATCCCCGCCCCGAAATAACCACCGTAGATTCCCACCAGCAGCTGATAGCCGGAGGCTCCCGCCATCCACTGCCAGGTCACAGACTGCCGTACCTGCTCCCCAGTCCGCAACCAGCGCTGAATCGTCCCCTGCACCGTGAAAAGACCCGTCGCGAAGAGGATCAAAAAGGGAACAAGAAACTCAAAGGTCGGTGGCGGCGTCAACCGCAGCAGGATCGCACCGACGAGACTTCCAAGCAGGCTGGGGATCATGAGCACGAAGAAACGTCGTGGCATCTCTCGTACCTCGCGCCGATACCCATAGAAGCTGCTCCACGCCCCGGGGGTCAGTGCGAAGGAGTTGGTCGCGTTGGCGACAATGGGTGGGTGGCCCGCCCAGATCAATGCTGGAAATGTCAGAAGGGTCCCTCCCCCCGCAATCGAATTGATCATTCCCGCCGCAATCGCCGCGAAAAAAATGGCAAGCTCCATTCCGTAAGCCAACACTGCCCTCACTCTCCGTCGCCGCGACCTTGGTCGACGGCTGTAGTCTTCCGCACCACGCTTGGACTGGCCCAAGCCGGTTCGAGTGCCAACTGGTGGATGATCGTTACCTCAGATGTTGATGCTGGTGGCAAACAGGCGCGACACTTGGCGGAAGTCCCCACCTGAGTTGGGACCGTACCACAGAAGGTGCGTGACGGAAAGCGGCGAGGCAGATGCAGAAGAATGAGATGGCAGGGTCACTCGGCGAGGAGGAAGAGACGATCACCGGATTTGCCCGCATTTCTCATCAGTGTTTGGGAAAAGGCTGTTGTTGAGGAGATAACAACTTTGTGCACAATCACTTATATGAAGAA
>JBMOHS010000258.1:0-4430 GCA_049317725.1 Blastocatellia bacterium
GGCCGATCAAAAAATGGCGCCCTCCGCTTGAGCGATCAAGGGGAGGGCGTTGTTGATGATGGCAGTGTCTTGCCCGCCGGGGCAGGAGTGGCTGCCAATGTTGCGGTCAGGTTCAGAGGGCAACTCAAAGGGGGGAGGGAGAGGAAGCGAGAGGGGCGTCTGTCAAGAGACTGCTCCATTGGAGTGGTCTGCGTCGCCCCTCTTCTGATCTGGTATGCTTGACGCCTTCCTCCCTCTCCGCAGAAAAGGTAGCGGAGAGGCTCCACAACAAGTTTATCAAACTCTTCAGGCGGGGAGGGCAGAGCCGGTTCGGTCCATGGCGACGCCCCAACCGTCCTCGATCTTGCCGATGAAGCCGTGAAATTGAATGTCAGTCCCGGAGAGGACCAGCAGAATATCGCCGGCACGGGCGTCTTCATTCTCGATCTTGAAGCGGATGACGGTCGCCATCCCGTTCTGCTCCTCGAGGGGTTCGAACTGGATCTCGTTGGCCTGGGCGACAAGGGTTTGGGATTGGGTCGTCTGGTTCTGCTGACTGTTGGACATATCGGGTGAATCCTTCGTTGATGAGCGTTCCTGGGATGACCTCGCTGGGTGCGCGCGAAGCTGGAGTCAGGGAGCGGCTTCCAGCCATTGCACCAGGGCCGGGAGCGCGAGCTTCTCTGCTTTGATCGTCAAATGGCCCGGTTGACCAAAGCGGGCATAGAGGGTCTGGATCTGAGTCGTCTCGAACTGATTCCCGGTTCCGTGGAGCAGCAGTGGGGTGAGGGTAGCGAGGCTGACCGCCGTGACAAAGTCGCCCGACCGCCGGATTCCTGGGATCGGGAGCCGCGCGACGAAAGCGTCATCGGAGCTGGTTGAAAAGGTGGCGGTGTCGACAGCCGTTCGGTCGAGGCCGGTGGCGAGTCCCCGGGCGAGCAGGGCCCAGAGGCCAGCCTCCCCTGGGGCAACCAGCGCGAGAGTGGCGTTGGGGGCCATCCTTGTCCGCGCGAACGCGATGCTCGTCAGGATGTCCTGGACCCGAAGGGCTTGGTCTGTCCGGTTGTAGGTGGTGAAGAACTTGATCTCTGGGGGGACGACCCGGCCTCCGGGAAAGGTCTTGACGAGAAGGACAGTGTCCCCAGCCCGGATGAGGCTGTCGCGGATTGAGGCCGTTTCCGGATCGACTTGTGATGGATCGGCCAGGGGATCGACGACGATCGTCAGCCGGCTGTTCTGCTTGGCACGTGTTCCCGGGACCGTCTGATAGACTTGGACGAGGTCGCCGTGGCCGCGTCGGGAGAGCTGGATCGCCGTGGTGGTGGTTCCGCTGAGCGAGCGGGGCTGGAAGGCCGCGGGCACGCTCGGAAGCGAATGAACCTCGACGTCTGGGCCGGCTGGTTGCTCGGCCAGGATCGACTGGCGGTAGGTCGGTCCGAAGGTCCCCTGGTAGCGAGCCAGTCCAGCGGCGTCGGTCGGGAACGCCTCGCGCAGTTGCGTCCGATGGTGCTCGATCAGCCAAGCGGTCAATTCAGTCTCGCTCTTCTCACCGGTTGGGCGAGAGCGGCCATAGAAGACCAGCAGTTCTGGGGTGGGCACGACACCGCCCCCCCGTTCAGGGATGGGAGATGTCCCCTCGCCAACGCCCCGCAACCAGCGGGAGAACCAGCCATAGACCGCTTCACGGCTCGCTTGGTTATAGTTGTGCGGGGCATCGATCTGGATCGTCGAGAGCTTCTCTTCGGCGCCGAGCAGGCGGTAGGCGGCACGGGTCGCGGGATACTCCTCGCTCCAAGTGTTGCGCGTCCAGTCCCCCGTGGCCGAGACCATGATCATCGGGCGGGGAGCCGCCAGCGAGCCGATCTCGACGTTGTCGGTGTCGATGCGCAGGTTCGGGGCATTCTCGCAGAGGCTGCCTCCCTGCATGACATACGAGATCATGTTGACCGGTCCAGAAACGCTGATCCGTTCGTCGACGGCTGCCAGCAGAAAGGTTTGGGTTCCCCCGCCGGACTCTCCAGTGACGCCGATGCGGGTTGGGTCTGCTTCCGGCAGGGTCAGCAGAAAGTCGACGGCCCGCAGGCTGTTCCAGAGCTGCAAGCCGAGGAGGTTGATGCTCCAGAGGCTTTCGCGGTCGGCTCCTTCCCGGTGGCCGGGCGCGAAGCGGTGGCTGATCCCCGCGCTGTCATTGTAGCCGACCATGTCGTAGATGAAGGCGATGTAGCCCTGCATGGCGAAGTTGGCAGCGCGGGACGGACCCGAGTTGAGAGAGGAGTTCTCGAGTCGCCCGTAGGTCCAGTGTCCGTGCGGACAGAGGACGACCGGAAGGGAGCGCGTGGCTTGCGGTCCTTTCGGAAGGTAGAGGTTCCCCGTGACGTAGAACCCGGGCAAGCTTTCAAAGAGGACCTTCTCGACGGTATAGGTTCCCCGGTCGACCTTGCCAAACCGCTCGGCGCGGATTGGGGGGCGGGCCGGCATCGGGAGGAGGCCCGCTGCGGCGAGAATCTGTTCACGGAGCGCCGGAGCGCGTCGCTCCCAGGCGGAGCGGTCGGACGGCCAACGGGGAGGATAGCGCAGATCGAGGTGGCGGATCTCCGAGAGGCGCCGGTCGGTCAGCGCTGCAGGCTCGGCAGCCCTGACCTCACCCCCTCCCACGGCAAGCAGCGCCAGCAGCAGGCAGCCCTCAAGGATACCGCGCCACGTTCGCCATCCTCTGGAACCGCGACGGTCTGGCGAAAGGGACGGGCAGGAATGAAGGAAGAGGGACGAAGCAGCCATTTCAGCTCGTCGCGCGGCGGTCAGGTCGGCAGATGGCAGGTGGTAAGGTCGGATCACGGTTCCTCCCGGGCGGTCAGCACGATCGTCGTCTCTTCCGGCACGGTCATCTCCTGGGCAGCCTGTTCGCCCAGCCGATTGCGCAGAAAGCGAATGGAGTTGAGATAGGCAGTATCGATCTGCCGCTGTCTATAGTCTTGAAACGGAGTCCACTCTCCGTCGACCAATACTTCCAGATCTCCAGTCTCGGGGTGTTTCCTGGTTGCGAGGGCCATAGGGTTCTTCTTCCTTTGTTGTGCCGTGCCCGCCGGCGATCTGGTGACCAAGGCCACCGGACAGACGTCAGTGACTGCACCGTCTAAGAACGCCGGGATTCACCCCCGTTCGTTCTTTTGCGGCTCTCACAGAGCCACGGAGCCACAGGGAGGGAAGTGACCGTCAATGCACACCTTCGTCCTTCGTCAACTTGTTCTCAGGTCTCCCCGCGACTCTCTGGCTCCGTAAGAGAGTCGGCCAAGGAGGGAACGGGGCGTGGATCAAACTCACTCCCCCGCTCATTGTCGCGGCGACGATCCGTTTCGGCGATGTCTTCCGCCAGGTTGCGGGTGAGCTCGACGAGAGCGCCAGATTCCGGTTTCGCTTCCAACCTCGAGCATCTGGCACGCGCCAAGAATGACGGACCGCAATGGATCTTTGGCCAGTTGGATCTCCAGGGAGGTCGCCTTCGCCAACCGTTGGGTCAGGCGGGGCAGCAGGGCCCCACCGCCCGTCACCCAGATTCCGTTCTCGATCACTTCACAGGAGGTTTCAGCCGGCAGTCGATCGAAGGTGGAGACAATGGCCGCGAGGATCGCTTCAAGGATCGGCTCGAGCGCGCAGAGGATCTCCTCGCCACTGACACCAAGACTGACCGACTCTCCTCTGCCGACATCCATCCCCTGGGTGAGATAGACCTTCTCCCCCTCCTGGTCGTCGACCAGTTGCCCAAGCCGGCGAGTCAGTCGTTCCGCTTCTTGGGGAGAGAGTTGGACTCCGTGCCCGACGGCGACCCGCCGCGAGATCGCACGGTGGAGGTCGCTGCAGGCAGTTCGCACCGCCGAGGTCAGGATCAGTTCTCCCGAACGGATGACCGCGATATCGGTCACGCCGTCGCCGATGTCGACCAGCATCTGTGCATAGGGGGAGGCGACATCAAGACCAACCCCAATGGCGGCAGCAAGCGGCTCTGGGACGACGGTGACCGCGGAGGCACCGGCACGACGCGTCGCCTCGATCAGCAGGGCCTTCTCTTCTTCGCGGGCATCGGTCGGCGCACAGACGAGCGCCCGTGGTTTGAGGATCCCTTGTCGCTGCGTCCGTTCGAGCAGGTGGCGGAGCAGGAGGCTGGCTGCTTCGACATCGGCGATCACTCCGGAATGGAGTGGGGAGAGGGGCAGGATCTCCCCGCCTTCGATCGCCATTTGGACCGCTTCGCGGCCCACGGCAGCGACCCGCCCGGTCATCGCCTGAATCGAGACGAGCGAGGGCTCTTCCGCCACCAATCCCTGTCCAGTCGCAAAGAGGCGGGTGTTGGCCGTCCCCAGGTCGATGGCCAAGTCGGTCCCCCCCAACCACTGCCGGACTCTTGGCTGTTCCATCAACGACAACATTCGATCCCTTCCTCTGCTCGCTTCTTC
>JBMOHS010000259.1:0-4421 GCA_049317725.1 Blastocatellia bacterium
TTCTTTCACTGTGTACGGATTGGAGATGAGCGTCCGGATCTTGGCGCCGAAGATGTCGTCGAGGTAGCGCAGCCGTTCGAGATTGCGATCGAGGACCACGACGTGCGCTCCGAGTCCGACGGCCATCTTGATCGAGTTGATGCCGACGACGCCGCCGCCGATGATCGCCACCTTCGCCGGCAAGACCCCCGGAACCCCACCCATCAGCACGCCCCGTCCCCCCTCCGGTTTGGTGAGGTAATGGGCCCCGACCTGCACCGCCATCCGCCCCGCCACTTCCGACATCGGCGTGAGGAGCGGCAGATGGCCCGCGTCGGAGGTGATCGTCTCATAGGCGACACCGATCACTTCCCGTTCCAGCAGCACCTGCGTCAGCGCTGGGTCCGGGGCAAGGTGCAGGTAGGTGAAGAGGATCTGCCCTGGGCGCATCCGCTGGTGCTCTGGCCCGACGGGCTCTTTGACCTTGACGATCATCTCTGCCCGTTGCCAGACCTCCTCGGCGGTGGCAACGATCTGGCCTGACGCCGTGACATACTCCTCGTTCGATATGCCGCTGCCCTCGCCAGCCCCATTCTCGACCAGCACCGTGTGGCCAAAATCGGCAAGTGTCTTGACCCCCGCCGGTGTCAGCCCGACCCGGCTCTCATTGTCCTTGATCTCTTTCGGCAGTCCGATAATCATCTGCTTCCCCCTCTCTTCTTCTTTATTCTTTCTTTCTTGTTTTGTCGCTTACTGATTGTCGATCTGGGCCTTCTGCAGCGTTCCGCTGTAGTCGATATAGATCGACTTCCATTCGGAGAAGATATCGAGGGAGGAGGCCATGGCGCCCTCGCGGTGGCCATTGCCGGTGCCCTTGGTGCCGCCGAAGGGGAGGTGGACCTCAGCTCCGATTGTCGAGGAGTTGACGTAGAAGATACCGGTGTGCATCCGCTCCATCGCCCTCATCGCCTGGTTGACATCCTGGGTGTAGATCGAGGCCGAGAGGCCATAGCGCACCCCATTGCCGATCTCGATCGCCTCGTCGAGCCCATCGCAGGGGAGGATGCTGACGACAGGGCCAAAGATCTCCTCCTGGGCGATGCGCATCGTCGGGGCCACATCGGTGAAGATGGTCGGCTCGATGAAGTAGCCGTGGCGCAGGTCGCCCCGGACGAGCCGCTGCCCACCGAAGTGGAGCGTCGCCCCATCCTCCTTCTGCCCGATCTCGATGTAGCCGAGGATCTTCTCCATCGCCGCCTGGTTGATCACCGGGCCGACGTCGACCTTCGAGCGGAGCCCATTGCCGAGGCGCAGGGCGCGTGCCTTCTCGGTCAGCTTCTCGACAAAGGCGCCATAGACCTTCTTGTCGACTGCAATTCGCGAGGAGGCTGTGCAGCGCTGCCCGGAGGTTCCAAAGGCCCCCCAGATCGTCCCCTCGACGGCAAGGTCGAGGTTGGCATCGTCCATGACGAGGATGATGTTCTTCCCCCCCATCTCGAGGGAGCAGATCTTGTCATGGCGCGCCGCCTCGGTCGCGACGAGGCGACCCGTCTCGGTCGATCCGGTGAAGGAGACGAGCCGGACACTCGGGTGGCTCGCCAGCGGGGCCCCCGCCTCCTCTCCAAGTCCCATGACGACGTTGATCACACCGGGAGGAATGCCCGCTTCGATCGCTGTCTCGACCAGGTGGACAGTCGAGAGCGGCGTGTCCTCGGCCGGCTTGATGACGACCGTGTTGCCGCAGATGAGGGCCGGCATCATCTTCCAGGAGGGGATCGCCATCGGAAAATTCCAGGGCGTGATCAGCGAACAGATCCCGATCGGCTGTCTGACGCACATCGCCATCTTGTTGGGCAGCTCCGACGGCGTGGTATACCCGTGAAGGCGTCGTCCTTCCCCGGCGGTGTAGAAGGTCATGTCGATCGCCTCCTGCACATCGCCGCGCGTCTCCGCCAAGACCTTGCCCATCTCCCGCGTCATATCCTGCGCAAAGCTCTCCTTCCGCTCCATGAGCAACTGTCCGAGGCGGTAGAGGATCTCGGCTCGCTTCGGGGCCGGCATTGCCTTCCATTTGGGATGGGCTGCACTTGCTGCCTCGACGGCGGCATTGACATCCTCCGACGTCGAGGCCGGAAAGAGCCCGATCACCTCGCGCTGGTCGGCTGGATTGCGATTCTCCATCCACTCCCCCCGTCGTGGATTGACCCACTTCCCTCCAATGAAGTTGCGATACTTGGTCGGGGTGGTCGTCTCCGGCGAAGTCGCCGCGGTCTTCTCCTTCTTCTGTTGGGGCTGATTCTTCTTGATGGTCGACATGGTCTTGGTCAGTCCTTTCTCTCTGGTGCTGGCTGAATGGATCGTTCTGGGGTGAATGGCGGAGAGGTCTATTGCGGAATCGTTCCGCCAGGGGTGGGTGGTTGACCCGATGCGGGTGACCCTGGCGCAACTCCCGGCGGCACGGCGGACTGTCCCGGGATCGGCCGAGGTGCCTTGACGGCCCCCGCGGGCTGGGTATGGCAGAGCAGGCAACTGACCCGTGCGTCACGCCACTTGCCGGGGTGCTTGTGCTGCAGCTCCAGCTCGGCCAGCCGCTCCGGCTTGTGGCAGGTCAGACATTGGGCCCGGTCGGTCACCGTCAAGTGAACCGCCGGCTCGCTTGGCATCGCCTTGGCACGGTTACGGGTCGAAAGGTAGGTCAGTCCACCGACGACGACGACGATGAGCAGGATGAAGAGAAGATCACGTGATTTCATGCTGGCCTACCTTATCTGTACCCTACCGGGTTGGTGACACACCGGGCCTCTTTGGCACTGCTAAGTTAGGACTCTAGCAAATTGGACGGCTGAAATTCAATCGACCCCGCCAGCTTCTCTCCTCCCATTTACCGGACGCGCCCCATCATCCGTCGGATTGGGGGGATCAGGAAGACCAGCAACACCGCCGCGAGAATCGGGATCGCCGCCACTTTTCCGAAGAGCCCGATCAGCGACTCCCCGGTCCCGAACTCTCCTGCCACCTCGCCGGCGAAGAAGTTCCCAAAGGAGATCGAGAGGAACCAGACGCCCATCATCAGGCCCGTCAGGCGTGCCGGTGCCAGCTTGGTCGTCGTGCTCAACCCGACTGGGCTCAGGCAGAGCTCCCCGATCGTGTGCATCAGATAGACGCTGACCAACCAACCGGGCCCGACCTTGCTTGCCCCCCCGGTCAATCCAAGCGAGGCCACCACCAGCACCAACGCGCCCACCCCGACAAAAAGGAGCCCGATCGAGAACTTTGCCGGACTCGACGGTTGTCGCGTTCCCATCCGCAGCCAGAGCCAGGAGAAGACCGGCGCGAGCCCGATCAGGAAGATCGAGTTGACCGACTGGTACCACCCGGCTGGAAAGCCGTCCGCCACCTGCTCGCGCAGAAAGGCCGGCAAGATCCCGAGCAGACCCGCCGGCAGGCTCCGATCCGTGAACCGGTCCGCAAAGAGGTTGAAGCTCGAGCCCGCCTGCTCGAAGGCCGCCCAGAAGAGGATCGAGAAGAAGAAGAGGATGACGATCACCCCGACCGGCTTGCGCTCCGCCGGCTGCAGATACTTGGTAAAGAGCCAAAGGAGGAAGAGCGCCACCGCCCCCACCAAAATCAGCATCTTGTTGGCCCGCACGGCCTCCGGTCCAAACCAGAGGAAGGCGACTGCTCCACTACAGCAGAGCATCAGCACGATCCCCCGCACCGCATTCCGGCGCAGCTCCGCGATCGGCAGCGCCGGTGGCTCCCCAATCTGAGCCAGCCGGTCCCGCCCGGCGACATACTGGATCAGCCCGAGCGTCATCCCGATCCCCGCCGCCCCAAACCCGAGATGCCAGTCGATCTTCTCCCCAAGGTAGCTGCAGACCAGCGGCGCGATGAAGGCCCCGAGATTGATTCCCATGTAGAAGACCGAGAACCCCGCATCCCGCCGCTCGTCGTTCTCGGCGTAGAGGCTCCCGACCAGTGCGCTGACATTCGGCTTCAAAAGCCCCGTCCCGAGGACGATCAGCACGAGCCCTCCGAAGAAGGTGTAGATCGACGGCACGGCCATCGAGAAGTGGCCGAGCGCGATGATGATCCCCCCGATCAGGACCGAGCGGCGCGTCCCCAGCACGTTGTCGGCAAACCAGCCCCCCGGGATCGACATCAGATAGACCGATCCAGTGTAGGCCCCATAGATGCTCGTCGCTGTCCGATCCGAGAAGCCGAGCCCTCCGCTCGCTACCGCCGTCGTCATGTACAAGACCAGCAGCGCGCGCATCCCATAGTAGCTGAAGCGCTCCCACATCTCCGTGAAGAACAGCGTCGTCAGTCCCCGCGGATGGCCGCCAATGCCGCCGCGATCGATGGTGGTCTCTTGCCTCATGCCCCGCTCACTCCTCTGTCTGATGTCCAGCCTGATCTCTGGCCTGATCTCTGGCCTGATC
>JBMOHS010000260.1:0-4381 GCA_049317725.1 Blastocatellia bacterium
GAGGCACTGCCAATGGCTCGAAATAGTCGAAGGTTGAGCAAGGCAACCTCCCCCCACCTTACCCACCAAAGTCCTGCAAGAACTCGGAGGCCGGCTCGACCCCGGAGACGTGGAGTTGATCCCTGGCGCGGGTGCAGGCGACATAGAGCAGGTGCCGCTCCGTATGGTAGACCTCTTCGAGATCCGAGCTGTCCGAGATGCGCTCGATCCGTTCCTGCAGGGGAATGACCTCGTCGTCGCAAGCCATGACGGCGACGACCCGGAACTCGAGCCCCTTGGCGAGGTGCATGACGGAGAGGGAGGCCGCGCCCCGGGCGCTCTCCACCCTCTCATCCAGCACGACGGCGGGGAGTCCCGCGCGTTCCGCTGCTGCACGAGCCCGGCCGAGCTCTGCCTCTGAGCGGACAAAGATCGCCATCTCCGGCGGAGGAATCCCCTCGCCGAGTCGTTCCTTGAGCCAGTCCCCGACCGCAGCAATTTCGGCCGCCTCTGACGGGCATGTCGTGACGAGAGGCACTGGCCCGTTGAAGACCGAGATGGTGCCCTTGCGCGTCTCGACATTGCCATCGACATCGGCGACCTCGGGCTGGAGCAGCCGATCAGCCTGCCGGCGAATCTGGTGGGAGGTGCGGTAGTTGATGGTCAGGCTGCGCGATCGACCGCGGATATCGACCCCGACAGACTTCCAGGAGAACGGGGTCTGGAAGATGCGCTGTCCGAGGTCCCCGGCAAAGAAGAGCCCATTGGGGCGCTGCCCGGCCAAGGCGGCGAGAAATCGCAACTGGGAGACGCTGACGTCCTGCGATTCATCGACGACGACGAAGTCGAAGACGGGGCCGGGGCGTTGCGGCAGGGCCTCCGCCAGACGGGTGAAGATCGCCGCGTGGGTGAGGAGCCCCGCCGCCCGCACCCGTTCGAGCACCGCGGAGAAGACGGCCCAGAGGGCAGCCCGCTGCGCCTCGCTGAGGCGCGTCTTGCGGCCCAGCCGTTTGACATCCCGGTAGTCCTCCCACGTCCCGAGCTGCCAGGCATCGACCAGTTCGTCCCACTCCCCCTGGACGAAGGCGGGCGTGAACCGCGCGCCCTCAACCTTGGCCGCCTCTTCCCGCAGGAACACCTCGAGCTGGGCCCGGGTCAGCATCGCCGGCTTGCCGAACTGGGCCTCGTAGAGTCGCGTCCCGACGGCATTCATCGCGGCGACCTCCAGCCGCTCCGCCAAGCGGGGTTCGGTGTTGATCAAGCGGTGCAGCTTCTGTCGAAGGGCACTGGCGAGCGTCTCCGAGAAGGTCGTCAGCAAGACCCGTGCGTCCGGGTTCTGGCGTGCCAAGTGAACGGCACGGTGGAGGGCCACGATCGTCTTCCCGGTCCCAGCCGAGCCGGAGACCCGCGCCGGGCCAGCATAGTCGCGTTCGACCCACTGGCGTTGTGCCGGGTGGAGGAAGGTCGTCCACTTCTCCCAAGGGAAGGCGAGCGCCCGTTCGAGCTCCTCGTGGCCGTTCATGACACGGAAGCGGCGTTGCGCATCGGGGTGTTGGAAGGGATCCGCGCCGCTGACGGCGACGGGGGGCAGCGTCGGCGTGCGACCGACGGCCAGTTCGAGGAGGGCCTCGCCGGCCTCTGCCGGGAGGTGCTGCGCCAGCACCAGCAGCGAGTCTTCATCCGCCTGCAGGACGTCCGGCACCCACTCCGGGGGAACACCGTACCCGAGCAGCTCCTCGGCGCTGCGCCCGGCAAAGAGCAACGGCTTGGCCGCAGGGAGACCACCTGGGCTGGCGCTCGATCCACCCGCCATCGGGGGTGAGGCGGGCCGGGCGATCTCCTCGACACGCTCGCGCACCTCGACGAACTGAGCGGCACCCGTCGTCGGGTGCGTCTCCAGCCGGCGACGCTCCGCCCAGCGGTAGGCCTTGTCGTGATGGTCGACGTAGCAAAGCATGAGGCTGCGCTGGGTCCGATGGACGATGACGCGCAGGTCGCCGCTGACCCGCACCGACCAGAAGTTCTTGTCCTTGGCCTTGTCCAGCTTGTGAAAACTCATCCCCGGACTGGCCGGATTGAGTTGCAGGTCGAAGGCGGTCGTCTTGGCGGCCTTCTGCTCCTCGCCGGTCAGCCGTGCCAAGCTGTCGGTGAACGTGTCCGCGATGAGAAACTCCATGCCCCCCCTCCTCGGCCGCCATCGGTGACGGAGCACTCCGCCGGGAGCCCCCGTGCCGTCTGCCCGTTCAGACCTTGAAGACCTTCATCACCTCGTCGCCGAGGTGGTTGATGACCTTGACCGCGAAGCGCCCACTCTTCGGCTTCTCGAACGGGCGCGAAATGTCGCGGTTGAGCGTCGCCCACGCCTCGGCGTTGATCTCGGCCTTGAGCGTCGTCTTGAGCGAGCTGTAGGGGTCACTCGCGCCGAGGAAGTAGGCGTGCCGGACGAAGAAGCTCTCCTCGTTGTAGTCGGTATCGATGAACCAGCAGGCGATCCCGTCCGCGCCGTCGCTGACCACCTCGCCGGTCTGCGGTTTGAAGACATCGACGCCATTGATCTTGACGCGCAGGCGGCCGTCGTCCTCCGGCAGGATGGTGATGTCCGGTTCGCCGAAGATGACGAAGAGGTTGCCCTTGCCGGTATTCTTGAGGTCCTCCGCCATGTGGAGGTCGGCGTTCATCCGCGCCTTCAAGACAGGAATCCGCCCGAGCTTGCCAAACTCCGTGGCATGGGCCTCGTAGTTGAAGGCACAGGCGATGAGGGCGTCAAAGCCGGCGTCTCCGGCCTCCCGGGCGGCCGCCACCAGGTCGGCGCGCTGGACCGTCCCGAACTCCGGCCCGATGAAGATCGCGGCGCGCCGCTCTGGGCCCTCTGGGCCTTCGTGGTAGCGCCCCTCGGCACAGACCAGCATCCCCGGCCAGGGAACCAGTGAGGTGAAGGTGATCCGGTCCTCCTTGTGCGCCTGTTGCACGCCGGCCACCCGGAGGTTCTCCAGGATCATCTGCTCGAAGGTCTGCTTGGCCCCGTACTCGCCCGGCTTCCGGTTGACCGGGTCGATCAGCTCGTCGTTCTCGTCGACGCCAAGGGTGCGGTGCGGGCTGAGGCTATCAACGGTGAATGGGCCCGCCACCCGGACCCGCTTCTTGTCCTCGTAGGGCTTGTCGTAGAGGGATTCGAACTCGGCCTTGGCGGCGATCGAGGCATCGATCTCCTGCTGGCGGGCGATCCGCGCCTGCCACCAGTCAGCGTGTGACTTCTTCACCGCGTCGGACCACCCGGCCTCAGCCTCGCGGGGAATCTCCCACTCCTGCCAGTCTGTGCCGAGAGCCTTGTTCAACTCTTCGCGCAAGGGCTCGAGTGTCGCCTGCCACTTCTCCCAGACGACGTCGATCTCGGCGTTGTTGGCGATCGATTTGAGCGTGATGTGGGGCACCCGCTCGTAGACGAAGCCGTGGCGGAGGTTGCCGTGCACCGGCTGTGAACTCGGCGCGGTACGGGTGACCTCGGCCTCCTTGAGCTGCCCTTCGCGGGAATCGGCGAGGAGGTAGTAGGGGTAGCGCGCGCCCATGATCCGTGCGCGGGCCAGCGCCAGCGCGACGCGCGAGGTGTCGATCGTGATCCAGCGCCGGCCCCACTGCTCGGCGACGGTCGCGGTCGTCCCGGAACCGCAGGTTGGATCGAGGACGAGGTCGCCGGGGTCGGTGGTCATGACAAGACAGCGTTCAATGACCTTGGTGGAAGTCTGAACGACGTATACCTTGCCGGTAGCTCCGCCAACGTCACTCCAATATCCTCCCATTGCTACGACCGGATAGTCATCCCAGAAATATCGAAGCCTTATTTGAGTTTGCTGACGAAGAATGCGTCCCGCACGTCCTACTCTCCTCAACTCTGGAGTCGTGACTCCCCAATGACGGTTCGCTCCCGGGTGAAACGATTGCCCTTCAAAATCAAATTTCAAGGTAGTTGTTTCACGAAAGCCATCAGAAGTAAGAGGATATGCACTGAAGTCATCACGCTCTAAAGTTGTGAACCTCATCGTTTCCTTGTTCGGTTTCCCTTCACGCTCCACAAATGGCTGACGATACTTCGCCATATTCTTCTTCTTCGCATACCACACGATGCCGAAGGCGTGGGAGCCGTATTTGCTGTTGGGTGTCCATTCGCGCATATGGTGAGGGTCGAGCGTGGTCTGCGCTCCCGAAACGGCGGCGCAGAGGACGCGGGTGGACTCGCGGGCGACGGGATCGGCGCTGGTGGGATCGGCCAGATCATCGTGAAAGGCCAGCCAAAGGCTCGTGCACGCACCGGCGGAACCGCCGGCGACGGCGACCTTGGTTTTGTCGAGGTTCCACTCCTTGGCCTTGCTGCGGCAGAACTGGAGGGCGCGGGCGCAGTCGAGCA
>JBMOHS010000261.1:0-4362 GCA_049317725.1 Blastocatellia bacterium
GATTCCAGAGGGATTCCAGAGGGATTCCAGAGGGATTCCCGTGGCATCGCGCCAGTAGATCTTCATCTGTGCAGAGACAGCTTTGATCGTCGCGGCTTCAGGCCGCGAGTCTGCTTGAACGCTTGTTCGGCGCGGTCAAGGTCAGAGACGGTCATTTTCTTCAGGCTCAACATCGGGCACTTTGGCGAGCAATTGCTCAAATCTTTCGATCTTGGCTCGTTTCGCTCGTTCTTCAAGGTATTCCACCGTCATCAGGCTTGACAGTTTTTCAGCGATGGCCAGCAGGGCAAATTGTTCCGGGGTAACCTTATCTTTGGTGGTCACTTCCTGCAGTTTGCCAAAAAGGGATTCTGGAACATCTATGGTGATTGAGCTCATTTTACCCCTCCTATTCTTTGCAAAAACTCTTTGGGGGTCAGCGTTTCAATGCCGAACATTTCCATGCCTCTGAAATCCCTGACATTCATCGTCACAATCGCCTCGGCTTGCGCGGTGACCGCTGTTTCTGCGACCAGCTCGTCACCAGGGTCATTGAGGAACGGCCTCCAGAGGTACCAGATTTCGTGTTTGACACCCAACAGACAGATGATATCCAGAAGTTCGTCAACCTCTTTCATCGTCCAGGTCAGATTGAGTTCGCTGCGCTTCAGAACCGATTCGTACTCACAGACCAGCGGCACTGAAAGGTGGAATGTAAACAAGCCCGTTGGAAGAAGCGAGAGAATTTTGAACGACGCGCCACGTCGGGACATCAACGCTGAAACAAGAACATTGGTATCAATAAAATAGCCCTGTTTTTTCATATAGCCAGTCAGACGATCTCAGCCCTACGGGATTGCTGCCGAAAGAGAATCATTGAATCGCTGAGGCAGAACCGCAATCGCTGTCACGACGTAGTGGTTGATCTCTGTAGAGTGTTGACGGATGGTCACTGCTCACGGCATCAATGAACTTCAAGGTATCCTATGGCAAAACTTCCGCCGGTGCTGACCGACAATGTCCGCAGGCTGCATCTGCCGTCGTCTGTTCTCCCGGCGCAGTCGGACCGATTCCTCACACTCCGCTTGGCTGAACACCCCTGGAGGCCCCTCTCCGGCTTCGATCTCAGCCCATCGAACCCACTCCCGCAGGGCTGTTCCTGTCAGATCCAGGTCTCTTGCCGTCTGTGCAATGCTCCAGCCACCGGCCCGAACCAGCTTGACTGCGTCAGCCTTGAACTCTGGCGTCAACTGCCGTCGCTTTCTCTTCACCATGTCCAATTTCAGATGCTTGATCGCGCCAAGTGAGGCGTCTACCAAAGCAGGCGAACTTCCCCCCCGCGTTGATCATTCGATCAACCCTCGGACCAGGTTGATGTCCCCGAAGCGATTGGCGACATAACCAACCGCAAGCATCTTTGACGATGGCGCAAAGGCCAGTCCCGGAACCCAGCGGGCAGGACTTCCCGGCAATGCAAAGAGCGGTTCGGATTGGCGATCGGCCAAGTTGAGCCGCCTGACGATCGGCTTCTCCCCGGTCTGCTGTGAAATATAGTAGAGGGTGGTACCGGCGAGATCCCAATAACGGCCAATCGGCACATCCACCAATTCTGGGAGTGCCGCCTCACGTCCACGGCGAAGGTCCTTGCGCCACAATCGGTCGCTATTGGTATAGTAGAGGGACTGACCATCTCCTGATTCGATCGGCTCGCGCCCCCGGCTGATCGAGACGGGCTCGACCTTCCCACCATTGGCCGGTATCCGATAGATTTGTGATACGGCAGACTTGTAGGAGCTGAAATAGATCCACTCGCCATTGGCAGACCAGGAGGGCATATTTTCGATCGCCTCGTCCTGTGTCAATTGGCGCAGGTCGGTTCCATCAACCTTGATCGTGAAGATGTCGGTGTTCCCGTTGAAAGTACGGTCGAAGGCAATCATCCGCCCATCCGGTGACCAACGTGGACTCCCCACCCCTAGTTGATTGAACCTGGTCAGTTGGAAGGCGCTGCCGCAGTCGGAAGGGGCAATCCAGATCTCCTCCCATCCGGTCCGGGTCGACACAAATGCGATCCTCGACCCGTCGGGGGAGAAACGGGGAGTGTCGTCGCCACGCGACGAATTGATCGTACACTTCGGTCGTTGGAAGGGGGAGACTGAACCAGAAATCGGGAAGAGATCGATCACCGTATCAGTCATTGCCTGGGTAAAGGCAATGGTTTCTCCGCTGGGTGAGTCGGGAGATACCGTGGAGCGTGCAATGGCGATCGACTCGAGATCGACTGGCGCCAGAGCCATCAGAACGGGCTCTCCTCCTGTCGCCGGGATGCGCCAGAGACGGTTGTTATCCTTCCGATTGGAGACGAAATAGAGATCCTCACCATTTGAATGCCAGCGAAGGTCGGTCACTCTCCTGTCGTCGAAGGTCAGTTGGTGGAGTTCCCCCGTCGCCATCGTCATCAAGAAGATGTCGGCGTTGCTGTTGACCTTCCAGCGGACAAAGGCGAGTCTTTGTCCATCAGGAGAGAACCGTGGATTGGTGTCAAAGTGGCTGATCGGGGGAGTCGTCAGCTGGCGACGCTCTTGGCCCTCCGGTGAAAGAAGGTAGAGACCGGTGGCTGTACCCAGCCCTTCATAATCCGAGACCGCCAGAGACTTCCCATCTGGTGACCAGTCGAGCCCCCCCCAGACATTGGCAATCTCCTGCTCCGTTCCGCCGCGAACCGGAACAACCATCAGATGGTAGGGTTTGGTGTACTCTCCGGAGCTGCGGAGAAAGGCGAGCCGTGTCCCGTCAGGGGACCAGGTCACGTGGGAGTCACGATCCGGGTGGCTTGTCACCCGCCACATCAGATCCTGATCGATCATCTTGACATAGATATCTTGATTGTCACCCGCTTCCCCCTCCGAGGAGAAGGCGAGGTATCGACCATCAGGCGAAAAGACCGGGTGGCTCTCCTCACCGGGCAGCGTGACAAAGGGGATGATCGTGGGAATTTGAGAGGTAGTACCAACGACTGGCCGCCACCACTGCCTTTTGATGCTCCTGGCCAGTACCAGAGCTCCAATGAGGATCAGGGCCACGATGATGATGACCGAGGCCAATCTACGCGAGGTGCTTTGGCGATGCCACCAAGCTGCAGGTGGTGATCCTGGCGGCATTCCAATCTGACCCCGGTCGATATTCTCTGATCCCGGAGCAGTCCTTGGCCCGTTTGCCTTTCTCTCGACAACCGTATCAGACCTGCTGACGACCTCCTTGACGAAGATGTACCCTTTACCCGGTACAGTCATAATGTAGGTCTGATCCTTGGTGGTGTCTCCGAGGACTCTGCGCAGTTGGTAGATGTGCTGGGTCAGGTTGGTCTCCTCGACATGCAAGTCCTGCCAGACCAAGTCAAGAATCTTCTCCTTCTCAACCAACTCCCCGGCCGACTCGACCAACAGAACCAGCAACTCATAGGTCTTGCGCCTGACGGGAACTGGCGCGCCATTCTGAAACAGTCTCTGTTTGGCCACGTCGAGTTGAAACTCGCCAAATTCATAGATTTTTTTCGGAGTCTGCTGCATAGGACGAATCGTTACCATATCAAATGCACAAGGTCAAAACCGATTTGTGGAAAAGGGGATCATCGGAGAGATGGTCAAAGGCTGCCTCTCCCCTCATCAAACCGGAGGGGCAGATTTCCCGCATCCGGCTTTCCTGGAGACTCTCTCCGCCAGGCACATACACAGCCGACAGAGGTTTCAAGCCTAGTTGCCTGACAGATAGAGTTGATTGCGTTGATTAAAGGGGGGAATATTGGTGGTGCAGATATGGAAAACCACCACTTCATCGACGTTGAAGTAGTCGTGAGCAAGGACTTGGCGCATCCCGATGAGCGCTTTCCGAGGAATCTCTGGATATGGTGAGAGAAATTCCCCTTGAGTCTTCTCATCGATCTGCGGGAAGGCTTCGCCAACCGAAAGCAAGAGCTTGCTGATCGAGTCCAGATGCTCGCGTGCCTCTTCCCTGGCGACGAAATCAAGTGGGGTCTGCACCGTGGACTTCACCCCGATCGCGCAGAAATGACCATAACGTTGCCAGCACTTCGTCGGGATTGGGGATACCGGGATCCTGGATCATGCCATCCCCTCCCCCCATCGGGCGGGAAGAGGCTCCCCTCTTCCCTGGACTTTGGACAAAAAATGAGATCGTTGCGGTCTCGATGATCGATTTTTCAATTATTTTGCCCTACCCGAGAGCCACTCACAGTGAACTACCACTTCGTCTCGTCAAATACGAATCAAACACAGGCACGAGGCGCGAGTTTTGTCTCTCGTTGGCCCTTGAACATTCCCCGTGTCCCGAAGGGACACCGCATACCAGCCCAGGGCAACGCCC
>JBMOHS010000262.1:0-4256 GCA_049317725.1 Blastocatellia bacterium
GGGCGCGAATGCCCCCTTTTTGGCATGAAATGTCGTCCAACGTCCAGATGCGGGCCGGAGGCCCGCGCACCCAGGATTCCGTGCCGTAAGCATCATATCAATATGGCCCGTATGGGGTGTCGGGGCAAACCTTGTGCTTGCCCCATTTTTCTACCCAATTCACCATTCTCCATTTTCCATTCTCAATTCTCTCTCCATTCCTGCCCAAATGTCCAAAGTTCAGCGTCCTCTAGCCCCCCCCTTACTGGAAGAGGACGAAGAAGTTGTTCTGTAGAAAATCGAACGACTGGACGCGCTTGAACTTCGCGGCCTTCATCCATTTCTCCAAGTCGGTCAACTGGTAGACCATCGATTCGTGCCCGGCTGGCCAGTCCTTGCTGAAGTCGATGATGGCGACGCGTCCTCCCTTGCGGAGGTACTTGCGGAGTCCCTTGACGTACTCGGACGGAGCTGGGATGTGGTGGAGCGTGTCGATGATCGCAATCAGGTCGACCGGTTCCGGGAGCTGCGCGTCGTTGGCATCGGCAAGGATCGGGCGGACGTTGGTCAGTCCCCGCTCGCTTGCCGTCTTCGCGACGTGGGCGAGGAGCTTCTCGTCGACATCGACGGCGTAGACCACACCGCTCGCTCCGACCTGTTTCGCCAGCGGGCGGGTGAAGAGCCCAGAACCAGAGCCGAGGTCCGCGACCCGCATCCCTTCGCGGATGCCGAGCGAAGCGATCACTTGGTCTACCTGCAACTCGCTGACCCGCCGCTCGGTCTCGAGCAGTTGGAGATACTCCTCGGCCGTCCGCTGGCGCGGCGCGGCTGGGGGAGGACTCGACGGTGCCTGGGGAGCCGGCTCGGCTCCGAACGCAGGGCCGGCAAGCGCCAGCAAGAGCACGGCCCACGGCAATGTCAGACGGCGTGGGGAGGTCGTCAACCGCTTCGTCAACATCTCGATCATCATTGGCATCTCCTGGAAAAGAGGTTGAAGGGATTCGCCTTGGAGAGCGCGTCAGTCTGTCTCAGTCTGGCCGTCTTCCCGATGCCGGCGGCTCCAGCCAGCCTGTCCGGCGGGCCAACAGGTAGAAGAGGATTCCCGCGAGGACGGTGGCCAAGGCGGCGATCGTTGGGCGCGGTCGTTCCCAAAGAGCAAGGGTCAGCGCCACCACCTCGAGGCCGAGAAAGATGGCCGGCGTCAGCGGATATCCAGGTGTCAGAAAGATCCCTTCCCGCTTGGTCCGGGAGGTGCGGCGCGAGATCACCCAGACACCACTGACCGTCAGCGCGGCGATCAGGGAGAGCGAGGCACCGATGTAGATCAGGAGGGTCTCGAACTCCCCTGTCAGGACCAGCAGGACTGCGATCCCGGCCTGGGCGACGATCGAGACCGCCGGGACTCCCCGCCGCAGGCCCACCCGCCCGAAGACCGTCGGGGCGACCCCATCCCGTGCCATGGCATAGTAGACGCGGGGCCCGGCTGCCGTCATGGCGCTGATCGACCCGAGGATCGTGATCGTCACCAGGAGGCTGATGGCGGTGCCTCCCGCAGGTCCAAAGAGCCGCTCGGCCGCGACCCGTCCGATCGCGATCGTCGGCGTCCACTCCCCCGCTGGAACCGCGTAGAGAAAGAGCAGGTTGAGTCCCAGGTAGAGCAGACAGACGGCCACTGTGCCTCCGACCAATGCCCGCGGCAGCGTGCGCCCAGGATCCCGCACCTCCCCCGCGAGATAGGCCGCCGCATTCCACCCACTGTAGGCAAAACTGACCTGGATCAGGGCGACCCACCAGACGCCGGTCGGCGTCGCCCCGGCCATCGCCCCTTCCCAAGACCCTTTTCCTGTCAGGAAGCCGACGGCCAGCAACAGGACGATCGATCCAACGACGGTCCCGGCGAGCACTGTCTGGAGCCGGCCACTCGGCCGCACCCCAAAACTGTGAAAGGCCGCGAGCGCGAGGATCAGGAGAGCGGCGAGCCCCGCGCTCTGCGAAATTCCCAAGCCCTCGACCAGCGGTCGGCTCCCCTCCCACCCAAAGAGCGAGGTGGCATAGGCCGTTGCCGCCAGTGACGAAGCGGCAATCGCCGCGGAAAACCCGACGAAGAAGGAGATCCAGCCGCTGACGAATCCCCAGACCGGACCGAAGATGCGGGTGAGGTACTGGTACTCTCCTCCTGCCTCCGGCATGCGCGTCGAGAGCTCGGCATAACAGAGCGCGCCGCACAGCGCGAGCCCTCCCCCGAGCGCCCAGATGCCCAGGGCCGCCCACCCGCTGCCGGTCGACGCCCGCACAAAGGCCGGTACGGTGAAGATCCCCGTGCCGATCATGTTAGTGACGACGAAGGCGGCGGCGCCCCATCCGTCCAAGTGTCGATGCAGTTGCCCTTCACCCGCCACCGCCACCTCCTCTTGATCCTACTCCCCGATCAACTTGTAGTAGCGTCCCATCCAGTAGGGAAGCAGAAAGTAGGCCCCGTCGTCTTCGCGCTGCCCTCCAACCCCACCATCGAGACGGTAGGGGTTCCCGTTCCACTTCGTCATCGGCAACTCGTCATAGGGCAGGACGTCGAGCGATTGGGCTCGTCCGAACCGATCGATGAGAGGATCCCGCGCGATATCCGCCCGGTGGGAGTTGGTGACAGTCCATTCGATGAGGTCCATCGGAATCTCGCGAAGGGTGCGCAGCGACGCCTCCTGATCGAACTCGGACGTGCGTCGCCCGACGGCGTAGATGAAGTTCCAAAGTGGATTGCGCTCTGGTCGCTCGACCTGCCATGACCGTTCCAGGCTGTCGAGATAGACCTTGCGCAGCGCCTCGTCGGTCTCGTACTGGAGGAGCGGGTAGTAGGAGAGAAAGGCCAGCTCATCGTCCGAGTGGTTGATGTACCCGGGATAGTTGATCTTCTGATTCCGCGTCAAGAGGTGATAGCGATGGGTCCGGATGAGATCGTCGTAGGCTGCCTGATACCGTGGATTACCGGTCAGGTGAATGGCGACCCGCAGGTGGGACAAGAGGTGAAGCGCGCGCAGCCCCGTCTCGGTGGCGTCCTGCCAGATCTCCTGCGGCCCCCACCATCCCCAGAGCGTCCGCTTCCCATCGACGTCGATCAGTTGGTAGTTGTTGTCGAGAATGTGATTGGTCAGCCGGGTGACTACCTGACGGATTCGCTCCTTCTCGGCTGGATCGGCGACGAGATCGGAGTAGATGGCATAGATGTAGTAGTGGCCAACGATCTCATCGGAGCTGGTGTCGGCCTTCCAACGCCACGCGCCATCCGGCGTGTCGTGCCATTCCCCGTCCTTGGGCTGGAGGTCGACCCCTTTGCGGATGAAGGAGCGGGCAGGGAAGCCGGGAATCCCGGAGATCTCTTCGAGGCGAAGCAGCGCCTGCATCCCTTCCCGGGCGGCAGCCAGCGCCTCTGGTTCACGGGTGACGCGGTAGCGATAGGCCTCTGCCGCGACATACATCGCCGTCCAGAGCCCATCGTTGTCCGACGAGACCATCTGATTGCTGCTCAGGTCGCCGGGGCGGGTCAGGTGCGAGTCGGCCGTCAGTCCGTGGCGGACGTGGCGCGCCCGCAGCCGCGCCTGGAAGTGGCGTGCCTTCTCGGCCAGCGTCATCCGGCGCTCTTCGATGAGACTGAACCCGGCGGGAGTCTCGACCCACAGTTCGTACTCGCCGGTCGCCGGATCCCACCGTCCGATAGCGAGCCCCGTGATGCGATCGTCCGGCAACCACCGCCGGCCTGCCAGGTAGCGAATCGGGATGGTGCCGGCCGCCGTGCTGTAGCGGATCAGTCCCCGGGCGGTCCCCAGCCAGACCGTCGATGGCCCCATGCGCAGCACGATCTGGACCGGTGTGACCGGCAGGACGCCTTTGGCCGGAATCCACTCCGGCTCCTCCGTTCCCCTCTGACGGACGACCCCGTTTCCGAGCACCCGGTACTCCCCGTCGACTGGATCGCGGTGGAGCCGGACCAGCCCTTTCGTCTGCCGGGCAAATTCCTCGGCACTCACCGGCTGGGCACTGATCTGCAGGTACCGCGTTGGCTCGCTCTGTCCTGCCTCCGGGACGGTCGCCCCGATGGCTCCTCCACCAAGGGCCCATCCACACAGCAGGGCCATGAGCCCAGCCGCCTTGCTTCTCTTTCCTGTCATCTTCTTCATCTGCTTCGTTTCGTCCAACAAGAGTCTTCCAACGGCCTGATCTGGATTCGTCTGCTGCGGGGGACGGAGCCACGCGAAGGTCTGGATCAGGTTGGATCAGGCCAGATC
>JBMOHS010000263.1:0-4248 GCA_049317725.1 Blastocatellia bacterium
GATCGCCCGGATCACGATCATTGCCCCGACCATGCCCCCTGCGAATGGCTGCCCCCCGTCCCCAGTCATCTTGCGGTCGCCTTGCGGACATGGTTACACGACAACCGATTCTCCCGATTTCATTGCTGTCAAACTAGCCTTGCCCCGTTCCTCTTTGCCACCGACCCACAGGAAGGTTCTTATCCCGCATGAGACTTGTACGGAATAGCGGCACGGATCGAGTTGTCGACTTGATCCATTCAAGTATTAGGTCAAGTATTGGGCGGGGGCATCGGCTGGACCTCCTCACGCCTGCTCTTTCGATCTTTGCATTCGCGGAGATCAATCGTGTAGCGCAGGAGTTGGATGGTTGTCGTCTTGTCCTGCCACCCGCTGGTGTCGACCTTGAGATGCTGGGGGCAACCGTTGACCGACCTGCCCGGAACCGATTGCAGACGCGATGGCTCGCCCAAAGCCTCCTCCATTGGATCGAGAGCAAGGTGGACGTTCGCCGCTCACCCGGCGCAGTCCCGCAGAGTACGCTCGTCATTCGCGATGCGGATGGGAAGCCGGTGCAGGTCCTGCTCGGTTCGCTGCCGTTCAGTACGGAGGGGCTTGGGTTGGTGCCGGGTAACCCGATGAACCTGATTCAGGCGTCGGAAACACCCGAGGAGGCGGTCCAGTTCAGCCAGTGGTTCGAGGCGCAGTGGGCCACATTGACGGTGGATCCGGCTGACAAGCGACAAGTGATCGACAGCCTCAAGGAGTTGGCCGGGAACCGGGCCCCCCAGCTCGTCTACGCCCTTATCCTGCACCACCTCTTTCGCGGACGAGAGGACGAGCTGGACGAGGAGCGCGTGGTCAAGAGTGCGACGGGGATCCGTGACACAGTCGTCTGGAAGAAACTCTTCAAGTTCCAGCGCGATGGAGTGGTCGGCGCGATCGACAAACTCAACCGCTTTGGCGGCTGCATCATTGCGGACAGCGTCGGCCTGGGAAAGACCTTCGAGGCATTGGCCATCATCAAGTACCACGAACTGCGCAATGATCGCGTCCTCGTCCTCTGCCCCAAGCGGCTGCGCGATAATTGGACCCTCTACAAGGCCAACGACCGGCGGAACTTTCTGGCCCCTGATCGATTCAATTATGACGTACTGAACCACACGGATCTCTCGCGCAATGGCGGCATCTCCGGCGATGTTGACTTGGCCCATGTCAATTGGGGGAACTACGACCTGGTCGTCATCGACGAGTCCCACAATTTTCGGAACAAGCGGACACCACGTCAGGGAGGCGAGACCCGCTATGATCGATTGCTGCGCAAAATTGTCAAGGAGGGGGTCAAGACCCGAGTGCTGATGCTCTCGGCGACGCCGGTCAACAACCGCTTGGCCGACCTGCGCAATCAGATCGCGTTCGCCACCGAGGGGAGCGATACAGCGCTGATCAACCACGGCATCGCCAGCATCGACAGCACGACACGCCTTGCGCAGAAGCAGTTCAACCGCTGGCTGGACCTGCCCGACAGTGAGCGAACCTCCTCGCGGTTGATCGAAATGTTGGGCTTCGACTACTTCACCCTTCTCGATCTGTTGACCATTGCCCGGTCGCGCAAACACATTGAGAAATATTACGGGATCGCCGAGACCGGTCGCTTTCCCGACCGGTTGAGGCCCATCAATATCAAGGCCGATGTCGATCGAGCGGGTGCCTTTCCGCTTATCGCCACCATCAACCTCGAGATCCGCAAGCTGCACCTGTCGGCCTATGCGCCCTTGCGGTACGTGCTTCCGCATAAGCAGGAGGCCTATGACAAGAAATACAGTACCCAGGTCAAGGGTGGTACCAGCTTCTTTCGGCAGGTGGACCGTGAGGAAAGCCTGACCCACCTCTTGCGCGTCAATGTGCTCAAACGCATGGAGAGCGCGGTCTCGTCATTTGCCCTGACCGTGGAAAGACAGCTCCGCGATGTGGAGACGACGTTGGAAGGGATCGCAGGGCGTACCCAGGAATTGGAGGAGATCGACATCGGTGACGTCGACATCGATGACCCGGCCTTTGAGAATCTTCTGGTGGGTCGCAAGGTGAAAGTGCTGCTGGCGGACGTGGACCTCGTGCGCTGGAAGCAGGATCTGATCGAAGACCGTGACCGACTGGCGTCACTCCTCACCGCCGCCCGTCACGTCGAGGCCGCACGGGATGCGAAACTCGCGGCACTGCGCGAGATGATTGAGAATAAGGTCCGCAACCCCATCAACCCCGGGAACCGGAAGGTGATCGTCTTTACCGCCTTTGCGGATACGGCGCGCTACCTTTATGACGAACTGGCTCCCTGGGTGAAGAAGACGCTCGGGATCGAGACGGCGTTGGTGACGGGTACGGGCGGCAACCAGACAACACGGCAAGGGCTCCGTCGGGATCTCGCCTCGATTCTGACCGCATTTTCGCCGCGATCCAAGGAGCGGCCCGCGGAGTATTCCGGGGAGGGGGAGGTCGACCTGCTCATCGCCACCGATTGCATCTCCGAAGGACAGAATCTTCAGGATTGCGATTGGCTGATCAACTACGACATCCACTGGAATCCGGTACGAATCATCCAGCGATTCGGCCGCATCGACCGGATCGGCTCGCCGAACGAGTGTATCCAGTTGGTCAACTTCTGGCCCAACATGGAGCTGGAGGAGTACATCAACCTGGAGCAGCGTGTCAGTGGGCGAATGGTGCTGCTCGATATCTCGGCGACCGGTGAAGAGAATCTGATCGAGCAGCAGTCTGGCAACCAGATGAATGATCTGGAATACCGTCGCAAACAGCTCCTCAAGTTGCAGGACACGGTCATCGACCTCGAGGACCTTTCGACCGGTATCTCCATCGCGGACCTGACACTGACCGATTTCCGCATCGACCTTGCACAATATCTCAAGAAGCATCCCGGTCTGCTGGAGAGACTTCCGCTCGGGACCTTGGCCGTGACCACCAGCAGTGATCCGGAGATCCCGCCCGGTGTCGTCTTCTGCCTGCGGGCAGAGGGTGTCCCAGTTCCACGGATCACGGATGGAGGCTATCCTCTCGCCCCACACTATCTGGTCCACGTCGGCGTGGATGGTACGGTCCTCCTGCCCTATCCACAGGCCAAGCGGATCCTCGATCGTCTCAAGCGAGTTTGCGTTGCGCGCGACATCGCTGATACCGGGGCTTGTGCCCGCTTCGACAAGAGCACCAAAGAGGGGGAAGATATGCGGAAGGCCCAGGAACTTCTCTCCGCGGCCGTCACCTCGATCGCGGGCAAGAACGAGGAGCGAGCCGTCGCCAGCCTCTTCAAGCCCGGTGGCACTCACGCACTCAAAGGTGAGTTCGCTGGAACCAATGACTTCGAGGTGATCGCCTGGCTGGTGATCCTGCCGGAGGCTGCCGAATGAAGACGGGTGATTTGATTGCCGCTCTGGACCTGCCGGCCTCTGCGCGCTTGGACCGGCGTATCCCGAAGAAGCTCCTCCTTGAGCACGGGGCACCGACGGCTACCGACAAACGGCACATCAACGAAGGCATCGAGGAACTCTTCTGGGTCGCGGCGCTGAAGCCCACGACCATCGGCGTCCCGGAATACCGCGATGCCATGCGGGAGTATCTGGAGATCGCTGTGCTACGATGCACCCTCCGTGCCGCAGCCCGGGTGACGCGCCTTGTCGAACTGGTCCACCGCGCCGTGCCCTATCCACTCCTCCTTGTGACAGAGTCGGACGGAGAGGTCGGCTTCTCGGTGGCACACAAGCGTTGGGCGCTGAATGAAGCGGAGAAGACGGTCCTTGACGGTGAAGTGGTCGCGGCCAACTGGGAGCTGGGATCCGTTCCCCCGCAACTGGAAGCGTTCCGCAAGGCGCTGGCGCTGGAGCGGCAACCTCACGGGACGCTGCATTCCCTCTACCAGGGATGGATCGATACGCTGCACGCCTTCCAAGCTGCCCGGCTGACGGGATGCTTCACACCAGCCGCTGACGAGGAACGGGCCACGGCACGACAAGACGCACTCCGCGAATGCGCTCGGCTCGAAACGGAGATGGCTCGCTTGCGTGCGGCAGCCGAGAAGGAGAAGCAGATGGCAAGAAGGGTGGAGCTGAACCTCGCACTGAAACGAATCGAAGCCGCTCGTGCTTCCGCGATTGCCAAGCTCTAAATTGGAGGAGACGATGAAGAAGCTGACGGCCAACGATCCTGAAACCCATTCGCCCGACCTCGTGGCGGACAACCTTGCCAAGCTCAAGGCGCTCT
>JBMOHS010000264.1:0-4241 GCA_049317725.1 Blastocatellia bacterium
AGGACGCGATTCAGTTCAATATCCTGCGCCAGAATGTTGACACGGCGAAGAGTCTTTACAACGACTTTCTGCAGAAGACCAACCAAGTCAACCTCCAGCGGGCGGACCAAGCCAAGGATATGCGGGTCATCGATCCGGCGCAGACCCCGACAGAGCCTGTTGGCCCCAATCGAGTTCGCTCGATACTGCTCGGATTCCTTCTGAGCTTGGTAGGGGGAATTGGGTTGGCCCTCGGAATCGAGTATCTCGACAATACGATCAAGAGCATCGAAGATGTGCAGCGGGTGGCGCAGCTCCCCACGCTCGCCGTGATTCCCATGATGAACCAATCGGTGCTCCGTGCTGGCAAGGCAAAGCGAAAAGCAATCCAGGGAGAGTCCGGGCGAACCGCAGCGCAGCGGGGAGCGGGTGGGACGGTGGTGACCAGCTTGGCCGGGATTGTCCCGCGCGGCCTGCAGTCGAAGGGGGGACGCCTTGCGGCATTGGACGCTCTCTCAGCGGTGGTCGAAGCCTACCGAATGTTGCGGACGGCGGTCTTGCTTTCGACGGCCGGCAAGCCGCCCAAGACGATCCAGGTCACCAGCAGCCAGCCCGGAGAAGGGAAGACGACGACGGCCATCAACATGGCTGTCTCCATGTCCCAGTTGGGAGCTCGAGTGCTGCTGATCGATGCCGACCTGCGTCGGCCGACCGTCCATAAGACCTTCAAGCTGCCTCAGATGCGCGGCCTTTCCAGCTTTCTCTCCTCGAACGGTGAGATCGATGAGTTCATCGTCAAGCTGCCCTCTTCCAACCTTTCGGTGATGACCGCGGGGCCGATTCCACCCAACCCGGCCGAGCTGATCGGTTCGGATCGGATGCGGGACCTGCTGCGCCAACTCGACCAACACTTTGATCACGTGATCATCGACTCGCCACCCCTGATCTCGGTCACCGACCCAGTTGTCCTCTCGACACTGGTCGATGGGACAATTCTGGTGGTGCAGGCTGGTCGGACAACCAAGGATCTGATTCGACGCGCACGCCTCGAGCTGAGTGGGGTTGGTGCCAAAATCTTTGGAGTGGTCCTCAACAACGTCAATATTCGTCGTGAGGGATACGATGAATACTACTACCATCGGTACTACAGCAACTACTACACGCGAAAGGAGAGTTGATCCTCTCTGACCAGCGTGCTCCGCTACGTCGACGTCGAGAACGGGGGAGCAGTTGGCGGGTCAGGGATTGGACGGCTCCTGAATCCACCCGGGAGGGAGGGCCTGTGGAATTGCTGCCAGGTACTTCCTTCCCGTGGACAATTGAGCGCCGCCTCGGCAGAGGTTTCCTGTATGGAGAGTGGGGGCTGGTTCCCTCTGTGCATTGCTGTGTCTGCGTCAGGCCGTCCCCCCGATGGAATCCATTTCCGATCGCCCATCTTCGATGAGTCAATCCACGCTGCATCAAGAAAAACAGACTGTCGGTCCATTGCCGGAGGAGCCGATCGTCAGGATCCGCCCGGTTGAACGGTGGGACTGGCTCGATCTTCGATCGGTCTGGCTCCACCGGGAGCTGCTCTACTTCTTGACAATGCGGGACATTCGACTGCGCTACAAACAGACGGTGATTGGGCTGCTCTGGGTGATCCTGCAGCCAACCTTGACGATGGTCGTCTTCAGCCTCTTCTTCGGGAAGTTGGCCGGAATTCCCTCGGATGGCATCCCGTACCCGATCTTTGCCTATGCTGGATTGCTGCCGTGGATGTTCTTCTCCTTGGCAGTGACGACGAGCAGCAACAGTCTGGTTGGGAATGCCAGCCTGATCACCAAGGTCTACTTTCCAAGAATGATCATTCCGGGAGCCGCGGTTCTGGCGGCGCTGGTCGACCTGATGGTGGCCAGTCTCGTCCTGGCTGGACTGATGGTGATCTACCAGATCCCTCTCCGTCCGAGCCTGATCTGGTTGCCCTTCCTGGTCCTGTTGATGGCCGGGTTGGCCTTTGGGGCGGGGCTGGGACTCTCGGCGCTCAACCTGCGCTATCGTGATGTGCGGTTGATGTTGCCCTTCCTCTTGCAGCTGTTGATGTTCTCGACGCCGATCATCTACCCGGTGAGCTTGGTACCGGGCCCCTGGCGGTCCATCGTCCAGCTCAATCCGTTGGCCGGCTTGATCGGCTCTTTTCGTGCGGCCATCTTTGGGCAGCCAATCAATGGTGGCGCACTCATCTGGGCGGTCGTTTCGACCGCACTCCTCCTGATTGGGACGGCGATCTATTTTCGAGGGACTGAGCAGCGGTTTGCGGATCATGTCTAAGGCGGGCAGAGGGATCGAGACCCCGGTGGCCCTGCTCATCTTCAATCGGCCGGCAGTCACCGCGCAGGTGCTCGGAGCGATTGCCGAGGTACGGCCGCAAAGGCTCTTCGTCATCGCCGATGGACCACGGAAGGGGCATCCGACCGATGCAGAGCGCTGTGCGCAGACGCGTCAATTGCTCGCCTCGATCGATTGGAATTGCCAAGTAACGACCCATTTTTCGGAGATCAATCTAGGCTGCAAGCGTCGGCCGGAGACAGGACTCGATTGGCTCTTCGCGCAAGTGCCCGAGGCGATCATCCTCGAGGACGACTGCCTCCCCTCGCCCTCTTTTTTCCACTACTGCGAGGCATTGATCGCCCGCTACCGAGACGATCGGCGGGTCATGATGATCGGCGGGTTCAACCCGCTCGGATCGATCGGGAGAGGGGCAGAGAGCTACTGCTACTCGATGTTGGGGAGTACCTGGGGATGGGCGACGTGGCGCCGGGCTTGGCTTTTGCACGATCCTTGGCTGACGTCCTGGCCGGAGGTGGTGGCATCGCGACTGATCGATCGCCTCTTCCCGGACCCAGGGCAGACGCGCTACTGGTACGACGTCTTTGCCCGTATTCTTGACGGGCGCCTCCCGGACGCGTGGGATTACCAGTGGTTGCTGACCTGCTGGGCCCACAGCGGTTACCGCCTGCTGCCGTCGGTCAGCCTGGTCGCCAATCTCGGGTTTGGTGCCGAGGCGACGCATACCTTCGGAGAGACTCCCTTCCAAAAGGTTCCCGGGGAGATGGTCGAGCCGATGGTCCATCCACGGCTGATGGTTCGGCACGCGGAGATCGATTGCGCGATCACAGACCTTTACTGCCAGTGGGAAGGCTTCCGGACGACTCGTCACGGAAGAGGCGCGGAGAGGAACCAGTGACCCGCCCCCCCCGGATCTGCCATTTTTCGAGTGAGGATCAGCCGGGAGGAGCCGCCTCCGCCGCCTTCCGGCTCCACCGGGCTCTGGTCAATGCGGGGGCGGATTCCAGACTCTACGTGCGAGAGAAGCGGTCGAGCGATCCGACCGTCTGGCAGGTTCCGCCGCGTGTCGTCTCTCCCTGGAGGGACCGGGCCGAGCGCTGGTGGCGAAGGTCGTCCGTCACGCCATCCGAGACCTTCAATCTCGACGAGCCACCCCGGGTCGACCTCGCTTCGTTCCTGGCAGAACCTGACAGCGAGACGGTGCTGATCTTCCATTGGATCGATCGGTTCCTGGATGTTGAGGCGATGCACCGCTTGGCCCTCCACTGCCAGGGGCCCGTTCTCTGGGTTCTGCACGATCAGGAGCCTTTGACTGGCGGCTGCCATTACTCCTACGACTGTGAGGGATACCAGCGGGCCTGTGGCTCTTGTCCACAACTCGGCTCGGAGAGGGACCGGGATCGATCGCGTCGAACGTGGCAGCGGAAGCGGGATCTGCTGGCCAATCTGCCGTTGACCTTCCTCGCGACGACGGCTTGGGGAGAGGCGCGGGTCCGGGAGAGCTCTCTCTTCCGTCATCATCGGGTCGAGCGGATTCCCCTGCCGCTCGATCCAGATCTCTTTCGTCCCTTCTCTCGCCGAACCGCTCGCGAAGTGCTGCGATTGCCGGAAGAGCCGCTGATCCTCTTCTTTGGCGCGAGCTACCTTGACGATCGGCGGAAAGGGCTTGATCATCTGCGGGCGGCGCTCCACCACGTCAAGGTCGATCCGGCCAGACCGCTCCGCTTGCTGATCGCCGGGGAGCGGGGTGGGGCGGTCTTCGACGATCTGCCATTCCCCGTCGACTATTTGGGGCCAGTCCGCGATCCCCTCTTGATGGCGCTCGCGTACCAGGCCTCTGACTTCTTCGTCTGTCCGACGCTGGCCGACTCGGGCCCCTTGATGATCCCCGAGGCCATGCTCTGCGAGCGTCCCGTCGTCGCCTATCGGATGGG
>JBMOHS010000265.1:0-4239 GCA_049317725.1 Blastocatellia bacterium
CTTGGCTGGGCGGCCCCTCTTGGCCGGTGTCGCTGGGGGCGTCGTGGCAGTCGCCGCCTTGGCCGGGCGCCCCCTCTTGGCTGGTGTCGCCGGGGGCGTCGTGGCAGTCGCCACCTTGGCCGGGCGGCCCCTCTTGGCCGGTGCCGCCGGGGGCGTCGTGGCAGTCGCCGCCTTGGCTGGGCGGCCCCTCTTGGCCGGTGTCGCTGGGGGCGTCGTGGCAGTCGCCGCCTTGGCCGGGCGCCCCCTCTTGGCTGGTGTCGCCGGGGGCGTCGTGGCAGTCGCCACCTTGGCCGGGCGGCCCCTCTTGGCCGGTACCGCCGGGCGCGTCGTGGCAGTTGCCTTCCTGGCAGATGTGGCAGTTGCCTTCCTGGCAGATTTAGAGCCGCGGGAAGAAGGAGCGGTCGGATTGGCCTCAGAATCGAGATCCAAGCCAAAAAGGCCGGAGAGATCGTCTTCGGCCAAGACACGAGCACTCGCCGGGCGCTTGCGGGTCAGTCGCAGCGGGCCTTCCGCCGAGGCGAGCAGTTCGCGTTCATCGACGCCACGCAGCCGAAAGAGAAGCTCCGGTTGCTGATCGAGGCGGGCTCCCACGCCATAGAGTGCCGCGGCAACGTGCTTGCACATCGACGCCCAGTCAGGACAAGTGCACTCGAGCTCGATCTCCGACGGTCGCGGAAAGAGTCCGGTGCGCTTCTTGCAGACTCGCTCCATGACTCCCTTCGAGAGCCGTCCCTGCAGCAGGTCGACGAGGGAGTCGACGCTCCCGGCACAGTCCTGACAGATCGACTGCCATTGGGCCTTCGGCACCGGGGCCACCTTGATGGTGACAGTGTAGAGGCGGCTCCCGCTGACCAGCGCCTTGACCTCCCCTTTGCTGATCTTCAGATCGACAACGGATCCATTGCGAACATAGCGCGAACCACGTGGCAGACGATTGGAGTAGTCGCTGTAGCGCTCGAGATTTTCGCACCAGGAACGACCCCAGAAGCTCTTGGCGATCGCTCGACCCTCTATCACCACAGGCGAGATCGTTTCGCCCTTCTTCTGGCGCCGGGCAATCTCCTTCTTTGCCTTGTCGATTCTCTCACCGACGGGAACATAACGCGGCCAACGCCCATAAAAGCCCATCTCGTCACTCCTTGCTTGTGTTCTTGAGATCGAGGGAGACGAGCCGGATCAGCTCCTCGTCGCTCCATTCCGTCAAGTTGAGTTCTGCGCCTCCCTCGAGCAGCTCCTTCGAGAGGGAGGTCTTGTCCGAAATCAACTGATCGACCTTCTCTTCGATGGTTCCTTGACAGACAAACTTATGAACCATGACGTTGCGCTTCTGTCCGATCCGGAAGGCACGGTCGGTGGCCTGATTCTCGACTGCGGGATTCCACCAGCGGTCGAAGTGGATGACGTGCGTCGCCGCCGTCAGATTGAGGCCAGACCCGCCAGCCTTGAGGGAGAGGATGAAGAATGGCACCGACTCATCCTCTTGAAATTGACGCACCAGTTGCCGGCGCTGCCCGACGGGCGTGCCGCCGTGGAGCACCAGCCCAGAGCGACCAAAGACCGTGCCAAGAAAGTCCGAGAGAGGACCGGTCACTTCCCGGAACTGGGTGAAGACCAACACCTTCTCCTGCCGACTGGCGATCACCTCGGCCAACTCCCGCAAGCGAGTCCATTTGCCGCTCTCCTCTTCGGCCCAGAGACCATCCCCGAGCCACTGTGAAGGATGATTGCAGATCTGCTTGAAGCGGGTCAGAAAGGCGAGGACCAGACCTCGCCGCTGGACGCCCTCGGCGTGGCGGATCTGGCGGGAGAGTTCATCGACCGCTTCCTGGTAGAGCACTGCTTGCCGCCGACTGAGCAGACAGAAGGCGCGCATCTCCGTCTTGTCCGGCAGATCAGAGATGACGCGGCGGTCCGTCTTGAGCCGCCGCAGCAGGTAGGGGCGAATCAGGTCACGCAACGGACCGAACGGGTTGTGTGGCTGGTCGGCCAAACGCTTGCTGTACCGGGTGAACTCTTTGGCGGATCCGAGCAGTCCCGGATTGATGAAGTCGAAGATCGACCAGAGGTCGCCCAGCCGGTTTTCGACGGGAGTGCCTGTCAAGGCGATGCGGGCGCGCGTCCGCAGTTTCTTGACGGCTTTCGTTTGTCGGGTATTGGGATTCTTGATGGCCTGGGCCTCGTCGAGGATGGCCAGATCCCACGAATGGCTCTCGATCCAGGGCAGACGGAGCAGCGAGCCATAGCTGGTGATGACGAGGTCGAGCCGGTCCAATTTCGACGGAGAGATCGCGTTCAGTGCCTGTGGAGAGGTCACGGAGCGGTGGGCGACCAAGAAGGTGAGATCTGGTGCAAACCGCTCGATCTCGGCCGCCCAGTTGGCGAGCAGGGAGGCCGGGGCAACCAACAACGAAGGCGACAACTTTCCGCGACTCTGCTCGCGCCGTACCAAGAGGAGCGAGAGGACCTGAATTGTCTTGCCAAGCCCCATGTCGTCGGCGAGACAGGCCCCCAGTCCGAGGTGAGAGAGGAGGTTGAGCCAGCGGACGCCGACCTGCTGATAGGGCCGCAAACGACCTTTGAGCCGATCTCCAGGATCGACCTGGGCCAGTCCCTCCGGGGAGCGAAGCCCAGCGAGCTGCTCCTTGAGCCACGGACCGGCGACCGCTCCTGCCCAGCCTTGGCTGGCCGGATCATCCGCCTGCTCCTCCGCGAAGTCCGCGCCGGAGAGCAACCGGGAGGCCTCGGCAAAGGAGAGTCCTCCGCTCGCCGCCAGCTGCTCGATCTTGCGGTAGCGATCCATGACACGCGACAACCGCTGACGATCGACCTCGACCCACTGCCCACGGATCAGAGCCAGCCCCGTCGTCCCCGCGAGGATGGCCTTGATCTCTTTCGGCGTCAACCTCTCGCCATCAAGGGTCAACTCCATCCGAAAATCGAGCATCGCATCGAGGCCCAAGGTCGACGGACGTTTCGCACCGACGATCCCCGTGACCTTGGGCCGCGCAGGTCGTCCCGCCGGCCAATGGGCAGGCATTCGGACGATGACCCCAGCGCGTTCGAAGGCCTCGATCTCCCCAAGAAACCGGAAGGCCTCCGCCGGGGTCCAACGGATCGGGTGAAAGATCTCGCCATTGGCGACCATCTCCCGCAACCAGTCGCAACTCTCGGCCGCGCGCTGCATCGGCAGAAGCAGGGAGAGGAGCTTGTCCTTCTGCCGGGCTCCCCGGTACTCCTCCAATGCCTGGGCAAGGGGGAGATGGCGTGCCCGCCCTTGGGTCGAGAGGCGGTCGGTGTAGGTCGCCAAAAAAGCGAAGGGACGCTCTTCGTCCTTGCGGTTCTCCGCGAGGTTGAAATGGACTCGCCCGACCACATTCCAGGTCGGATGGAGCGTTTTGAGAAATTCGGCTCTCGACAACCGGCTCGTCGTCAGTGCTGCTTGGAAAGCACGCCCCAGCTCTTCCCAAAGGTGTTGGAGCACTTCCGGCGTGAGGTACTCGGCCCCAGGCATGGGTGGGGCGGCCTCGGCGCGGGCGGCCAAGTCCTCCGGGGGCGCAGGCAGGGCCTCCTCGACCTCATCCCCTGGGTCCGGCCGCGCACAGACCCCCGAAAGAAAGTGGGTCGCGAAATCACGCCAGTAGGCCAAGACCGGCGGCAAGGGCCGACCGATCTCTCCTCCGCCCAACTGCAAGAGCCCCTGCCCCGCCCCGCGAGCGAAGGCCTTCGTCAAGCGCGCCGCGAGTTCGCCTTCGAGCGCTTCCGCGCCATCCTGGCCCTCCTGAGTTGACAGGCGGAGATTCCCCGAGGGGGTCAACTGTGGGACGAGAGAAGAAACGATGAGATTCATACGAGATGGATCGAACCTAAACGGGCTGGCTCACCAGGGCGCAACCCCACGCTCTACGACTGTTCAAAGGTCGGTTGTTCTTACCAAGCGAGGGAGCGGTCTGTCAATTCTTGGCGGAGAGCCATTCCGATTTTCGGTCGAAGGGACCAGAGCATTGGGGATGGAGTTGACGACGCGGGTAGGTTTCGCTACCCTTGCCGGGTTCCTGAGATGACCTGAAGACGAAGGCGGACTGCAAGCCGCGACGAAAAGAAGAGACGTACCTACTCACGGAGAGGAAAATCAGAAAGTGGTACAGGCCGACCAGAGACCGATGTCAGAACGGAAGACATGATTCCACCACCGAGACACAGAGAACACAGAGAAGAAGGTTGAGGAGTGACTCGCGCCAA
>JBMOHS010000266.1:0-4239 GCA_049317725.1 Blastocatellia bacterium
CGTCGAGGTTCCGCCCATTGAAGAGCGGACGCCAGTCGCGCACCTCGGCTCCCTGCCCCACCGGTGCCACTCCCCCCACCGGTGCCACTCCCTTGGACGACGCGGCCTCCGTCAGCCCCTGTCCCCCCGCGATCAGCCAGAGGAGGCAGAGTGTCCCCACCGCCCCACTGACTGCAAAAAGAATCGACCTCCAGGTCCTGCGCTGCTGGTTACTGCTGCTCATCTGTGGATCCCTCCGCTTTGTCAGACTCCCGACTGTTTATGGTCATTTGCGGTCACTTGTGCTTTTCGTACTGCTCCAGTGCCGCCCGCGCCGCCGCCCGATCGCCCACCCGCTGGTGCGCCCTCGCCAACTGAAACCAGGCATCGGCGTTTCGTGGATCGAGTTCCACGGCGCGTCGCAGCAGCGCCAGCGCCGCCCGCGCATCGTCGCGGTCCAGTTGGACACGGCCCAGCGCGGTCAGTGCCGGAACCGAGTCCGGCGCCAACCGCACGGCCTCTTCGAGATAGGGCAACGCCTCGCCCATTCGGCTCTGACGCACCAGCAGGAGACCGGCCCGCTGGTGGGCGTCGGCATCCCCTCGCTGCAGCTCGATCTCTGCCTGATAGGCCGCCAGCGCGGCATCCAACTCCCCTGCTGCCTCGTGCACCTCTCCCAGCTTGACCCGCAGCCCCCGCGCCTTCGGATTGCGCTCGAGCGCCTTCCGGTAGTTCGCGATCGCCGGCCCGTACTGTGCCTGCAAGGCATAGTTCTCCCCAAGGATCTGGTAGATGCGATAGTGCTCCGGATGGGCCTCCTTGAGCCGGTCATATGTCCCCAGCGAGAGCTGAAGGTAGACCCGGCCGAGCAAATAGAGCGTCTCCGCCGATCCCGGATCCTGCTCCTCCAGCACGAGCAGCTCCCGCAACGCCTCGCGATGTCGAGCGGCCAAGTAGTAAGCCCGCGCAAGGTGCTGACGCGCATTCCGGTCCGTTCGCGACCGTTGCACCGCCTTCTCCAGCGCCGGAATCGCCTCGGCCGCCTGCCCTGTGTCTAACAGGCTGATCCCCAGAAAGAGCCACGCGCTCTGCAAACTCGCATCCCCCGTCAGCGCTTGCCGAAACTCGACGATGGCCCGCCGTGGATTCCCGCTGAGGTAGAGCATCAAGCCCAGATTGGCTCGCAGTGGATGCAGCTCAGGAGATTGATGCAGCATCGATTCGTAGTGGCGTGCGGCTCCCGCATAGTCTTGCTTGGCCTCTGCCGCCTTCGCTTGCCGATAGGACTCCTCCATCGAAGCGGACCGCGCCCCCTGCGCCAGAGCGCCCCCCAGCAGCAGCCCTCCCCAGACGATGATCCCCACGAGGGATGGCACTCTCACGCTATCTCTCCTCCTCGCGCTTGGGTACGGTCGCGGTGATCGTTCGATCCGTTCGCACATTGGTCCACTCCTTCGACCTTCCTCCCGGAAGGGTAACCCGGACGCGCTCTGCCTGCTCCCTCTCCTCCATCCCAAAATGAGCGACCTGCTCCGACGCGGAGAGGTAGCTTCCCGAACTCCGCACCTCCTCCACCCGGCGCAACCCACCCGCCCACACTTCCACTCGACTCCCGAGCGGGGCGCGAACCCGCAGATACCGCCCCCGTCCAGCAGTCCGATTGAGGAGCAGGACCGGCTGTCCATCGAGATCGCTCAAGAGCAGATCGGGGGCACCATCGCGGTCAACATCGCCGAGCGCCATCCCCCGATGGCTGCGCGCGGTCGTCAAGCCGACTCCTGCTGACGCCGTCGCCTCGACAAACCCACCTTTTCCATCGCCCTGCCAGAGCAGACCGGCCTGGCGATAGCTCGTCCCGATCGTCAACCGGTCGACTTGCGGATAGACGTGCCCGTTCACTCCCACCAGATCCAGCCAGCCATCTTGATCAAAATCGGCGAAGAGGATCCCCCAGCCCAGGTACGGCAGCGTCCGGCGTGCGATTCCCAGCGAGCCCGCCCGATCCGTGAACTCCCTCCCCCCGTCATTATGGAAGACCGCGTACGACTCCTCGGAGAAGTTGGTGACGGCCAAGTCAAACTGCCCATCCCGATCGTAATCGCCTGCGGCGACCCCCATCCCCGCTCGGGCGTTGCCATTGACATCGAGCGCTGCTCCCGAAAGCAACCCACCTTCTTCAAACGTGCCATCGCCGCGATTCCAGTAGAGATCGTTCGCCTGCGTATCATTGGTCACATAGAGATCCAGATCGCCATCCCTATCGAGATCCGACCAGATACACCCCAAGCCAAATCGGCCGCGTTCATCCGCCACCCCTGCCGCACGCGAGACATCAGTGAAGGTCCCATCTCCATTGTTCCGGTAGAGCGTGTCCCCCGCGCCCTTCATCCCCCGTGGGCCGCAGAGCACCTCGAGCGAACGGAAGAGACAGTAGCGCCCACGGCCAAATTCTGGAAGAGCCGCCAGATCGTAGTCGACATAGTTGACGACAAAGAGGTCTGGGTCTCCATCTTGGTCGTAATCTCCCCAGCCACTCCCGGTCGACCAGCGTGCATCCCCCACCCCTGCCTCCAAGGTCACATCCCGAAACGTCCCATCCCCATTGTTGCGGTAGAGAAGGTTCTTTCCGTGATTGGTCAGGTAGAGGTCATCATCTCCATCCTGATCGTAGTCAACAACACTCACCCCCATTGACCAGCCTCGATACCCGACCCCGGCCCGCTCGGTCACATCCTGGAAAGTCCCATCCCGATTGTTGCGGAAGAGTCGATTCGATGGGATCCGCCCCTGCTTCATCGATTCAACCGTCGGCGTGTTGGTCAGATAGACGTCCAGCCACTCATCCCCGTCATAGTCGATCCAGCCGACGCCTCCCCCCATCGTCTCGATCAGATAGCGCTTCTCGACCGACGTGACCCGCTCAAGCGCCAGGCCACTCCGCCGACTCACCTCCTCAAAAATGATCTGGGGGGGACCCGGCCTCTCCTCGCCTCTCCCCAAGAGCACGCATAACAGCAGTACCAGTCCAGCCCCCCTCATCCCTCTCCTCCCAGGTCGACGCCTCAGACAAATCTCGCCGCTGCTTTCCGGGGGATTAGACACTGAATGGATCGGAGTTGCCAACCCCCGCCCTCTCCAATCTCCCTGCCGGATGGTGACTCCTGCTTTTCTCCACTGCCGCCTTGCCCCAGTTGACAACCGCCATTGAATAGATACCCTTTCTCTTGGAATAGTCATACCCAATACACTCGCTTCTGTACCTGTTCTCCTCTTCAGGAGAGGATCGCTCCAACCGCCGGCTGACGATATGAGAAATCCCAACGGGATCGCCACTGACTCACCCTCGACGGAGCCGCTGCAGTCGGCCAAGCTCTCTCCCGCCCAGAAGCGCGAGCTTGTCTCTCGTATCGCCAAAACCCCGTACCTCAACCGATCTGTCCGGTTGACTGAACTGCTGACCTACCTCGTCGAATGCTCGATTGGCGAAGTGACGGAGGGGCTCCGCGAACAGGAGATCGGTACCAACGTCTTTGGGCGGGACCCGAATTACGACACGGGCCAAGACAATATCGTTCGGGTCCAGGTCAGCCAACTCCGCAAGAAGCTCGAGTCCTACTTCAGCCTGGAAGGAAGTAAGGAACCTGTGCTCATCGAGATTCCACGGGGAGGCTACTTGCCCATCTTTCTCGAAAGGAACGAGCCTCTCCCCTCCCCGACCGAGCCGGATTTGACAACTCCGGTCAAAGGAGAGTCCACCCTCTTGACCCTCCTGCTCCTCGCCTCCACCCTCTTCTTCATTGGATTATCGATCTGGCTTTGGAACAGACCCTCTCCCCTCCCCTTGCCAGTGACCCGGAGCAAGGCCGAAGAGACTCCGCACTCGACCGCCATTCGAGCCCTTTGGGAAATTCTCCTCAAGAAAGGGCAGCAGACCGATCTCATCCTCGCCGATTCCACCCTGACAATCCTCCAGGATCACGGAGGGAATCCTCTCTCCCTTGACGAGGTCCTGCAACGCAAATTCGCGGATGCACTCCCCCCGAGCCTCAGTGATGACGAACGTGCCCAAACCTTGGCGATCGTCGATCGACGCTATACCAGCCTCTCCGATGTCGAACTGGTCGGAAAGGTTCTCCAGCTCCGTCAACCTGATCAGCCAGTGCCGATCCTGACAATTGCGCGCGACTACCAGATGCGTGCCTTCAAAACCAACAACGTTATCCTCCTCGGCAGCAAACGGTCCAATCCTTGGGTGGAACT
>JBMOHS010000267.1:0-4222 GCA_049317725.1 Blastocatellia bacterium
GAGGGGCGAGGGGCGAGGGAAGAGGGGCGAGGGAAGAGGCTCACGCGAAGCCGCGAAGACGCGAAGACGGCAAGAGGGGAGGGGAAGAGGGGAATGAGTAAGGGAATCTGGTTTGGGCCTTCCGGATTTCGTGTGAGGAAGCTGCAACCTCCTCGAGGGGTCAGCCATACCAGAATGAATTCTGCAGGAACCTTTCAACGGGGTACCACGTCTACTCGGGGATGCCCCTGGGCTGGCATGTAGCGTGCCCCGTTGAGGCGCAGGAACAAGCTGTCTTTTCCCACCGGCTCTCCCAGCCTGCTGCAGAGATCGTACGTCGAGCCAGCAAGCCATCGGACGCGGAATCTCTTCGGCGATGATGGGAGCCACTCTTGGTGGTGTCCCGACCTACCTGCTGATTCAGGATCGCGAAAAGCCTCGGCTCCTGTTCGTCGTCCATCCACGAAGAGGGGCAATTTCCAGCGCCACCAGGGCCCGACCTGTACTATAATCCCCCCCGGGTCAGGTCGAGCCCCCGCCGCGCCCCATCAGCCTCCCTCAGTCCCCGTGCCCCGATGAGGAGGGAAACGGTCCAGACCCGGTTCGTCGAAGTCCCTTCCCAGGGCGGCGAGGCCATTGGATCGATGGGTGGATCAGCAGGCAATCAACAGCCAACTTGAGCCGAGTGGACCAACGCCAATGAGCAATCACTTTTTCGATCAGCCGATCCTCAACTCTCCCTACGAGATTCCGACGCGCCATTGGGAGCTCGACCCATCGGGGCAGCCGACCCAGCAGACCGTCACCAACCGTCGGCCGGCGACGTTCATCATCCCGATCCCGAAGCCGAAGAGGCAGGGGAACAAGGACCCGCAAGACTTCCTGCCCCTGAATGAGGGGTACGGGTTGACGACGAAGGAGCGGCGCTATGTCCATGCGGCGACGATCAACGCGCTGCGCGACGAGGTGGGCAAGTGGCGCCAGTTGCGGGATCCGGCAAACTGGCTGGTCACGCCGGAGACGGCCCGGCTGCTCCAGCACTGGCGTCACCACCCGTTCAGCGGAGTTCGGCCCTTCTTCTGCCAAGTCGAGGCGGTCGAGACGGTGATCTGGTTGACGGAGGTGGCTCCGCAGATCGGCAAGGCCGGTCAGTCCTTCCTCAACGACTTGGCCCAGGCCAACCACGAAGCCAACCCGGATCTCTCGCGGCTGGCCCTCAAGCTGGCGACGGGAGCCGGCAAGACGACCGTCATGGCGATGTTGATTGCGTGGCAGGCGATCAATGCCGCACGACGACCGACATCGAAGAAGTTCACCCGTGGCTTTCTGATCGTCGCGCCGGGCCTGACCATTCGTGACCGGCTGCGCGTCCTGCTGCCAAACGATCCCGACAGCTACTACAGCGGCCGCGAGCTGGTCCCGAACGACCTGATGGGGGACTTGGCGCGCGCAAAGATCGTCATCACCAACTTTCACGCCTTCAAGCTGCGGGAGGAGGTCGATGTGTCAAAGGTCAGCCGTTCGCTGTTGCAGGGGCGTCGGGGCCGCCCACTCCAGACTCTGGAGCCAGAGGGCAAGATGATCCAGCGGGTTATGAACGATCTCATGGGCCTGAGCAACATCATGGTCTTCAATGACGAGGCGCACCACTGCTACCGCGAGAAGCCCGGCGACCCGGAGGAGGACCTCAAGGGCGACGAGAAGCGGGAGGCCGAGATCCATAACCAAGCCGCCCGGCTGTGGATCTCTGGGTTGGAGGCGGTCAACCGCAAGCTCAAGGTCGCCCGCGTCATCGACCTGTCGGCGACGCCCTTCTTCCTCCGTGGATCGGGCTATGCCGAGGGGACGCTCTTCCCCTGGACGATGACCGACTTCTCGTTGATGGATGCGATCGAGTGCGGGATCGTCAAGCTCCCCCGGGTGCCGGTGGCCGACAACATCTCCAGCGGGGAGATGCCGATGTTTCGCAACCTCTGGGAGCACATCGGCAAGAAGATGCCCAAGAAGGGGCGGGGCAAGTCCGAGGCCCTCGATCCAATGGACCTGCCGGTACCGCTCCTGACGGCGCTCGACGCCCTCTACGGCCACTACGAGAAGACCTTCGAGCTGTGGGAGAGGTCGGGCATCGAGGTCCCGCCCTGCTTCATCGTCGTCTGCAACAACACCTCGACCTCGAAGCTCGTCTATGACTACATTTCCGGCTTCCGGCGGGGGAATCCCGATGGCAGCGACACGCCCGTCGCGGGCCGGCTGCCCCTCTTCCGCAATCAGGACGAGCACGGGAACGAGCTGGCCCGCCCGCGCACCCTCTTGATCGACAGTGAGCAACTCGAATCGGGCGAGGCGCTCGACGAAAAGTTCAGGGAGATCGCTGGGCCAGAGATCGAGCGCTTCCGGCGGGAGTTGATCGAGCGGAGCGGCGACCCGCAGGCCGGACAGAAGCTCACCGACCAGGAGCTGCTCCGTGAAGTGATGAACACGGTCGGCAAGCCCGGCCGGCTTGGGGAGTCGATCCGTTGCGTCGTCTCGGTCTCGATGCTGACCGAGGGCTGGGACGCGAACACGGTCACCCACGTGCTGGGCGTGCGCGCCTTCGGCACCCAGTTGCTCTGTGAGCAGGTGATCGGCCGCGCCCTGCGCCGTCAATCCTACGATCTCAACGAGGAGGGGTTGTTCAACGTTGAGTACGCCGACGTCCTCGGCATCCCCTTCGACTTTGCCGCCAAGCCGATCGTTGCCACGCCTGTGCCGCCGCGGCAGACCATTCACGTCAAGGCGGTGCGACCCGACCGCGATGCCTTGGAGATCCGTTTCCCGCGCGTGCTTGGCTATCGAACGGAACTTCCCGAGGAGCGCTTGACCGCCGAGTTCAACGAAGATTCGTTTCTTGAACTGACCCCGGAGCTTGTCGGGCCGACCAAAACAAACAATGTCGGCATCATCGGCAAGGGGGTCGACCTGACGCTCAAGCACACCGAGGACGTCCGCTACTCGACGGTCATCGGCGAACTGACCATGTACCTGGTACAGACCAAGTATCGCGATGGCAACGATGATCCCCAGCTCTACCTCTTCAATCAGCTCAGGCGGATCGTGCGGCAGTGGATCGACACGCACCTCGTCTGCAAGGGCGGCACCTACCCGGCGCAGCTCGTCTACAAGACCCTCGCGGACCTCGCCTGCGAAAAGATCACGGCCGGGATCACCCGCAGCCAGATCGGACACCGCCCGATGAGGGCCCTGCTCGATCCCTACAACCCCACCGGGAGCACCGCCCACGTCAACTTCAACACCTCGAAGATGGAGCGCTGGGAGACGAGCAGCCAGCGGTGCCATCTCAACTGGGTCATCCTCGACAGCAATTGGGAGGGGGAGTTCTGCCGGGTCGCCGAGAGCCACCCGCGCGTCCTCGCCTATGTCAAGAACCATAACCTCGGGCTGGAGGTACCGTACCGCTTCCTTGGCGAGACGCACCAGTACCGGCCGGACTTCATCGTCCTGGTCGACGACGGCCGCGGCCAGGAAGATCCGCTCCATCTCATCGTCGAGATCAAGGGCTTCCGCGGTGAGGATGCCCGGGCCAAGAAGGAGACGATGGAGACCTGCTGGATTCCGGGAGTCAATCACCTGGGGACGCACGGCCGCTGGGCCTTTGCGGAGTTTACCGATGTCTGGCAGATCGAGGCCGACTTCGCCACCAAGGTCGAGGCGGAGTTCGACCAGATGATCGACCGTGCCAGCAACGTGTCGGACAAGAGGAGCAACTGATCGTGGCCAAACCCCCGAAGTCTGTCGATACCTTCAAGCACGACGCGGCCAAGCGCAAGAACATCCCGTCGGCCGAGCAGCAGTCTTTTGTCCAGCCTGAGCATCTGGAAGTCCGGCAGGTTCGCTACCCGCGCAACACCGACCTTGACCCGCAACTGGTCTGGCGCGGCAAGGACGAGCAGGACTGGAGCGATCTGGTCGTCAATGCCCCGCCGCTCTACATCCAGGAGAAGGTCCATCCGAAGGTGCTCATCGATGACCTGCTGGGGCAGAGCCGCGCCGGGGAGGCCAAGGCCCAGTTCGATCTCTTCTCGGACTTCAACGGCATTCCCAAGGGCGTCGACAAGACTGAGTTCTACACCCACGACCAGAACTGGACCAACCGGATGATCCTGGGGGACTCGCTGCAGGTCATGGCCAGCCTTGCCGAGCGCGAGGGGCTGCGCGGCAAGGTGCAGTGCATCTACTTCGACCC
>JBMOHS010000268.1:0-4205 GCA_049317725.1 Blastocatellia bacterium
GACGAAGTGACCAAGTTGAATCGGTCAAAAATGAATGGGAAAGGTGGAAGATGCCGGCCAAGACGACCAATCGCTCACTCTGGATTCTGACGACTGGGTTTGCCCTGGTCATCCTCACCCTGGCACTGCTTGCCTGGCTGGGGTTGAATCAGGCGGAGGAGATCCGGCGGCAAGCCGCCGCACTGGTCGATGAGCACCTCTCGACGCTCAAGCTGATCGAGGGGCTTGAGTTTGAGCAGCACCGGGCCAGCACGCTTCTGCTCATCGTCTCACGGGTGGGGGTTCCGCGCTCGGTCGACAAATTGAACGAGTTCGAACAGTCTCTCCCTGTCCTCACTGCCCAAGGAGCGCGGATTCTGCCGAGCCCCCTTTGGGTCGACCTCTCCCGGGCTGGAGAGAGATATGCCGCCACGGTGCGCGAGGCCCTCGCCGGCCCCGGAAGGATCGATCGCAATCTCCCGCAGGTCCAGCAGCACTACGATGACTTCACCCGCTTGATCGACGACGCCCTCAAGCTCGACGCTTTACGGACGGCGGCAGGTGGCCGGAGCATCGAGCGTGCCTCGACCCAGCTGACCAGCGAGAGTGGCGGGCTGCTTGTCTGGGCACTGATCCTCTCCTTGGCATGTGCCGTCATCACGATCCGCTTCACTCAGCAGTCCCTCCGTCGGATTGCGTGGCAGGGACAGGAATTGAACCGCGTCTCATGGCATCTGATCCAGGGGCAGGAAGAGGCGGCACGCCGTTTCTCCCACGAACTTCACGATGAACTTGGCCAAGCCCTGACGGGGCTCAAGGCGATCATCCGTGCCATTCAACCAGCAGAACTCGAAGCGCGGCGTGGGGCTTGTCTCGCCCTTCTCGATGAGACGATCGGCAATGTCCGCGAACTCTCCCAACTGCTTCGCCCAGTCCTCCTGGACGACTTTGGTCTGCCGGCGGCGCTCCGCTGGCTTGCCGAGCGGTTCGAGGAACGGACCCGGATCGAGGTGGAAACCAGCTTCAGCGGCATTGACCGGCTCGCCGATGACGTTGAGACCCACTTCTACCGCATCAGCCAGGAGGCGCTGACCAATATCGCCCGCCACGCCGGAGCGACCCGCGCCCGGCTTGAGCTGACTCAAACCGCTGACCGGATCGTTCTGACCATTGCCGATAACGGAACCGGGCTGCCGCCGGATCGGATCGCCGGAAGGCTCGAATCCCCCAGCCTTGGACTGGTCGGGATGCGTGCCCGTGCCCAGCAGCTCGGCGGGCAATTCAGCCTTGCCAATCAGCCAGATGGGGGAGTCCAGGTCACGGTCAGTGTGCCGGCGCGCCCCGCTCACAGAGAAGAGGAAGGTTGATCAAGTGATGTCTGAAAAGAGAAAGACGATCCTGCTGGTCGACGATCACGCCGTTGTTCGACAGGGGTTCCGGATGATCCTCTCGGTCGAGCCAGACTTTGAAGTGGTCGGTGAGGCTGCCAACGGACGCGAAGCCGTCACTTTTGCCGAAAGCCTCCAGCCAGACGTCGTCCTCATGGACGTCTCCATGCCCGAACTGAACGGCATCGAAGCCACCCGACGCATCGTCACTGTCTCCCCTCGCTCCCGCATCCTCGCCCTCAGCATGCACCGCGATTCGGTCTATGTGCGGGAGATTCTGCGCGCAGGGGCTAGTGGGTACCTCCTCAAAGAGGCGGGGGACCAGGATCTGCTGACTGCCATTCGCGCCATTGCCCAAGGGCAGGGATATCTCAGCCCGGCAGTCTCGGATGCCGTCCTCCACGACTACCGCAAGCACGTCACCGATCCGATCGACCTCCTGAGCACCCGCGAACGCGAGGTTTTGCAGTTGATCGCCGAAGGCAAGACGAGCAAGGAGATCGCCTCGACACTGGACCTGAGCACCTACACTGTCGAATCCCACCGGGGCCGGATCATGGAGAAGCTCAACCTCCACAGCGCAGGGGACCTTGTCCGCTTCGCCTTTCGCAATGGGTTGATCGATTGAGCCCGCGCAGCTCGGCCCGCTGAAGCCCTCAGCGGAAACGAACCGTGACCGGGTTGGCTGCTCGTCCCTCGACGCTCAGGCGGACTTCGACGTGGCCACGTCCGGCGAGGCGCGCCGGGACCCGTACATTGATCTGGTCCAGCCCTGGAAATTGCCCCTGTGGGCCAACGTAGAGTACTTCGGCCGGCTCCCCGCCAATCGTCACCGAGACCATGCTGAGGGTGCCGCGATACCGAAGCCCTGTGCCGTAGAGCAGCAGATAGACTGCCTCCCCGGGATTGGAGAGGTCGATCGGCAGCGCCACATAGCCTCCCTGCCCAAAGTTGTACTCCAGCGGAGTCTCATAGCGAGGCGGTCCGCTCGACGGAACCCGCAACACCGTGACCGATGCTGGCCCTCCTCCCGTTCCATTGGCGCTGAAGAGTCCAGGTGCGACCGGCTCGATCGGGAGTGACACCACCGCAAGCCCGCCATCCGCATTGAACAGGCTGACCGTCCCCAGGCCCGCCACCGACCCCTCTGGAATCATGAAGTTGACTTGCGTCGGTGAAGTGAAGAAGAGCGGCGCAATCCGTTCCTCGCAGACCCCATCTTTCACTTTGACGACCGTCCCATTCAGCTCGGCGACCGGACCAGTCTCACTCGCCAACGGGAAGGCGGAGAAGTTCGTTCCCCAGGCAGAGACGATCGCCCCCGGGGCCAACGCCGCTGGGCGCTGACTCGCCGCCGAGACGATCGTCATCCCCTTCGGATCCCCTCCCAGGTACGGAAAGAGAAAGCTCAAAGAGGGTCTCGTCAGCGGGACGCAATCCCCCGCCAACATCTCCCGGACCGGAACCCCATCCGGCCAGACCCCCATGAATCGCTGCTCCGCGCTCCCATTCCCCAACGCTACCCGTCGACCCGCATCATTCCCTTGGAAGGAATAGTCCGCCAACGCGTCGAAGATCCGATAGACCCCATAGAAGTCGAGCGCGTCCGATCGATCTCCCTCCGATGGCACCCCATGCGACGCTTCCAGTCGAGTCCCTTGCCGCTGGTCGCTGCGCAGCATCAGAAAGTCCTTCTCCCGAGAGGGGAGATTGATCCGATCGAAGATCTCCTTGCCCATCCGATGGTCACAGATCGTATCCTCCTCGAAGACCTGCACCACCAGCTTGGCGTGCGACGGAAAGTTGACCAGCTCACGAACCCCCACCTGGAAGAAGTACCAGGGAGCCATGACATAGAGCAGCAGGCTCTTCTTGCCCCACCCTCGCGCCGTCCCCCGCAGCGACATCGCCAGACTCGCCGCCCCCCCATAAGAGTGGCCGACATATCCGACCCGATCCAGGTCGAAGCCCTCGCCATACCGCCGCACCGCCTCTTCAAATCCGCGCCAGATCGTGTCATACCGCTTCTCGTTGAGCGTCAGGTCCCCGGAAACGATCTGAAATGGAGAGAAGACCAAGGCGTAGCCCTGGCTGACGATATGCTCGATCAGCGCGCCGTACACCTCTGGTTTGGTGTTGCTGAAACCCGGGGAGAAGAAGATTACCGGGACCTTCCCTTCAATTCCCAGGGGCCGATAGACATAGACCTGCTCCTGAGAAAAGAGCGGACTGGGAAATCCCACCCGCCCACTCGCGAACGGTCCCGGTGCCCCGTACCCGGCCCTGATCGGTGCCACCGCGCCCCTGGCCCAACTCTCCGCACCCACCCCAACCAGTCCCAGCAGAATCCAGAGCAGAGACAGGCTCGCCTTGCACGGTGGCGTCGCCTTCCCTGCTGTGTTGACCCTCTCGGCTTTGAAAAAATGTTTGGCTCTCATGTTGGCGAATTGTATCCCTCCCGCACCTCTCTTGGAATCCCCGTTTTTACCCACTCAGGGGATCAAGAGAAAATGAGGGGGGGGGAATTGTTGGCGAAGACCGGCGTCTTTTCTTGTTGTCGGGAAGAATTTTGGGGAGCGACTGTTCATCTCCTCTCCGAAGATCCTCTCCAAGGAGGGAGTGGCAACTCTCCCTCCCTCCGGCCCAGCCGAGCCAGGACGGAAATCGCTCGATCCATGCCCAGAATCGAATGATCGAAGAAGCAAGAGGATCAAGAGGATCAAGAGGATCAAGAGGATCAAGAGGATCGAGAGGACCAGGGGGGGGGCGAGGGTACTGAGAAATGAAAAAAATCAGAGTGTATGAGATTCAATAAGATTCAATAAGATTCAATAAGAT
>JBMOHS010000269.1:0-4181 GCA_049317725.1 Blastocatellia bacterium
CACGAGACCGGGTTGCCCCCAAACGTGCTGAAGAACTCCATGCCATTGTCGAAGGCGTCGGCGATGGCGCGGGTCGTTACCACCGCCCCGATCGGATGGCCATTGCCGATCGGCTTGCCCAATACGACCAGATCCGGGACGACCCCCTGCTCCTCGAAGGCCCAGAAAGAGCTGCCAATCCGCCCATAACCGGTCTGCACCTCATCCGCAATGCAGACGCCCCCGGCGGCGCGGACCGCCCGATAGACGCCCGAGAGGTACCCGGGAGGCAGGAAGATCTGCCCTCCGACGCTCGGACAAGTCTCGGCAATGAAGCCTCCCAGACCCCGCCCCTCCCGTTCAATCCGCTCAATCGTCTCCTCGACAGCGGCGAGGTACCTGCCGACCGCCTCCGGGTCGTCCGCCCGGTACCGTCCGCGGTAGAGATCCGGAATCGGCACGGCGTGGACCCAGGGGGGGGGGCCTTCCCCGCCAGGACCGGCGTGCTTGTACGGGCTGATGTCGATGAGGCTCGTCGTGTGCCCGTGGTAGGCTGCCTCCAGCACGATCAGGTCCCGCCGACCGGTAGCGGCCCGGATCAGGCGCAACGCCAGCTCATTCGCCTCGCTCGCCGAATTGACAAAGTAGCAAACGTCGAGCCCCTCGGGCAGCGTCGCGGCGAGCCGCTCCGCATACCGATTGAGCAGGTCGTGAAGATAGCGCGTGTTGGTGTTGAGGATCCCCATCTGGCGTCGCCCCGCCTCAACAACCCGTGGATGGCAGTGGCCAACGTGGGGCACGTTGTTGTAGGCGTCGAGGAAGACCCGTCCCGTCTCATCGTAGAGCGACTGCATCCATCCGCGGACGATCTTGAGCGGTTTGCGGTAGCCGAGGCGCAGGTTGCCACCAAAGCGGCGGTGGCGCTGCGCGAGGGTCTCCTCCTTGGTCGGCTCGGGCAAGGGCTGCGCCGACGCCGGCAGTCCGAGCAGCCGGCTCGGGTCGGGACTGAACGCTCCCCAGACGGCACGCTGACTGGCGCGGCAGACCCCAGGGAAGTCCGCACCCAACCCGAGCAGGTCGAGGATCACCTGAAAGTGGAGGTGGGGAGGCCACCCACCATTGACCTCGGACGTCCCAATCGTCCCGATCTGCTCTCCCGCCTCCACCTTGCGCCCGACCGGTCCCTTCCAGAGCGATTCCCGGGAGAGATGGCCATAGAGGGTGTAAAAGGGATCTCCGCTCGGCCCTTCGTGCTCCAGAATCAGGACTGGGCCGTAATCGAGCGCGGCCCGGTTGTCGTGCGCGACGACGACCCGCCCCGCCAGTGGCGCGTAGACCGCCGTCCCAGCCGGAAGAAAGAGGTCAATCCCGAGGTGCACCGTCCGGCGCTCTGCCCACTCTCCCTCCTCTTCGGACGCATTGGCAAAGAGGCTCGACGTATAGAGCAATCGGGCCTCTTGATAGCGTCCCACCGCGAGGACCGCCCCTTCCCGGGCCATCTCCGCAGCGATTCGCCGGGAGAGCGAGTCGACCGCCAACCGCTGCGGGTCCCCCTCGATCAGCGGGCTGGCCACGCCGAGGTCGAGCAGCATCCACCGATCCTGCTCCCAGTCGATGCCCACCACCGGGGCCAAGGTCCGCTCCGGCTGCTCGAGCCATGCGGCGAGACGCTCCGCTTTCGGCACGGGGGGCAGTCCCGCCGCCGCCCGCAACATCGCCCCGGCCACCCCCCAGGGAATCCCCTTCAAACGGGGAATCAACCGCCGAATGGGCTCCTGGCTGATCCGAAGGTAGGGGTCGTCGGGGCGATGTCGTGATTGCTCCGCCGCCAGCACGACACTCGTGCAGAGCCGCAACTGGATCAACCCATAGAGGGCGCCCAGCTCCGCCTCCGTCAACGGATAGGCCTCGTGGTAGGCCGCAACCACCCGGCAGGCCGCCGCCAGCGGATCGGACTTGCCCAGCATGACGTAGGCCAACGCGATCGCCAGATCCCCCACCGTGAAGCTCACCAGCAGATCTCCGAAATCGACGATTCCGACGACCCGATCGTCGGAGGTGGGAAAAAGCCTGTCATCCGTCACCAGTAGATTGTAGTCATTGAGGTCATTGTGGATCGCACTACGCCGCAGATTGCCCAACAGGGGCTCGGTCTCAGCCGCAAACTGGCGCAGCGTCTCGTCGATCCACTCCCGCAGCAGCGGATCCTCGACCCGCTCCCAATGGCGCTCGACCACCTCCCTGCCCCTCGCCAAATCCCAGTGCAACTCCCGATGGATCGCCGGATGGTCGAAATCGGCCAAGCGCCGATCGAGCTCTCCCAGCCGACGTCCGAGATCGGTGAGGAGCCCATCCGGGTGATGGCGCAACTCTCCCAGCGGCCGCCCTGGCAGAAAGGTGATCAGCCAGACAAGGTGAACTCGGGCCTGCCCACTGCCTGTCGGCAGCGGCGGCAGCGTCACTTCGCTGAGCCCCTCCCCTGCCAGGGTCAGACAGACCCGCGGAGTGATCCCAAACGGATCCCCCGACTCCCCCAGGTGGGCCATCACTGCTTGTTGGGCCTCGAGCACCGCCCGGGTCTCCAACCCATTGGCAATCTTCAGGACGTAGCGGGCCGTGCCCTCGACCGAGACCCGAAAGTTCTGGTCACGATCGCTCGGCAGTGGATCGACCGCCGCCTCGATCCCATACCGCTCCCGCAGGAGCCACTCCGCTTCCCAACAGCTTACCCTCGGCGTGTGTAACAACATCGACATGCGTTCCTGCTTCTGCTCTTGGCGAACCTCTATCGCGACTCGGCCTTCTTGCCCATCCCAATCACCGCCAGCACGACTCCTGCCAGCAGGTAGAGCAGGCAGAGCAGCACCAACGCAAACTTGGGGAGGGCCATCCACCGTGCCAACTGTGGCCACACGGGATCGGTTGCCCCGAGCAGGACCTGGATCAAGGCCGCGTTCTCGATCGCGTCGAGCCCACCCGCGAAGATCGCCTCCCAAGCCAACGGTCCGGCCAGCGAGGCCATCCACCGCCCCTTCTCCCCCAACCGCTGACAGCGCCTCGCAATCTGCAGGCATCCCAGCCCCAGGGCGATCGGGTAGACCAGCAGGAAGAGATAATCGAGCCCAAGGTTGATCCCCGCGACCACACGACCTTGCTCCCCCCACTCCGCCAGCATCGCCGTTGCCCCTTCGACGCTCCCGACCAGCTCGAAGCTGACGATGCCGGCAGGGGCTCGATCCGTCACGAGCGGCCTTCCCTGCAGATTCAATGCGATCAGGACCAAGACCGAGAGCCCCGCAGTCCCCCAGAAGAGGCCCCGCTGGCCCGCCGCCTCGAGCCATCCCCAGGGCGACTGTCTTCCCCTCGTCTCATCCATCAGAACCCCTCCCTGCCCCCGATCAGCGAGGGCTCGCGTATCGGCACTGCCGGTTGTCCGGCTCGACGTAGTACGACTTGAAGTTGGCCGCCTTCGGATCCTTGCACCCGATCAGGGAGAGCAGCTCCACCTTGCGAAACTGGATCGGATGGCTCTCACTCTGCAGGGAGATGTACCCTTCGTGGAGCAGCTTCCCATCGACCTTGATCGCCGGATCGTGCCCCATGACATTGCCTCCCCCGATCTGTGGCTGCTGGTAGGCCAATACCGTCTCTCCCTCAACAACGTGGCGAACCTCTTGATCCCCCAGAACCACCGCCTCCGCCCGCACCCAGCGGTCCCCCTCGTAGGTCTGCGAACTGGAATTGAGGCAATGGGGCGTGAAGAGCTTGCCGTCCATCACGACATTCGTCCCGGGCGTGCAGAGGTTGGCCGTCGATCGCGGGCCCTTGCCGAGCCCGCCGAGAAGCTGGACCTCAATCGAGATCGGAAAGTCCTGGTCGCGCCCCATGCTCGCCGCCGACTGCGAGTGGACCATGATCCCGCTGTTGCGCGTCGCCCAACCCGGCCCCCCTGGCACTTGGTCCCCAACAAAGCGGTACTCAACGGCGATGATGTAGTGCGAGAACTTCTCTCGGTAAAAAATATGCCCGAACCGCTCCCGGTACTGATCATACCCCTCGTACCCCACCGCCAGCATCCCGTTCTCTACCCGGAAGGTGTTTCCAAAATTCTCATTGAGCGCGTAGCCCCGAATCTTGACATCCCACCCGTCGAGGTTCCGCCCATTGAAGAGCGGACGCCAGTCGCGCACCTCGGCTCCCTG
>JBMOHS010000270.1:0-4180 GCA_049317725.1 Blastocatellia bacterium
TCTCGACCAGCCCCTCGATCGGAGCCAGCCCGAACCCGGTCAGCCCGTCAAGCTGCTGACTGAGCGAGGCGAGCTGTGGAATGTGATCACGGGTCATTCCCAGGGTACGCTTGGCGTTGCGGTAGAGCGAACAGGCCCGTCGGCGGTGGGCCTCATCGAGCTGATCGTACACATCGCGCCAGAGGGCAGTCTCGGCGTCCGTGTAATCGACATCCAGAACCGGGTGATCCGGGTCTTCGCGGAATCGCCGGGCCAGCCTGGCAATGTCGTCTCTCCGGGCTTGATACGCCGGATCGTCGACACCCGGATCTCCAATCGACAGCAGATCGATCTCCTCGAAAGAGAGATCAGGCAGCCGCGAGTCCGAAACGTTCCTCTCCCCAGGAAGCATCATCTCTTCTCCTCCGGTATCTTGGCCGTCTCCGATTGGGTATCTTCGCGCCGGTCGAGATCGCCAGGTCATCACCATTCCTCAGCGATCAGATCATCGGGTCCACTCTTTCCTTCTCCGGCCCTCAGTGCGTCTCGTCACGCCTCCGGATGGCATCGACGGCGGCGGGGTTCTCCAGTGCGGTGACGTCGCCGAGATCCTCGCCAAGGTAGGCCGCCCGGATCACGCGCCGCATGACCTTGGCATTGCGCGTCTTTGGCAGTGCCGCGACGAAATGGACTCTTTCTGGGCGCAGTGGCTTGCCGAGCGCTTCCGCAACGACGGCCTTCAGCTCCGCCGCCAGGCTCTCCTCGGGCGGCTGTCCACCCGCCAGGACGCAGAAGACCACCAGCGCATTGCCCTTCAGCTCATCGGGAATCCCGATGGCGGCGGCCTCCATCACTGCTGGATGGCCGACCAGCACCGATTCGACCTCTGCCGGCCCGACCCGCTTCCCGGCGATCTTGAGCGTATCGTCGCTGCGGCCGAGGATGAACCAGTGTCCCTCCTCATCAACCATCGCCCAGTCGCCGTGAATCCAGATGCCCGGGAAGCGCGACCAGTACGTCTCGAGATAGCGCGCTGGATCTTTCCAGAAGCCCCTCGCCTGTCCGATCCAGGGCTGCCGGATCGCCAGCTCCCCGACGCTGCCGCGCACCGATCGGCCCTGCTCATCGACGACATCGGCGGCGATGCCCGGGCAGGGCGCCGCGAACGAGCACGGCTTGATCGGCAGCAGCGGATTGCCCATGAGGATCCCGCCCGAGATCTCCGTCCCTCCGGAGTAGTTGATGATCGGCACCCGGGACTTCCCGACCGTTTCAAAGAGCCACCACCAGGGCTCCGGGTTCCACGGCTCCCCCGTCGAACCGAAGATGCGCAGGCTCGACAGATCGTGGCCGGAGATCCAGTGATCTCCCTGGCCCGAGAGCGACCTGACCAGCGTCGGTGAGATTCCGAGCACCTCGATCCGGTGGCGCTCCACCAGGGACCAGAGGCGGTCCGGGCCGGGATAGTCCGGTGCACCGTCGTAGAGGACGATCGTCCCTCCCAGGATCAGCGTGCCGTAAAACAGCCAAGGCCCCATCATCCAGCCGATGTCCGTCAGCCAGCCGATGCGGGTTCCCGGCCCAACATCGGTCCCAAAACACATGTCTTGTGCCGATTTGACCGGAAATCCGCAGTGGGTATGGAGGACCCCCTTGGGCCGCCCTGTTGTCCCCGACGTGTAGATGGCGATCAGTGGATCCTCGGCCGCAGTGGGTTCCATCTGCCGGAGCCCGGGATTTCTGGCACCCGTCTCCAGCAACTGCTCAAAGAAGAGGTCGCGACCGGGTCTCATCGGAACGGTGACGTTCGATCGGCGTACGACAAAGACCCGGACCACCCCTTCGAGCCCCGCTACTGCCTCGTCGGCGACCGCCTTGGCGTTGACGGATCTGCCCCGGCGCGGGAACGAGTCGCAGGTGAAGAGCGCCCTCGCCCCAACATCCCGGAGCCTTGCTTCGATCGCCGCCGCCCCATACCCCGAGAAGAGCGGAACGGCGATCGCCCCAATCCGGTTGATCGCCAACAGCGAGACGAGTGTCTCCGGGACCATCGGCAGATGAAGGCCGATCGCATCTCCCTTCCCCAGCCCGCAGGCTCGCAACCCTGCGGCGCAGAGCCCGACCTCGTCCCACAGCTCCTGGTAGCCCAGTCTCCTCGACTGTCCCTCTTCCCCTTCCCAGATCAGCGCTGGCGCGTGGGCAGTCGCCTCGTCCTCGACCCATCTGTCCAGGCAGCTCTTGGTGATATTGAGCTGGCCCCCGACACACCAGTGAGGCCACTCGATCCCTCGCGAAAGATCGAGCACCGTCTCCCACCTCCGGTCGAACTGAATCTCCAGGAACTCCAGCAGCCTCTCCGTAAACCAGGCGATATCCTCCGTCGATCGGCGCTGCAACTCCGCGTACGATCCAAGACCGCAAAACTCGATGAATCGCTGCAGCCGGGCTCGCGACCTCGTCGCCTCGTCCGGAACCCAGGCCACCTCATTGTCCCTGCGCCTGCCCACTGTCATCTGCCCTTTCCCCACTTTCTGCTGGCGATCAGCCCTTGCCGGCCTTCGCTGTCCGATTGACTGGGGTCAACCAGTGCCGGTATTCCCGGTTGCGCCCACGGACGATCTCTTGAAACTCCCGGATGATCCGGTCCGTCACCGGTCGAGTCCGACCGTCCCCGATCGTTCGCTCATCGACTTGGCGGATGGGAGCGATCTCCACCGCCGTCCCGGTCAGGAACGCCTCGTCGGCGTCGAACAGGTCCTCCAGGCTCAGCGCCCTCACCTCGACCTCATACCCAAGATTTCTGGCGATCTCGATCACCGAGGCGCGGGTGATTCCGAGGAGAATCGACGACTGTTCGTCATTGGTCAGCAGCCGCCCGTCCCGCACCAGGAAGATGTTCTCGACGGCCCCCTCCGCCAGGTTTCCGTTGACATCGAGCAGCAGCGCTTCGTCGAAGCCCCGCGCCGTTGCCTCGCGGATCGCCAAGATTGAATTGAGATACTGCCCGCTCGATTTCGCTGTCGTCGGCAGCATGCTCGAATGGAACTTCTTCCACCGCGAGACCGTTACGCGCAGACCCGCTGCCTTCTTTTCGGCATCCAGCGCGTGGGCCCATTCCCACGCCAGGATCGTCACGCTTGTCGGGCAGACCGCCCGGATGCCCAAACTGCCACTGTCTGAGAAGGCGATCGGCCTGATGTAGCAGTCGCTCAACTCGTTGCGCCTCAGGTTCTCTCCGATCGCCTCGGTCAGCTCCTCGTGACTGTAGGGAATGTCGAGATTGTAGACCTTCGCCGAGGCATCCAACCGGTCAAGATGCTCGGTCAGCCTGAAGACCGCCGGCCCCTCCGGCGTCTCGTACGCCCGGATCCCCTCGAACACTCCCGTCCCATAATGCAGCCCATAGGCCGAGATGTGCACCCCCGCCTCGCTCCATTCCACCTGTCGACCGTTATGCCAGACCCATTTCGTCTTCTCGAACCCCATCTGATTCCCCTCCTTCTGCGGTCCCCCCAGTTGTCTTACCGGCCTCGAATGTTCAAAATAATAGATCTCCTCTTTCGCTCTGTGAATTGAGTTTTGATGGAATTGAGCCGAATACGGATTCAGATTTTCAGTTTTTTCAGCACTATGACTTTAGAAACAGAAAGACTGCTCGATGAGATTGGATGGCACATCCTGAGTGAGCTTCAGCTCAACGCACGCATCAGCTTCGCGGAACTTGGCCGGCGGGTCGGGCTCTCCATTCCGGCCGTCACCGAGCGGGTCAGGAAGATGGAGGATGCCGGGATCATCACCGGCTATCACGCTGAGATCAACCCCGAAAAGGTCGGGTTCCCCATCCTCGCCTTCATCCGCATGAGCATCAGCGGCGACGTCTCCGCGAGGATCACTGCGCTCATGGACCATCTCGCCGAGGTGGTCGAATGCCACAAGGGAACCGGCGGCGACTCAATCATCATGAAAGTTCGCGTCTCCTCCGTCACCCATCTCGAATCGGTGATCGAGCGGCTCCTCCCCTTCGGTACCACCACCACATCCATCGTCCTCTCCTCCCCCGTGACCCGGCGCTTCCTCGAGCGCCCAAAGGAGCCGGGGAAAAAGGGATGAAGAATGGAGAATGGAGAATGGAGAATGGAGAATGGAGAATGGAGAATTGCCAATCCATATAGCCCGTGTGGAGGCAATGTGTAGGAGCCGG
>JBMOHS010000271.1:0-4150 GCA_049317725.1 Blastocatellia bacterium
TCTATCAGCGACGTATCACCGAGTTCGACCGACTGACGGAACTCCCAACATCATTTCGGTTGCGGCTCGCCGGGATGGCAATCATCTCCGGAACGACGATCGCCCGACTTTTCCATTCGACCGATGGAACGCGTCGCTACCTGCTTCGACTCAGCGATGGCCGTGAAGCCGAGGCCGTCTTTATGCCTGAGGAGCGGCGTGACACCATCTGCATCAGCTGTCAGGTCGGTTGTGCCGTCGGATGCGCCTTCTGCATGACCGCTCAACTTGGACTGAAACGTAATATGAGTGCGGGTGAGATCCTCTCCCAGGTGCTGATTGTTCTGAACGATGTCTATGGCCCGGGCGAGCCGCCGCCACACGGAACCAACCTCGTCTTTATGGGAATGGGAGAGAGTTTTCTTAATTACGACGAGGTGATGGCATCGATCAGGATCATGGCGGAGACGAAAGGAATGAGCATTGGACCGCGACGAATCACGGTCTCGACCTCGGGCATCGTCCCACGGATCAGGGATTTTGCCGGCGAGCCGATCCGTCCGAACCTGGCCATCTCCCTCTCCGGCACGACCGACGAGCAGCGTGAAGCGATTATGCCGATCAACCGCAAGTATCCACTGAAAGACCTGATCGAAGCCTGCCGCGCATTTCCGCTGGCCGAGCGGGAACGGCTGACCTTTGAGTATGTCATGCTTGCCGGTGTCAACGACAGCGTCGCAGACGCAAAGCGGCTGGTGCGATTGCTGCACGGGCTGCGGGCCAAGGTGAACCTGATTCCGCATAATCCGGCGCCGGAGCTTCCGTTTCGAGCATCAACCATGGAGCAGGTTCTCACATTTCAGAAGGCGCTGGTCGACCGGGATCTTCCGGCCTTCATCCGTCGGCCGCGTGGACAGGACATTTCAGCCGCCTGTGGGCAGCTCGCTGCCCGCCACGAGGCGGCATCGAGCCACACAGCAGGTCAGGTTTCAGGATGAGCGAGGGGACCGACTTTCTGGTTATTGGAAGTGGAGTTGCCGGGCTGCGGGCGGCAATCGGGCTTGCCACCGGGTCGGCGCAGGTGACGGTTCTGACCAAGGATCGGCTCGACGAGTCGAACAGCGGCTATGCTCAGGGCGGAGTGGCGGTGGCGCTCTCCGACGATGACGAGATCGACCTTCACTTCGAGGACACCCTGGTAGCTGGAGCGGGTCTCTGTGATCCGTCCGCCGTGCGGATCCTGGTCGAGGAGGGACCCCGCTGCATCAATGAGCTGATCGAGTGGGGGGCCGGCTTCGATCGGGAGGATGGCCGCCTGGCCTTCACCCGCGAGGCGGCCCACTCACGCCGGCGGATTCTGCACGCACACGGAGATTCGACCGGGAGCGAGATGGTTCGCACCCTTCTCTCCTTCGCCCGACAACAGCCAGGAATCAACTTTCGAGCCCACGCCCTGACGCTGCGCCTTCTGACCAAGGGTGACCGCTGCGTCGGGGTCTGCTACCTCGATACCAGAACCCGCGAGATTCGCCAGATCCACGCCAATGCAGTGATCCTCGCCACCGGAGGAGCGGGGCAGATCTACTCCCAAACGACCAATCCCGAGGTAGCGACCGGTGACGGGATCACGCTAGCGTGGAAGGCCGGGGCCCTGGTGGCCGATCTCGAGTTTGTGCAGTTCCATCCAACGGCACTGGCGATCGACGGCGCTCCCCGTTTCCTCCTCTCCGAGGCCCTGCGTGGCGAGGGCGGCATCTTGCGCAACCACGCCGGTGAGGCCTTTATGCGAAACTACCACCCCTCTGCCGAGCTGGCGCCACGTGATATCGTCTCGCGATCGATCCGTGCGGAGATGATCCGCACGGGCGAGGGGCACGTTCTACTCGATATGAGCCATCTCGACCCGGCATTTCTGCGGCGGCGCTTTCCGACCATCTATCAGACCTGTCTCGGCTACGGTCTCGATCTGAGCTGTACCGCGCTTCCGGTCAGCCCGGCTGCCCACTACCTGATGGGTGGCGTAAGAACTGACACCGATGGACGGACAAGCCTGCGAGGTCTCTATGCCGCCGGCGAGGTCGCCTGCACCGGAGTTCACGGGGCCAACCGGCTGGCCAGCAATTCACTGCTCGAGGGTCTGGTCTTCGGCGCCCGTGCCGGACAGGCCGCGCTTGGGGAGGGAAGGCCCAGCCTGCGCCCTCCAACAGAGATTCCCGATCTGAATGATCCAGTCTCGCGGCCCGACGCTTTGATCCTGTCCGAGGTTCGCGAGCTGATGTGGCGGGAGGTTGGATTGATCCGGTCGGCGGACGGCCTTGGCTTGGCACTTCGTAAGATCGATGCTCTCACCGCGATGGCGGCGGATGACAGAACCAGCGACTTCCTTACCCTGGCCCGACTTGTGGCCACCGCGGCACTCTGGCGGGAAGAGAGCCGTGGTGCCCACTACCGAAGTGACTTTCCCGAACGGGATGATCAGGGCTGGCGACTCCATTCCAGCCAGGGGAAGGGGCGCGAGATCTGCGGCCAGCCGCTGGTTTGAGCTATCCTCCCTGCCCCAATGCCATAAAATGGACTCCCATCTCTGGAATTTTGGTGGCGAGAAAGGCGTGAACTTCGCGTGGAGTTGTCAGAGTCAGCGCCTGATTGGCCAGTTCCCGGGCTCGCCCAACCTCGATCGCCCGTACCAGGCGCCGAATCGTCGGAATGGCACTCGGCGTCATACTCAGATCCGTCATCCCCATCCCGATCAGCAGTACCACCTGGGCCGGGTTCGAGGCCATTTCACCACAGACATTGAGTGGAATTCCTGTCTTGCGGGTCGCGTCGCTCACCCATTTGATCGCCCGAAGTACCGACGGGTGAAGCGGATCGAAGAGGGCGCTGACACTCTGATTGGCCCGATCGACGGCGAGCATTCCCTGGGTCAGATCGTTTGTTCCAAGGCTGAAGAAATCGGCCTCCCGGGCGAGAGACTCGGCGATCAGCACCGCCGCGGGGACCTCGATCATGACCCCAACCGGTACGCTGGCAGCGTGCGGAACCCCCTCCACCGTCAGCTCATGTTCGACATCGGTGATAATCTCCCGCGCCCGGCGAACCTCGTCAAGATCAGAGACGAACGGCAGGAGAATCTTCAGTCTTGGCAGACCATCATCGTGGAGAGCCGCCCGCAAAATGGCACGAATCTGCGTCCGGAAGATCGATGGTGCCGCCAGCGAAAGCCGGATCGCCCGCAGCCCAAGCGCGGGATTTCGTTCCAGCTCGTAGCCTTCCAGATGCAGCTTGTCTCCACCAAGATCAAAAGTCCTCACCACTGCCCCCTCGCGCCCGCTCATCTCGGCGACAAAACGGTAGGCCTCATACTGTTGCTGCTCTCCGGGCAGACCATCTGACGACTGGGTGTAAAGAAACTCCGAACGGTAGAGCCCGACCCCGGCAGCATTGAATCGCTGGAAGATGTCGATCTCCTCGACCAGCTCAATGTTGGCACGGAGCCTGATTTCAACCCCATCAAGCGTAACGGCAGGCAGTTCGCGTTCGCGGATGTCGTAGATGTACTGCTGCTGCTGGCGCTCACGCAGTTCAGTGTAGAAGAGGAGCGTCTCGGGTGAGGGGTGCAGGATGACCGTACCTGTCGTCCCGTCGATGACCAGGGTCTCACCCGATCTGACGACCGAGGTGATGGAGCGAGTTCCAACGACCGCCGGCAGATTCAGACTGCGCGCCATGATCGAGGTATGGGAGGCCCAGCCGCCGGCGTTGGTCACAAAACCGAGCACCCGATCCGGATCGAGGTCGGCTGTCACCGACGGCAACAGGTCATCGGCCACAATGATCGCCCCGTCAGCCATCGCATTGAGATCGTTGGTCTTCGTCCCGGATAGAATCTTTATCAACCGCTGGGAGACATCGGCGACATCACTCACCCGTTCGCGCAGGTAGTCGTCCGTAATCCGGGCGTACAGCTCAAGCAGGTGGGTCGTTACATCCCTGATCGCCCATTCGGCGTTGGCATTGTTCTCGCGGATGAAGCTCTCGATCTGCTGACCGATTGCGCGATCCTGCAGAAGCAGCAGGTGCGCTTCGAGGATGTAGGCCCGATCAGCACCGAGTGCCGTTCGCATCCGGTCGATCGCCTCCTCCACCTGCCGCTGGGCGATCTCGACCA
>JBMOHS010000272.1:0-4104 GCA_049317725.1 Blastocatellia bacterium
AGAGGTCTGCGCACGCAGGGATCTCCTCGCCCCTAGTCCCTATTCCCTCGCCCCTATTCCCACGCCCGATCCATCAAGTCGTCAAGCGGCGGTAGATCCCGGGGAGCCGTTCGGGGAGGCTCATGACGTCGTCGATGATGGTGTAGCCGACTTCGCCGTAGAGGTCCTTCAGTTCCGATTCGGAGTCACGGTCGATGGTGATGCAGAAGGGGGTGATGCCGCGAGCCTTGGCTTGGCGGAGCGCGACCTTGGTGTCTTCGCGGGCATAGCGGGAGTCGCCATAGTCGTGATCGTAGGGGCGCCCATCGCTAAGGACGACGAGGAGGCGGGTACGGGCCTCCTGGGCTTCGAGCTCGGCGGCGGCGTGGCGGATGGCGGCGCCGAGGCGGGTGTTGTTGTGGTAGGTGATGCCGCCGATGCGGCGTTCGACCTCTGCCCGATAGGGCTCATCGAAGCGCTTGATCTGGAAGTACTTGACATTGCGCCGCCCCTCGCTGCTGAAGCCGGAGATGGCATAGGCATCACCGACCGCTTCGAGGGCTTCGCTCATCAGAACAAGGCCCTGCTTTTCGATATCGATGATCTTCTGTCCGGGGCGGGTGTAGGGCTGATTGGGGTGGCGAGAGATGGTGCGGGCCGTCGAGGAGGACATGTCGAGCAGGAAGGAGACGGCGACGTCGCGCTCGCGGCGGATGCGGCGGATGTAGAGCCGATCGGAGGGGCGGCCAGTCGTGCGCTTGTCGACGTGGTAATCGACGACTGCCTGGAGGTCGAAGTCTTCGCCGTCGAGCTCGCCTTTGATCTTTCGTAACGACTCGGGGCGAAGCATCTGGAACTGGTGGCGGATCGAGGAGATGACGCCGGAGTAGCGCACGCGCACCTGTTCCACAAATTCGCGGGCGCCGCGGCGATTTTCGCGTTGAATGACCCGGCACCATTTGGCGCGATGATCGCCGAGTTCGCGATCCCATTCGTCGTAGAAGAAGACCTGGTCGCCCTCTTGCAGCTCCTGTTCGCTCATCTCGCCGTGGAGCAGCTCCTGGAGGAGGTCTGTCTCGGAGGCCGCGGCCTCCTCGATGGTCTGGGACCATTGGTTGAAGAGTTCGGAGCGGGGTTGCGTCGGAGAGGCGCTCGGCTGCGGTTCCGACTTCCCGTTGGCATCCTCGGCAGTGTCGGCATCGCTCTCCTCGTCGGTCGCCTCGTCGGACTGGTCCTGGGACTGCTGGCGAGCACTGACGCTGTCGAGGATCTGATAGACGCGGAGGGTGGCGACGACAGTCTCGGCAACGCTGGCCGCCTGACGACGGAGGTACTCGGCGACGATGCGCTCGAAGGGGAGGATGACCTCGGCATAGCCTCTGCGGGCGATCTCGTCGATGACCCCGCCGCAGAGGGTGATCTGGAAGAGCATCTCGTAGACGGCCTGTTCCGCCGTCAGCTCGACAATGGGCGGGCGGCGATCGATCAGTCGCTGCTGGACAAAGTCGAGGTCGCGGCGGATGCCGCGGTAGGTGTCGCGGAGGCGCCAATCGATCCGGCCATTCTCGAGCGTCGTAAAGATGCGGGTGGCGAGCGTGACGTTGGGAAAGCGCGACAGGATCAGCTTGTAGTCGGCCTGGGCGGCAGCCCCGGGCGCGAGCGGAGTGCGAGGCTGGACGAGGTGCTCGCGATTGGAGTACTGAGCGAACTCCTCGCCCGATTCGGCTTGGGCGGCGAGCAGACGCGCCTCGCGTTCGGCGAAGTAGCCCTCGACTTCGCGGAGGGCCGCCTGGAGCGGGACGGTCGCGAGGTCGCGCGTCCCGAATTCGATCTGACCGGCGGCATGCGCGGTGAGCACCTTGTAGAGGCGAAAGTCGTCGGCAGGAGAGCCGAACTCGGCGACGACCGAGGGGAGCTGGATCGTCTGGCCATCCGAGATGCGCGACTCTTCGGGAATCGAGCCGAGCGGAACGATCGCCAGTTGACGTCCGGTGAGCCCTTCGACGTAGAGGCGGAGGAGCGGGGCGACCGCTTCGAGGGCGACGCCCTCGTGGACGCCCTGCAAGCGCTCTTGGCTCGTCCTGGATTCGAGGGCGAAGTAGGCCTGGGCCTTGCGGCGGTCGAGCCGGTAGCGGGCGGCGCCCTCCCGCGCCCAGCTCTGAAACTGCTCGACACCAGCGGCGGCAAGCGCCCGCGGACTGCTCTTGAAGCATTCAAGGGCGACGTGGACGTTGAGGGCGACCAGCTCTTCGACCAGTTGCAGCACGGCCTCGACGCGCTCGGGCGTCCGCTGGCGCTGCGTCGCGGCGATCGCGGCGATCACCTTCGGCGTCAGCTTGAGAAAGTCGTAGACGATCGCGTTGCCTTCGGCGACCACCTGGTGGGTCACCCGATTCCAGGTGCTGAAGCTCTCGACCCCGGCCTTTTCGAGAACGGCCCGCGCCGAGCGGAAATACTGGAGCGCGGTCGCGCCGCCCCGTTCAAGGAAGATCCGGGTCTGGTGGCAAAGCTCGACCATGACCTCGGTCCGCGCAAGAAAGGCGAGCCCCTCGCCGACCGCCGTCAGAAACTCGGCCGCGGTGGCGCCGGTGCGTTGCGCGAAGTGTTCGGCGAGAGAGAGGGTCGCCTCGATCGCCTCGTCGCGAGCCTCCCCCTCCAACTGGTGGAGTGCGGCGAGGGCGAGCGGGGCCGCCGCGAGGACCTCAGCGCTGTGCTTGACGGAACGGTGGGCGACCTCGACGGCGATCGTCAAGATGCGCACAGCGGACGCTTCCTCACCGAGCGAGCGGACCCACTGCGGGGCTTGGCGGAAGGTGGCGAGGGCGGCGGCTGGCGAGAGGACGATCTGCCGCGAAGCAAGCGCAATCAACTGCGTCCGCAAGGGCGGAGAGAGTGCCTTGAGGATGCTGGCCGAGTCGTGAAAGAACTCAGCCGCCTCATCCGGGCTGTGCTGGGCGATGCGACGCCCCAACTCCGCCCAGGCACGCAGATCTCCGTTCTCCAACTGAGGATCGATCTCGCGCACCGCCTTGAAGAAGTCGACGACCAATTTCGGGGAGAGGCTGAAGAGGGTCGCCCCGACGTCGAGGGTCACCCAGCCGCGATCCCCTGGGGTCAGGCCGACCTTGCGGGCGATGCCCTCGACTTTCCGTCCGGCGACCTCGCGCAGGCTCGAACCGGACCCGCTCCCTTTCTGTTCGTCAGTCATGATGCACTCACAGCTCTTGGCCCAGACTCCCGGCCGGCGCGGATCTCCCCCAGGTGCTGGAGGGGGATCACAGAATGGTGGTGACGATTTCGCGAATGCCGCGCTGGAGGTCTGGATCGTCGGTGATCGGGCTGGCGAGGGCGACCTCACAGGCGGTGACGGGCGAGATCCCGCGGGCGATCATCTGGGCAGCATAGACGAGCAGGCGGGTCGAGACGCCCTCCTCGAGGCCGTGGCCCTTGAGGTTGCGGACCTTCTCGCCAATGCGGACGAGGTCGCGGGCAGTGTCTTCCGCGATGCCCCCTTCGCGGGCGACGATCGTCGTCTCGGCGTCCACCGGCGGATAGTCGAATTCGAGGGAGAGAAACCGCTGGCGGGTCGACTGCTTGAGGTCCTTGAGGACGCTCTGATACCCAGGGTTGTAGGAGATGACGAGCATGAAGTCGTCCGGGGCGTTGAGGAGGATGCCCAGTTTCTCGATCGGGAGGATGCGGCGATCGTCGGTCAGCGGGTGGATCAAGACGATCGTGTCCTTACGGGCTTCGACGACTTCGTCGAGATAGCAGATCGCGCCGTGGCGGACAGCGGTGGTCAGCGGGCCATCGTGCCAGACCGTCTCCTCGCCTTCCAGCAGGAAGCGGCCGACGAGGTCTGTCGCCGAGAGGTCTTCGTGGCACGCAACGGTGATCAGCGGACGTCCGAGGCGCCACGCCATGGCCTCGACAAAGCGGGTCTTGCCGCAGCCCGTCGGGCCTTTGAGCATGACCGGCAGTTTGGCCTGGTAGGCCGTCTCGAAGATCGAAATCTCATCGCGGACGTTGAGGTAGAAGGGCTCATTCGTCAGACGATACTTCTCGATGGGCTGCTCACGAACAATCGTCCGGTCACTCTTTGCTTGGGTCATCGTTGCTTTCCGT
>JBMOHS010000273.1:0-4084 GCA_049317725.1 Blastocatellia bacterium
GAGGGACGAGGGAAGAGGGACGAGGGAAGAGGTGTGATGGGGTGGGGGAAGAGGCTGAAAGTGCCTGCGCCAGCACCAGGCGGACGCCTCTCGTGGGATCAGCGGGTCAGTCTCGGGGCCCGCTGGTGGATCGATACTCCGGGTGAGCCGGGAGCGTGACACGGAAGTAGCTCCTCACGGCATCGAAGTCGAACCGGGGCGGCGGGGAGCCGTTCTGCTGCATCGTTCGTCTGACCTTCGGGATCCCCGTCCCACGCCCTTCCGCCAGTCTCAATTCCTTGAGCATCTCTCCAATCCGACGGTTTCGCGCTGGTACGGGCGGCAGTGGTGCCAAGCCCTCCAGGTGCTTCTCCTCGATTCCAGGAACGGGCCCTGGATAGCTGATGATCTCCATCCTGTCGGGGTAGAGATACACTTTGGTCGGTTCCGGGACCCCCTCATATGACCGGTGGTAGATCGCATTGACGAGGGCTTCCCGCAACGCCACCGTTGGGTAACTCACCCAATGCCCTGCCTGTGTCTCCCGGGGCAACTTCTGGATCATCCGCACGGAGAGGGCATCCAAATAGGCCAGGCACTCCCGAAGCTGCTCCTGGATCGGGCGATGTCGAAAGACCTTCTCTTCCAAGACATCACCACTCGGATCTCCCGCAAATTGAACCACCTCGATCCGCGCACCAGGAAACCATTGCTCCGGATTCTGACTGAAGAACAGCAGCCCAACATTGCGTGGTACGTCATACCCATTGACTGGATCAGCGATCCGCAGTGCACGGTAGACCGAACGGGTATCAGGCTCATCAACGAGGCCACTGTCGATGTCATTCAGGAATTCCCGGACCTTGGTCTCGCGAAGGTCGAGCACGCTCGCCTGCAAGGCACGCCGGTCATCGAAGGGAACCCGCGCCGTCAGTTGCATCAACTGGATCTTCAATTCTGGCTGTTTCTCGACATCGACTGTCTCGGCCCCCAGCCGGATGTAGAACTTCCGGGCAGCCCCTTTCTCCGCGACTTCCGGCGCTTGATGCGGGCGTGCTTGGCTGCCCGGAGCCCAGATGACCAGGATTCGCCGCCCCTCGTGTACCTCCGGAGAGAGCACGGGTTGGTAGATCGGGTCGATGGTGTTGCATCGCCCCCGGATCCACCCTTGCGCCGCGTCGATCTCCTCTTCGGAGAGCCCTTTGACTGGCAAGACGGCCGCCCCATTCTGCTCCGCTACCCCAAGAATGATGTAGCCCCCATTCAGGTTCTGGAAATCGTTGGCAAAGGCGCAGATGGTTCGAATCGTCTGTGGGCCAGTGTATTTTTCATCCCAGGACGCTTTGAACTCGACGCGCGCGGATTCGACCCCTTGCAGACGGAGGAGATGATCAATGTTGATCGGCAGGATGGAGGACATGCGTCATTCTTTCCCTGGTTCTATTCGCGAGCCCCGCGCGAAATTGTTGGCGAACCCTCTTCTGACAACTCACTCTACCACAGCGTGTTTTCACCGCAAATCTTACTTGAAGGGGTGAGGGGCGAGGGGCGAGGGGTGAGGGGTGAGGGACGAGGCTCACGCGAAGGCGCGAAGACGCGAAGAGGGGAGCGGGGAAGGGGCGAGGGGCGAGGAAAGAGGCTCACGCGAAGGTGCGAAGGCGCATATCAGCAAGAGTAAGACACATCTTGTCTTACCCTTCCCCGATCCGTATGATACGAACGCCTCAGATCAAAGCCACTGTCAGCAGGGGGGATCAATGGAGTTGGGCGCAAACGGTTCGAATACCAGCCAAGCCAGCCGGGTCTTCATCTCGTACGCCAGCAAAGATATCGACCAAGCGGTGAAGGTCGAAGCGTATCTTCGTCGTCACCAAGTCGAGACGTTTCGCGACCGCCGGGATGTTCGAACAGGTGACAATTGGGATCTCGAGATCGAGAAACACCTCCAGAGCAGTGACCGGATGGTCCTGCTCGTCTCTGCCAACTCCATGCCCTATCGCAAGGAGGTCCACCGCGAATGGTTCTTCTTCGATCAACTGGGCAAACGCATCTACCCGTTGCTGCTCGATCCAAACTGCCATCGCCACAGCCGCCTTTACTCCTACAACCACATTGACGCGACCCGTGACTTCCAGGGAGCGCTCGACATCCTGCTCGGTGAGCTGCGCCGGGACGAGTACGCTGCCCCAGAGCCCCGCACGCTCGCTGACCAGGTGACTGTTCTCGAAAAGGCAGACTTGGAGAGCCGGAGCCTAGATGAGGCACTCGATGCCATCTACCAAGCGGTGACCGACCCGAGTCGCGACGTCGTTCTCTCGGTCGACGAGGCCAAGCGGGTTCGTGACTACCCCGCCGTGGATGAGCGGGGCTACCGGCTGCGCACGATCGCCGAGTGGTCGCTGCCGCGGTACCAGATCTTCAGCCGCTTCGTCAATCTGACCTTGCTGCTCGACAAAGGGCCGGACGCGCCAGAGCGCTGGAGGCCGGAGGATCTGCGGTTCAGCGACCTGCGCGAGGTTCTGAAGAAGACGGCGGAGCACCAGGCGATCGTCCTGCTCGGTGCGCCGGGCAGCGGCAAGTCGACCCTCCTCCGGCGGCTCCAACTCGACCATTCGATCGATCAGTTGCGTGATGATGGGCACGAGTACAGCATCTTTCTCCAGCTCAACAGCTACCAAGCCCAGCGTGGACAATCGCTGCCCTTGCCTGGGGACTGGCTCGCCGAAAAATGGCAGGAGAAGTATCCACATCGCCCATCGCTCAAGGAATGCCTGCAGAAGGGGCGCGTCTTGCTCCTCCTCGACGCGCTCAATGAGATGCCCCACCGGGATACCAATGACTACTTCGAACTGATTGGCCTCTGGCGTGACTTCACGCGGGATGTTGTCGAGAAAGGCAATCGAATCGTCTACTCTTGCCGCAGCCTCGATTACAGTGCTCGCCTCAGCAGCAAGGGCCTGCCAGTTCCCCAGGTGGCGATCCAGCCCATGACTGACGACCAAGTCAGGGCGTTTCTCAAGGCCTATCTGCCAGCCAACCACGCCGCGATCTGGGCGCAGCTCGACAAGACTCCCCAGCTTGACCTCTACCGCAACCCGTATTTTCTGACACTGCTGGTTGCCCAAGTCGTCCACACCGGACAGATCCCGGCTGGTCGGTCCGCGCTCTTTACCGCATATGTCCGGGGAACACTCAGCCGGGAGATCGAGACCGGCGGCGAGATCTTTGGCCTCGGGCTGTTGCTTGACCACGACGACCATGAGCGCTCCACCAACAATCAGTGGCGCAGCCCCTTCGATCTGCCCCACTCTGGCAGTCCGCTTTTTGAGCGGCTGAGTGCGCTCGCCTTTGATATGCAACGCAAGGGGGTTGAGTCAGAGTCATCACAAATTCGCATCTCGCGTCAGGATGCCGCCCGGTTGATTGATCACGATCGCGCTAACGAGATGATCACCGCCGCTTTGCGGATGAGCATTCTTGATCAGGATAAAAACCAGGAGGAAGACCTCGCCTTCTACCACCAGCTTCTGCAGGAGTACTTTGCCGGCCGACGACTTGCGCAGCAGCCGGACGCCACGCTGGTCCACGTCGAGCACGAGGTCGGCCGGGTGGCCGAGCCGCTCGAGGTAACCGTCGCGCGAATCGCGGCGGGTGACCCACTGCCAACGCTGCCCCAGACAGGTTGGGAGGAGACGACCCACACCGCCGCAGCGATGGCCAGGGACCCGGTCGGCTTCATCCGCGAGCTGATCCCGCACAACTTGCCGCTGGCTGCCCGCTGCGCAACATCCAGAGAGATCCGCGAGAGCCCGGACCTGGAAAGGTTGCGCGACGAGATCCGTCAGAAGCTCCTCGAACGAACACGATCGAGCCAAGTCGATCTGCGTGCGCGGATCGCAGCGGGCGAGGCGCTCGGGCTTATCGGAGATCCGCGATTCCCGAAGCAATCGGGGCGACACGGAGAGTACATCGCGCCGCCGCTGGTGGGGATTCCCGCCGGACGCTACCCCATCGGGGACAACCGTGGGGCGCACGAGGTGGAGCTGGTAGCCTACCGGATCGGGGCCTTCCCGGTAACCAATGCCGAGTACCGCTGCTTCATCGA
>JBMOHS010000274.1:0-4082 GCA_049317725.1 Blastocatellia bacterium
CACCTCCTCTTCCGTCCCTCCCAGCGGGCGAACCAAGAGCAGCTCCTCTGCCGATCCCGGCAAGACAACCCACTCCCGCCCCCGCGCCTGCACCAACGATCCGACGGCGTATGCCATTGCGTGCTTCCTCTCGTAACTTCGCCGTCCCCCCCGCTCACTGCGGGAGGAAGCGGCTCGGCGTGCCGGCCCAGGTCAGATAGACCAGGTCCCGCGCCCGCGTCATGCTGACATAGAGCAGTTGCCGCTCTGCCGCCAGGATCTCGGCCCGCACGGCCTCGTCCGGGGCCTCGTCGACCATCCCCATCTGCGGGACATTCCCCTCCTGCAGGTCGATGACGAAGACCACCTTGAACTCCAACCCCTTGGCGCGGTGCATCGTCCCGACGATGACCCCGGAATCTGTCAGCCGCTCCTCCGATTTGAGATCGGACGGGCGAATCTTCGCCCGCCGCAGTCGCCGATCGAGCATCTGCAGGTTGCTGCTGCGCCGGGCAAAGACGGCGATCTCTCCGGGCCGGTACCGGCCTGTCTCGAACAGCCGCTGGATCTCCTTCGCGACAAAATCGAGCTGCTCCTGACGGGTCTCAAACCCCTGGTAGACCGGTTCCGCCCCACGCAAGACGCTGCGCGTCCCCCGGCGGTCCTCGACTCCCCCGTCAAGATCGTCCCCCTCGGTCGCGAGGAGCCGATCGGCTGACTGGCGAATCTGCTCCGTCGTCCGGTAGTTGAGTCGCAGGGTCGTCGAGCGGCCCCGCACATCGATCCCGAGCGATTGCAGGGAGACCCGCCCGGGGTAGATCTGCTGTCCCGCATCCCCGACCAGAAAGAGGTTCTGCGCGGGGGCGAGTGCGACCAGAAAGAGGAGCTCGAGCGGCTTGAGGTCCTGCACCTCATCGACGATCACCGCATCGTAGCGCCACTGCGGGTGTTTGTCCCGCAGCATCGGGATGTGGACGGTCGCGCGACCACAGAGCCCGTGCCAAGTGACCTTCCGCTCCCGCGCCAGCCGCTCCATCAGTGCTTCGAGAACGGCCCAGACCGCCCGGCGCTCCTTGACCGTCAGTGGACGGCCACGCCCGGCACGGCTGGCACCCCGGTACCTCTCCCAAGAGGTGATCCGCTGCGGCTCGATGATCGTCTCGTACTCCACCTGCACCTGCGCGACACCGAGCGGGCACGCCTCGCCTGGATGGATCTGCTCGATGATCTCCCTCAGTTCATTGTTTCTGAGCGGCTTCCAGTTATCCTTGACCAATCGCAAAGCCATCATGGCCAGCTTGTGGACGTTAAGGACTGCCAAGTTCCTCCACTCGCTGTCTCCACAGATCAAAGCCATATTCCGCTCGATGTTCTGGCAGATGGTCTGCGTGAAGCTGGTCAGGAGGACCCGCTGGCCCAGGCTGGCAAGATGGCGGGCACGGTGCATGGCGACGACCGTCTTCCCCGTCCCGGCCGAGCCCGTCACCTTGGTCGGCCCACGGCTCTCGAAAGTGACCAGCTTCTTCTGGGTCGGATGGAGGAAGGCGATCCACTTGGCGAGCGGCTGATCAAGGATCGACTGGAGTTGCCGATCACTCTGCACGAAGACCAGTTGCGAGGTCGCCGCCTCCTGCTCGGCCAAGGTGCTCTTGATCGGCAATGGTACCGGCGGCAGGACCGTCCGTCCCTCGGCGAGGTCGAGCAGCCGCACCCCGACCTCGATCGGCATCTGGTCGAGCACCGGATGAAGCTCTTCTTGGCCCACCATCCCACGCAGCACGGGCAACCAAACCTCCGGCACCCCCAAACTGAGCAGGTACGGATCGTCGTGCCCCTCAAAGAGCCGCTTCGGCTCGGTGGGGGCCGGGGGCTCCTCCGGCGCCTCGCGGACGACCGGGATCTCGAAGATCTGCCAGTTCCGCGTCACCGGATGCTGCCCTGCGTGATGCGTCTCTGCCCAGCGATAGGCCTCGTCGTGGTGGTCGATGTAGAGCGCGATCCAGTGCTCTCCCCAGTGAGAGAGGATCACGCGCAGGTCTGAGTTGACCCGCGCCGACCAGACATCGTCGCTTCGGGCGTGGACCACCCGCTCGAGGCTGTGCGATGGGTGCCTGGGATTCTCGTGAAACTTGGTAAGGAACCGCAAGATCGCTCCGCCGTGAGGCCCACTATGCCGCTCCATCGCCCTGCTGAATGTCGACGCCATTGGAATCATCCGCTTCCTCCTCTCCTCCCTCAATTGGTGTAACTACTCACGGCATCCATGAACTTCAAGGGGTCCCATCTTCTTCTCAGTGAACTCTGTGGCTCTGTGGTGCAATCATCTCTTCCACTCCGATGAGTCGTTACCAATCGGCGGACTACAATTCGATCGTTCTGCGGATCAGCTCGATCAGTTGCGGGACCATCTCTGGATCGACAGCCAACGAAAAACAGTTTGAGGAGATCGATTTCCGGACCGCGTGGTCAGTCCCCTTCTCGATCAGTTGAATCCGGAAGCCATTGGCGGCCACCTCGGCGATGTAGCTCCCGACGACCCGCCCTTTGGCGACGACATCCCCGCCGGGCTCGATCTGGAGGCCCGGGATCGCCTCCTGCAACTGGCAGAGCAGGTCGTGCCACCGCTCATCGAAGAGGTCCAGGTCGAGCTCCACACGGCGGGGCGTGATGGCCGGCTCGGAGGGGCCCGGTGCTGGCTCGACCGGGAGCGGCGGGGAGGCGAGGCGAGATTCCCCCTCCCCAAAGACACCCGGAGATTGCCGCACGATCGACTCCCAGTCGCCCCCGGCGGAAAACCGGACGATGCTATAGCCGAGATCCTCGAGGTCCCGTTCCTGTTGTCGATCCTTCTGACGCGCCCCCGGGAAGAGATGGGTGGGGCCATCGATGTAGATCGCCGTGCTCTCTGCCTCGTAGAGGAAATCCGGGCGCGTCTTGGCCCCCTCGATCCAAGGCTGGGCCACGCTCGGCAGGCGATACCCACGGTCCTCGAGGAACTGCAACCACTCCCGCTCGAGCGAGGAGTCGGCGCGTTGAACGAGCTGCCGGAGGTGCTCTTCGCGGGTCGTCCCGCGCGGCGAGACCCGCACCTCGACCCCAGCCAGTTGCAGCAGAATCTCCCGGATCGAGTGGCGATCGACGATCGCGTGCTCCCGCTGGTTGTAGTAGCTGAGCAGGCAATCGTAGCAGGCCGCCTCGCACGTCTCGCGGCCACCCGGCGCGAGGTGCAGATCGGTTCCTTCTGCATCAAAATGGCAAAGTTCGAGGGCCTTGGCCGCCACCTGTCGCAACGCTGCTGGTTCGCGGACCAGCCGGTGGAGCACTCCAGCGCCCCCCTCCGCCGATTCGTAGAAGAGGAGTTGCCGCCGATCCTCGCTCGTCGGCAACGGCTCGACCGCGAGGTCATCGTCCTCCAACTGGTAGCAGAGCTGAATCGCCGACTTGAGCACCGCCTGCAGGGAGGCCATCTCAACCAACGAGAACGGGGACGACGGGGTGAAGAGGAGGCAGTTGCGCCGGTCGTCAACATAGGGGATGACTCGACGCACGCGCACTGAGTCCGAATCGTTCGAGTCGTCACTCAGCAGCTCCTCCGGATCGTCCTTCTCCGTCTTCCAATAGCCCCGTTCGAGGTCGAGGAGAAACCCGAGCCGCTCGCGCTGCTTGCGCCTCATCCAGCCCTTGTTGATGCGCCAGACGGTCGCGGCTTGGCCATAGGTCAGCCGAGCCAGCTGGTTCTCCCCAGCGATGACCTCGGCTGTCGGTGTCTTCTCCCCTTCTGCGAAACGTACCCCGGTGACAATCTCGTACCCATACCGCAGCCGCTCCTCTTCGTCCGAGGTGATCCGGTCCCGTCGCTTCGTCGAGACATTCTGCATCCGGAAGAGCGAGTCGAGGACGACCCTCAAGGGCTCGTGGCACCGTTCACACAGATCCACCCCATTCCCCTCGCGGACCTCGTGGAGGTAACCGCAGGCCCCACAGAGCTTGATCCGCCCATGCCCAACATCCTCCTCTCCCACCGGCAACATGACCTTGTTGATGACGTAGCGGGAGCCCTCGTGATAGATCACCGCGCGCGGCCCAAACTCGGAGATCGCCAG